>DATMMA010000155.1:0-13709 GCA_035570295.1 Streptosporangiaceae bacterium
ACCGCGCGGCCGAGCTAACCGGCAAGGAAGCAGCCCTTTACCTGCCGACGGGGACCATGTGCAACCAGGTCGCCCTGCACGCCTACGTCCGCTCTGGCCATCTGGCGGTATGCGAGGCCACAGCCCATGTCGGCCGGACCGAGCTGAGTTCCGCGGCTGCGCTCTCCGGCGTCGCCTTCCAGTACCTGAGCGCGCCGGACCGGGGGCTGCTGCTCGGTGAACAGGTCGCAGCCGCCCTGGTGCGCGATCCCGACGACGTGGCTGTAGTCGACCTCGTCAGCATCGAGAACACCCACCAGCTGGGTGGCGGCTCGGTCATGAGCATCACCGGGGTTCGCGACATCGCCGCTGTATGCGCGGACGCGGGTGTGCCGTTGTACCTGGACGGCGCACGGATCTTCAATGCCTGCGCGGTCGCCGAAGTGCCGGTCGCTGACTACGCCAGCGCGGTGAGCTCGATGATGTTCTGCCTGTCCAAGGGCCTCGGCGCACCGATCGGATCGGTACTGGCAGGCGACCGGGAGTTCATCGCCGAGGCTCGCCGGCTGAAGATCCTTTTCGGCGGTGCGTGGCGACAGGCGGGCATCGTGGCCGCGGCGGGCCTGATCGCGCTGGAGGAGGGGCCAGCCCGGCTTCCCGAGGATCACGCGAACGCCCGGAGACTCGCCGAGGGCGTCGCCGAGTTGCTGCCCGAGAGCATCGACCCGGATGACGTGGAAACCAACATCGTGTTCATCGACGTGTCCGGGACCGGACGTGGCGCAGCGCAGTGGCGGGAGTTGCTCGCCGCGGAGGGCCTCCAGGTGACCATCCTCGGCGGCCGTATCCGGATGCTCACTCACGTCGGCATCGGCCCGGACGACATCCAGGCGGCGCTGGCCGCGTGGCGCCGCGCCGTTAAGACCGCTAGCTAGGGCAGCTGTAGACCTTCGCCCCTGGCAGTTCCCGAACAGGCGTGCGGAAACCGAACGCGTGCTGCTTCGGATTCCGTCTCGCCGGGGACTTTGCCAGGTTATGCCAGAGTAGACAGGCTGCCAGGGTTGAACTTGACTGACTCAAGTTAACCGATCCCGTCCGAATGTGGTGGCTCCTCCGGCCGCTCGCTGGCTAGCGCGGCGCTGGCCGCCTGGGAGGCGATAGCGCTCATGTGTACTGCGGACTATGACGTTGACGGCCGGCCTTCTGCCGGTGTTCTTTTCGAACGCGAACTTGGACCCTGCCGGCGCCAGTTGTACCCCACCGCGCTCCAGATGACGGGCAACTCTAGCGACGCCGAGGACCTCGTCCAGGACACGATGACACGCGCTTACGCGGGCTTGGCCGGGTTCACGCCAGGCACGAATGGCCGCGCCTGGCTGTTCCGCATCATGGCCAACGCCTTCATCAACACCCGCCGGCGTCGCCAGCGCCAGCCGGCGGAAGTGCTGAGCCCGGACGTCGACGTCCCGGCCCCCTCCGCAGCCCGGCTGCCTGTCGATATCGCGGCACGGAGCGCGCCCTCAGCCGAGGAGGAGGTACTCAACCGGTTCAGCGAGTCCGAGGTACGTGCGGCGCTGGCTGAGCTGCCAGTCGGATTCAGGGCCGTGATCTACCTGGTCGACGGGGAGGGCTATTCATATCGTGACGCAGCCGAGATGATCGGCGTGCCGATCGGTACGGTGATGTCCCGGCTGCACAGGGCAAGGAAGCGGGTCCGGGAGCAGCTGTGCTCAGGTGGGCAGCCAGACCCCTCCAACTGAATCGGTGCCGAGGAACGGCCAAGTTCCCCGGATCCGTCGCGCG
Source organism: Streptosporangiaceae bacterium (assembly GCA_035570295.1). GTDB lineage: Bacteria > Actinomycetota > Actinomycetes > Streptosporangiales > Streptosporangiaceae > JAJYUU01. The sequence goes on from DATMMA010000155.1 coordinate 1,783, forward strand.
TCGCGCGTCACTTCGAACCTGCCGCCGTCAGCTGACCAGTTCGGCCGCTCCGGTGAACGCGGCCCACATGGCCGCGTACGCGCCTCCGCGAGCCAGCAGTTCGTCGTGCGTCCCCATTTCGGCGATCTGGCCGCCCGCCATGACCACGATCCGGTCGGCCTTTGAGGCAGTGGTCAGCCGGTGCGCGACCACGATTGTGGTGCGCCGCGCGGCTAGCTGCTCGGTGGCCCTGTTGACCTCGGCCTCGGCGGCCAGGTCAAGCGCCGCCGTTGCCTCGTCCAGCAGCAGGATCGCCGGGTCGACCAGGTAGGCGCGGGCGAGGGCAATCAGCTGCCGTTGCCCGGCAGCCAGATTGCGCCCGCGCTCGGCCACCTCGTGACCAAAGCCGCCCGGCAACCGGGAGATCATGTCGATCGCGCCGACCCCGCGAGCAGCCGCCTCAACCTCGGCATCCGTGGCGTACGGCCGGCCGTAAGCGATCGCGTCCCTGACGGTGCCCGCGAAGAGGTATGGCTCCTGCGGCACCACGCCGAGCTGCTGCCGGTAGGCGGGCAGGTCGTAATCACGCACGTCCCTCCCGTCAACCAGCACGCCGCCCGCGGTCACGTCGTAGAACCTGGCGATCAGCTTCACCAGCGTCGACTTGCCCGCCCCGGTCTGGCCTACCAGCGCCACAGTCTCACCAGGCTGGATCGACAGGTCAACTCCGCTGATGGCCTCGGTCCGCTGGCCGGTGTAGCCGAAGCGCACGCCACGCAGCTCGATCTCGCCTCGCAGCCGGCCCGGCCGCACCGGATGCTCGGCCGGCGGCGTACTGGTCGGGGTCTGCAGCAGGGCCTTGATCCGCTTCAGGCCGACGTTGGCCTGCTGGTAGCCGTCGAAGACCTGGGACATCTGCTGGATCGGCGAGAAGAGCTGGTCGACATAGAGCAGGTAAGCGATCAGGCTTCCGGCCGTAAGTACGTTGTTGTGAATCTCGCTGGCCGCCGCGAACAGGATGACCGCGCCGCCGATCGTCGACAGCGCCTGTACGAACGGGAAGTACACCGCGATCATCCGCTGCGCCCGCAGCCTGGACACCCGGTAGGCGCCGGACAGGCCGGCGAACCGGTCCGAGTTGACCTGCTCGCGCCGGTATGCCTGAGCCACGCGCAGGCCGGCCACGTTCTCCTGAAGGTCGGCGTTCACCATGCTGACCCTCTCCCTGGCCTCGGTATACGCCTTGGACGACTTGGCCCGGAATATGACGGTTGCGATGACAAGCACCGGCAGGAACAGGGCCAGGATCAGCCCGAGCCGCAAGTTCAGCACGAGCATCAGGATCAGCACGACGATGAACGTCAGGACCGAGTTGACCATCGTGATCAGGCCAGTCTGGAAGAACGAGGACAGCGCGTCGACGTCGGTGGTCATCCTGGTCATGATCCGGCCGGTCAGTTCGCGCTCGTAGAAGTCAAGGCCGAGTCGCTGCAGGTGGGCGAAGATCTTCACCCGAAGCGTGTAGAGCAGCCGTTCGCCGTTGCGGCCGACCACGATGGTCTGGGCCCAGTTCACTGCCCAGTCGCCAAGCACGATCGCCAGGCCGATGGCCGCGGCGGTCAGGATGATGTCGAAGCGAGCGTTGAAGCTGAGCAGGCCCTTCTCGACGCCGTTGTCGATGCCGCCGCGCACAAGCAGCGGCATCGCCGTGCCCGCAATGGCGTCCAGCCCGTCGAGGATCAGTCCGATACCAAGGGCGATCGCGAACGGCCGCAGCAGCTTGCGCAGCGTGAAGTGATTGTCGGGCGCTCGCGCGAAGGACTCGTCGACGCCCGGCTGCTCGGTCGCCGGCGGCAGCGCGGCGACCTTGGCCAGCAGCTCAGGTGAGGCCGGAATGCCCGCCATCCAGCCGCCAGTCATGCCGCCGCCGGACAGGGCCGCACCGCGCTGGGATGCACCCCCGCCGCGGCCGCCGGCCATGCCACCGCTGACGTGGCCGCGCCCGATCCCGGCTGCTGCCACGTTCGCGAGCTGCTTGCTTGCTGCCGCAGAGGACTCGGGAGCATCGGCCGGGTGCTCGGCGGCCGGCCACAGGCTCGGGGTGATCTGGCCCCGGCCAGGCGCGGCGCGGCAGGCGGCTGCGTCCTGGTCTGCTTCGTTCCGGTAGAAAGAAAGCTCACCCGCGTCGGTGCCCTCGGCGTCGTCGCCAGGTCCGGCGAGCAACAACCGGTATTCGGGACAGCGCTGGGTGAGCTCTTCGTGCGTGCCCTGATCGATCAGGCGTCCTTCGTCCAGCACCGCGATCTGATCAGCAAGTTCGAGCGTGGACCTCCGGTGCGCGATGAGCAGCGTGGTGCGGCCCGCCATGACCTTACGCAAGGTGGCGTGGATCTGCGCTTCAACTCGCGCGTCGATCGCGGAAGTAGCGTCGTCCAGGACCAGGATCGATGGGTCGGTGATGAGTGCCCTGGCGAGGGCGACGCGCTGGCGCTGGCCGCCGGACAGGGTCAGGCCTTGCTCGCCGACCACAGTGTCGTAGCCGTCGGGTAGCCCGAGAATGAACTCCTCGGCTTCGGCCGCGCGGGCCGCCGCGACGATCTGCTCCTGCGTCGCGTCCGGGCGGCCGTAGGCGATGTTGTTGCGGACGGAGTCGGAGAACAGGAAGCTCTCCTCCAGTACCAGGCCGATGGAGGCCCGCAGCGAATCCAGGGTGACGTCCCTGACGTCGTGGCCGCCTACCCTGATCGCGCCCGAGCGGACGTCGTAGAAACGGGGGAGGAGCAGCGAGATCGTGGACTTTCCCGAGCCGGACGTGCCGACCACGGCGAGTGTCTCGCCAGGACTCACCCGAAGCGACAAGCCGCGCAGGACCGGCTCCGACGGGACATAGCCGAAGTGCACGTCGTCCAGTACGACGTCCTTGCTGCCCGGCGGCATGATCACGGCATCCGGCTTCTCTGTCAGCATCGGCCGGGAGTCGATGACCTCGTACACCCGGATGACGCTGGCGCGCGCCTCCTGGCCAATTGTGATGAGGTTGGTCAGGGCGCGGACCGGGTTGACCATCTGCGCAAGGTACGACGCGAACGCCAGGAACGTGCCCAGCGTTATCTCGCCCTTGACGGCCATGTAGCCGCCGAGTGCGAGCACGCCGACCTGGCCAAGTGCCGGGATCGCGCCGAGCGCCGGGCTGAACCTGGCCATCATCCTGACGGTCCGGACCCTGGCTGCGTACAGGATGCGGCCGACGCCTTCCAGGCGCTCGATCTCCTGCTGTTCCTGGCCGAATCCCTTGACGACACGGACGCCGGTAACGGCACCCTCGACCACGCCGGCCACCTCGCCGGCCTTCTGCTGAGCGTCCCAGCTGGCCGGGAAAAGGCGGCGCCTGGAGGCGACGGACAGCACCAGCAAGGCCGGCCCGACCGCCAGCGAGATGAGCGCGAGCAGCGGTGATAGCCAGAACATGACGATGATCGACAGGACGAACAGCAGCGCGTTGCCGACCAGCATGGGCATCATCGACAACAGCGACTGGACCATGTTCAGGTCGGAGATCGACCGGCTGACGATCTGCCCGGTATGCAACTGGTCCTGCCTCGCGCCGTCCAGCCTGGTCAGCGAGCCGAACAGGTCGGTGCGCAAGTCATGCTGGACGTCGAGGGAGAGCTGACCGCCGCGGTAGCGGCGCAGGTAGACCGCGCCAAAGCTGATGAGCGCAGCGATGATGAGCAGTGTCGCGCCCGGCCAGATCGGCTGGACGTGCGTGAGGATCGCGCTGTCGATGATGTCGCGCTGGATCAGCGGGATGGCGGTCGTGACCAGCGTCGCCACTAGCGAGGCGCCGAAGGCGACCAGGGAGAGCCGCTTGTGCTTCCAGCAATTGCCCGCCAGCCGGCGGAGCCAGCCTTCGCCGTAGCCGGAGCCGAGCGTCCTGGCTGCCTCGGCGGACTGAGTCGCTAGCTGCTGGGTGGTCGCTGGCTTGCGCTTCCGGTTCGCCGCCCTCACCGCTGGCCTGCGCTGGGGTCGGCGCACTCGGTCGCGGTGTCAGCGGCCTGCCGGGCGCGGCGCTGCTCGATTATGGCTTCATCGAGCGCTGCGAAGTCCGACAGGATCTCGGCACGCCGGCCGGTGTGGTCAAGCAAGGAGCCGAACCAAGCCGAATAGGCAAAGTCAGCTCGCTGTATCGCCGCCCGGCCCGCCTCGGTGAGGAACAGCCGGACCACCCGCCGGTCTCCTGGCTCCGCCTGGCGGGTGGCCAGGCCCGCCGCAACCAGGCTGTCGGCTGTCGAGGTCAGCGTAGGCTTGGCGACCGCGAGCTTCTCGGCGAGCCTGGCCGAACGCTCCCCGCCTGCGCCGATCAGCTTCAGCATCCGGTACTGCTGCGGGCTCACCCCCGCGTCAACCCGCTCCATGATTCGCGAAATTCGCAGCACAGTGAGCAGCCCGCAGATGCTCGCCTCGTCCGCGGCAGCACCCTCCGCTGGTTCCGTCACCCGTAAGCTCCCTTGGTACGACACACTTATAGTTCGCGATGCTAACAAATGCTGGTGACGGTCCATTCCCGCGCTTGACTGGGCGCCAGGAAAAGCATTGACCCGGCTGGTAAATGCCGCTTAATGTCGCCGGGATGCGACTCGGCAGCCATCCGATCCGGGCGTACCCGCTGTACCTGATCCTCGAGAGCGGCACAAGCTTCCTCCTCGGCATCTGCTACGCGACGATCACCGTGTACTGGGTCATCTCGGGACGGCTGAACCCGCTGGAGTTGCTGCTGCTCGGCACCGCGCTTGAGCTCAGCTACTTCCTGCTGCAACTACCCACCGGCGTGCTGGCCGACCTGGTCAGCCGGCGGCTATGCACCCTGGCGGGGCTGTTCATTGTCGGCGTCGCGCTGATCATGGAGGGCTTGTCGCCGGCCTTCGCTAACCTGATCGCCGCGCAGGTAGTGCTCGGCCTTGGCGCTGCACTGAACAACGGAGCCCAGGAAGCCTGGATCGCGGGCGAGCTTGCTGGCGAACTCGGTGACGACCGGATGACCGGCGTTTACCTGCGGGCCACCCAGTACGGCCTGATCGCGACCGTCGCGGGCAGCCTGCTGTCCGGCGTGATCGCGCTGGCCGGCCTGAACATGCCGCTGCTGACCGGCGGCAGCCTGATCTGCCTGCTCGCCATCGGGACGGCCGTCGTGATGCCAGAGCACAATTTTCAGCCAGCCCGGGTCGCCAGGCCGGCACGTACCTTGCTCGCGGAGCAAACGCGCGCCACGCACCGGGCCGTGATCGCGGTGCCAGGTCTGGTGCTGTTGTTCGGGATGACGCTGTTCGCGGGAATGTGGAGTGAGAGTTTTGACCGGCTGTGGGGCGCCTTCCTGCTCAGGGACATCAGGTTCCCGCAGCTGAGAGGGCTGCATCCGGCGATGTGGTTCAGCCTGTTCGCGTGCGCGGCCGCGTTGCTTGGCCTCGGCGCGACGCAGCTGGCCAAGCGGCGCACCGAGCGGCTCGGACCGGACTCGGTGGCCGGCGGCTTGCTGGTGCTGACGCTGGCGATTGGCGCGGCTGTGGTCGTGATGGCCACCGCGCACGCCTTCGCCGTGGTGGTGGCTGCCTACGTTGCGGTGTCAGTGCTGCGCCCGGTGCTCGACCCGCTGCTCTCGGGCTGGATGGTGACCCGGATCGAGTCGTCCGTGCGGGCTACCGCGCTGTCGGCCAAGGACATGTTCGACAGCGCGGGCCAGATCGCCGGCGGCCCGGTCTTCGGCGTGGTCGGCACGCTGACGTCGATCCGCATTGCGCTGCTGGCCGGGGCAGCTGCCCTTGCCCCCGCGGCGGCGTGCGTGGCGGCAGCCAGCCGGCGGATCAGGCCGCGGCCGGTCTCGACCGTGGCCGAGGCAGAGGCAGCCGAGGCCGGCCAGTCCTAACTGCCATACCGCGATATGGTGTTTGTATGGCAACGAGGAAGGTGACCATCACCCTCGATGAGGAACTTGCCCGTGATCTCGGAGTAGCAGCGCGCGAGGCCGGCATTCCGCTATCGCGATTGATCGCGAGCGCGGCCGAGCGCGAGATGCGGCTGCGGATCGGCCAGGCCGTCGTGGCCGAGTGGGAGGCACAGCACGGCGCCTTCACGCCTGAAGAGCTTGCCGCGGCCCGTGCCGAGATGGCTGCAGCGGATGACGAGTACTTCTCCAGGGGCGAGGGTGCCGCATGATTCCGCCGTACGTCTATGACGCCGGTGCCCTGATCGCCTTGGATAACAGCGACCGAGGCATGTGGGCACGCCACAAGCTCGCGCTCGACGAAGGCCGGGACATCCATGTGCCAGCCGTTGTCGTCGGCCAGGTGTGGCGTGATGGCCGTCGTCAGGTGCGGCTTGGGAAGGTACTAGCCGGCTGTCAGGTCGACTCGGTCGGATTAGACACCAGCAAGGCCGCCGGGGTCTTGTGCGGGAGAGCGGGAAGCTCCGATGTCGTCGACGCGACAGTGGTGGTGATGGCCACGGCCCTGCGCGCGATCGTCTGGACGTCCGACCCGAAGGACATCCGGGAGCTGGCAGGAAACTCTGGCGCCCGGCCTGCCCTGCTTATCCGCGCTGTGTGATCACGGGCCGCCCGGCTACCCTTCGGCAACCCCCGGTCTTCCTGACGGATCACCTTTTGGCGATGATTAGCCGCATGGCGGACGTTCTTTCTCCCATTGACGACGTGCAGGAACAGCTGAGCAAGGCCGGCTACCTGGCCGACGCGGCCACCGGCACGGTCGTCCACCTGGCTGCGGCGCTGAGTAAGCCGGTGCTCATCGAAGGCCCGGCTGGCACTGGGAAGACGCAGCTGGCTAAGAGCGTGGCCACTATGACCGGCAAGCCGCTGATCCGCCTGCAGTGCTACGAGGGCCTTGACGAATCCAAGGCGATTTATGAGTGGGACTACCGCCGCCAGCTGCTCCAGTTGCAGCTGCATCAGGGCACCGGCAGCACCGACCTCGGCGCTGCCGGAATTTTCGGCGAGGACTTCCTGCTGAGCCGCCCCCTGCTGGCAGCCATCCGTTCGGATCAGCCGGTCGTGCTGCTGATCGACGAAGTCGACCGGCTGGATATGGAGGCCGAGGCGCTGCTGCTGGAAGTGCTGTCGGAATACCAGGTGTCGATCCCCGAGCTTGGCACGGTGACTGCCAGGCACGTTCCGCAGGTCTTCCTGACCTCCAACAACACCCGCGATCTGTCCGAAGCACTCAAACGCCGCTGCCTCTACCTGCACCTGGGCTATCCGAGCGTGCAGCGCGAAGCCGAGATAGTCCAACTACACGTTCCCGAACTAGACGTGCACCTGGCCGAGGAGATCGCGGCGCTGGTCGCGGTGCTGCGGTCAGCCGACCTGAAGAAGCCGCCGTCCATCTCCGAGACCGTCGACTGGGCCCGCACCCTGCTCGCGCTCGGCGCGGCGGAGCTGGCCGACGAAGTCACCAGGCAGACGCTGTCGGTGCTGCTCAAGTACGAGCGGGACATCACCGTGGCACTAGCTGAGCTGTCCCTGGCCTGACCGATGCCAGGCCAGGATGCCGCGCTAGCTGCGCTCGTCGACGAGCTGCGGGCCGTGGGCGTTGGCGTCTCGGTGGGCGAGCACCTGGACGCGGCCCGTGCCCTGGCCCGCATATCGCTGGCAGACCAGGAGGCGGTGCGGTGCAGCCTGCAATGCGCGCTGATCAAGCGGGCGGAGCATCTCGATGCGTTCCACGTGCTGTTCAACCTTTACTTCGGGGGAACGGGGCCGTCTGAGCCCGGGCCGTTCGCCAGCCTGACGGGTGAGGATCTCGCCGCCGCGCTCCGCGCGGCCATCGGTTCCGGCGACGCGGTAGCCCTCCGGCAACTAGCCGAGGAGTACGTGCGGCGCTACGCGGCGCTGGAGCCAGGCGCGCCGGTGGCCGGGGTGTTCGCGATGATCGCGGCGAGCGAGGCGGCGAACCTCGACAGCATCCGGGCTGAACTGCTGGCCGGGGGCGAAGGCGGCGGCGGGGGTTCTGGAGCCGGTGGCGCGGGCGCCGGTGGTTCAGGCGCCGGTGGTTCGGCGGCCATCGCCGGCCGGCTCAGGCGCGGCGAGGCCGACCGGGCAGTGGACAGTTTCAGAGCCGAGCTGCGGGCCGCCATCCGCCGCGCGCTGGTCGCTGACCGGGGCGCTCGCGCGGTCAGCAAGACCTTGCGAGTCCGGCTAGCCGAGGATGTGGACATCGCAACCGCCTCGGCGGCCGAGCACGAGGCAATGGTCGCGTCGATCGGTCCGCTGGCGCACCAGCTGAGCAAGCTGCTGGCGCAGCAGGAGTTCCGCAGGCCGCGGCTGTCCATCCGGCGCACGCTGCACCTGGCGATGGGGACCGGAGGCGTGCCGTTCAGGATCGGGACCGAGCCGGCGCCGCCGCCGAAGCCGGAAATCGTCGTGCTCTGCGACGTGTCCGGCTCGGTGGCGACGTTCTCCCGGTTCACGCTCAACTTGCTGATCGCGCTGGACAGCAGGCTGAGCCGGCTGCGCGCGTTTTCCTTCGTCGACGGACTGTCGGAGATCACCGAGCTGGTCAGCGATGCGCGCTCGGCTGGCCGCCAGCTCAGCCAGGCCGAGGCGGCGCGCGGTGCAGTCCGCTGGAACGGCAGTTCCGACTACGGCCACGTGCTGCGGGACTTCGCGCGGGATTACTCCAGGCAGTTCTCGCGGCGGACGGTGGTACTTGTCGTCGGCGACGCCCGGACGAACTACCTGGATCCGGCGGCCGGAGCGCTGGCCGACGTGAGCGAACGCGTGGGCAAGCTGTACTGGCTCAATCCTGAGCCGCGCCGGTACTGGAATCAGGGTGACTCGGTGATGTCCAGCTATGCGCCATTGTGCACGCAGGTGCGGGAGTGCAGCACGCTGCGGCAGATCGCGGACTTCGTGAAGTCGCTCGCGGTAGGCCCGGCCTGACCCGAGCCCAGCGGGTGGGGCGGGGTCCTGGTCGGCTGTAGTAACCGTGTAGCGGCACGTCAGTTCGCGCGTAACCGCGCTCCTCGTCGGGTATCAGGGGAGGCCGAAGGGGTACTGCCGCTTGGGCGGGGGGCGTAGATTGCGTCGGGCAGCGTGCTTCGTCGGCTGCGCGGCCGCGGTTGCCGTCGGCGTCGCGCCGCCGGCTCTGGCTTCGAAGCACCCAGACGACCATGCCGCGCCGACTTCCTGGACCGTGTATCACGATGGTCGGGCTGGCAACGGAGTCGCCGTCGGGGTGGGTTCGGTGGACACGGCAGCCAGGGCGTGGACGTCACCGACGCTGGACGGGCAGCTGTATGGCGAGCCGCTGGTGCTCGGTGACCTGGTCTACGTGGCGACCCAGGAGGACACCGTCTACGCGCTGTCCGCGGCGACCGGCGAGATCGTCTGGTCGGTGCAGCTGGGCAAGGCGGTGCCGTCCGAGGTGCTGCCGTGCTCGAACATCAACCCGGTTGTGGGCATTACCGGCACGCCGGTCATCGACCCCGCCCGCCGCGAGATCTTCCTCGTTGCCGACGAGATGAGGAACGGTAAGCCCGCCCACATCCTGACCGGGCTGAATACCGCCACCGGTCAGGTTGAGCTTGCCGAGCAAGTGGACCCGCCTGGCCAGGTACCGGCGAACCTCCTGCAGCGCACTGGGCTGACCCTGGACGACGGACGCGTGTACTTCGGCTTCGGCGGGAACGCCGAGGACTGCGGGAAGTACCGCGGCCGGGTTGTCGGGGTCCCTGAGGCAGGCGGGACACCGCGCTTCTTCACCGTCGACCCGGCACCCGGCGAGAACAACGCAGGGGTCTGGATGGGCGGCGGGGCACCCGCGGTCGACCGGAACGGTGACCTATGGGTGGCCACCGGCAACGGATCGTTGAATAAGCACCCCTACGACAACAGCGACGCGGTGCTCGAGCTCTCCCCGTCCCTGCGCCTGCTGCAGTTCTTCGCGCCCGCCAACTGGCACCAGGACAACTCTAATGACCTGGACATGACCACCGTGCCGGTGCTGCTGTCCGACGGCCAGGTCATCGGTGCGGGCAAGAGCCAGGTGGTGTACCTGCTCGACGGCAGGCACCTGGGCGGCATCGGCAAGCCGCAGGCCAAGATCAGCCCGGTCTGCAGCACCAATATGGACGGCGGCAGCGCCCACATCGGGATGACCGCGTACCTGCCGTGCCTCAGCGGCCCAATCGCCGTCAAAGCCACCAGGTCCCCGCCTGCGCTGCACGTGCTGTGGAGCGCCAACCTCAGCAGCGGGCCGCCGATCGTGGCGGGCGGCCTGGTCTGGACGATCGGGCAGAACGGCAAGCTATCCGGCCTCGACCCGGCCACCGGCAAGATCCGGCAGCAGGCAACCATTGGCGCCCCCGCCAACCACTTCCCGACGCCCGGGATCGGCGCCGGCCTGATGCTCGCCACCAGCGCCCGGAATGTGATCGCCTTCCGCACATTTGCGGCAAGTGCCGGCCGGGAAGCCGGGGCCACAAGCTCAGCGGCCCGGGACAGCCGCCATGACACGTCGCATGGACCAGCGACCCGTGGGCGCATGATTGCCGAGATCGGCCTCGCCTGTCTGGTCGCCGTCGGCGCATCCGGCTGGCTCACCTGGCTCATCCGAAGGAAGCGCCGGACATAGGACCCGGTGAGAACCAGGGTTTTAGCTGCGGTGGCGCGGGGGACCTTCGATTGAAGCATCATCAGTTTCGATTCCGGAGGTGACGATTACCGGGCGAACGCCGCCTACGCCGCAGGATGCGTGGGACGGCGGGGGGTGTCCGGCGGGTGGCTTCGGGCGGCGGTCCTTCCTGCAGGGGGTAGCGGCGACGGGCTTGGCCGCGGGCGGCCCCCTGGCCGCGGGCGGGACGCAGAACGGTGTGCTGGCGCTTGGCGGGGCGCGGAACAGCGCGCCGGGGTATGCCGGAGAGGCGCAGAACGCTCCTGCTGTCCCGTTCTATGGTGAGCATCAGGCGGGCATCATCGACCCCCCTCCGATGCGGCGGCAGGCGGTCGGGAACTTTGCCGCCTTCGACGTGACGGCGGCGGGCCGCGGCGAACTCACCGACCTGTTCCGCACGCTGACCGCGCAGGCCGCTTTCCTCACCCGCGGCGGCAGGGCGCCGACCGCGCCGCCGGGTTCACCGCAGCCAGACGACGGCGTGCTAGGCCCCGATGTCCCCGCCGACGCTCTCACCGTCACGGTCGGTGTCGGCGCCAGTCTGTTCGACGGCCGCTACGGACTGGCCGCGCGCAAGCCCGTTCAGCTGGTCACCATGACACCGTTCCGTCACGACGATCTCAATCCGGCGCTGTCGGACGGAGACCTGCTGATACAGCTATGTGCCGGGAGCCGCGACGTTGCGGCACACGCGCTGCTGGAAATCATTTTTCGTACCAAGGGCGCGATGACACCGCGATGGAGCATCAACGGCCTCCATGCCCCGCCGCGCCCGGTCGGGGTCAGCCGGGACTTCTTCGGCTTCAAAGACGGCATCGCCAACCCCGACCCCGCGAGCGCCGCTCAGATGAACCAGTACGTGTGGGTGCAGCCGCACACCGGGGAGCCGGCGTGGGCGGCAGGCGGCACCTATCAGGTCGTGCGCATCGTCCAGTTCAATGTCGAGAAGTGGCAGGGGGTACCGCTAGCTCAGCAGGAGCAGATCTTCGGCCGCCGCAAGGTCAGCGGCGCCCCGCTGTACGCCCTGAATCCGAACGCCTCGGACCTGCTCGATCCCATCTACACCAACGACCCGCAAGGTCTGATCACCCCGCTACGCTCGCACATCCGGCTCGCCAACCCGCAGACCCCCGAGACGGCCGCCACCAGCACGATCTTGAGGCGAAGCTACGAGTACCAGCACAGCCCCCAGACTGGTGCGATCCCCGATGTCGGGCACGCGTTCTGCTGTTTCCAGCGCCATCTCAGCTCTTACATCGCCATGCAGAC
>DATMMA010000156.1:0-10823 GCA_035570295.1 Streptosporangiaceae bacterium
CACCCCGCAGCAGCTGGCCCCGGAACTGGCCTCGCTGCTGGACTTCGTGGTCGGCTTGCTCCGCGACTTCGGGCTCACCGAGTTCGAGGCCGAGCTGTCCACCCGGCCGGAGAAGTACGTAGGCGATCCGGGCGAGTGGGAGGCCGCCGAGGCGGCGCTCAAGCACGCGCTGGATGCCTCGGGCCTGCCGTACGTGGTCGCCGAGGGCGAGGGCGCGTTCTACGCACCCAAGATCGACGTGCACGTCAAGGACGCGATCGGCCGCCGCTGGCAGCTGTCGACACTGCAGGTGGACTTCCAGGAGCCCGGCCGGTTCGGCATCGAGTACCAGGCCGCGGACGGCAGCAGGCAGCGCCCGTACATGATCCACCGGGCGCTGTTCGGCTCGATCGAGCGCTTCTTCGGCATCCTGACCGAGCACTACGCCGGAGCGTTCCCGCCCTGGCTCGCTCCGGTTCAGGTGGTCGGCATCCCGATTTCCGACGCGCACATCGACTACCTGCAGAACGTCGCCACCCGGCTGCGCGAGCACGGCATCCGGGTCGAAGTGGACACCAGCGACGACCGGATGCAGAAGAAGATCCGCACCGCGCAGCGTCAGAAGGTCCCTTACATGCTGCTGGCGGGGGATGACGACATGGCTGCCGGGGCGGTGTCGTTCCGGTACCGCAGCGGCGAGCAGAAGAACGGCGTGCCTGTCGTCGACGCCATTGCCGAGATCACCGGAGCAGTGGCCAGCAGGATCCAGGTCTGACGCTGTGCCCGACCGCGTGCCAGGGCCGGAGGAACTCGATCCGGGCTACAAAGAGATCTCGCCCAGGCGCGACGCCGCTCTGGACGAGCAGTACCAGATCGCGCCGGACGGACTGCAGCGACTGTGGATGCCGCACCGGCTGGCCTACATCAAAGGGGAGGGCAAGCCGGCCGACGGCAGCGCCGTCGAGTGCCCGTTCTGCGAGATACCGAAGCTGAGCGACGCGGACGGCCTGATCGTCGCACGTGGCACCGAGGTCTACGCGGTGCTGAACCTCTACCCCTACAACAGCGGGCACCTCATGGTCGTGCCGTACCGGCATGTGGCCGACTACACCGACCTCACCGAGCCGGAGACCGCCGAACTCGCGGCCTTCACCAAGCGCGCCATGACGGCGCTGCGAGACGCGTCCCAGGCGCAGGGTTTCAACATCGGCATGAACATGGGCGGCGTGGCCGGCGCCGGCATCGCAGCGCACCTGCATCAGCACGTCGTCCCGCGCTGGGGTGGTGACGCCAACTTCATGCCGGTCGTCGGCCGGACCAAGGTCCTGCCGCAACTGCTGGCCGACACCCGCGTGGTCCTGGCCGACGCCTGGCCTGCCGAGAAAAAGCCCTAAACCAGCGGGAACGGCGCTGGCGCGGCGCCGCGGCCGGCGTCAGGCTCGAGTCAGCCACACGAAACGGCCGACTCGACCTCACGCCATCCGCGCCCGCTGAGTCGGCCCGCTAGTTATGCCGCTTTTGCGACTCAGCTGCTCCACGTATCACGGATTTTGGTCGCGCGAAACACTACAAACCAGTTGATTGCGCCAACAAAATCAGTGAAATGTCGGAGCGGCCGCGCTGAGGGCGCCCGATTTGCGCGCTATGGGCGGCCGCCAGCGCCGGGTGCTTGCGGCAGGTACGGGCCGCGGCTGGCGTCAGGCTCGAGTCGGCCACACGAAACGGCCGACTCGACCTCACGCCACCCGCGCCCTCGGCGTTGCCAGTCTCCGGACGGTCCTGGGGCGGGCGGCGAACCGGGACCTGGCCGACCGTTTCGTGTGGTCGGCCGGGTGCCCGGTCGGCGCTGCCCGTTCGCCGCGATTAGGGTTTCTCGGCCGCTGCTACTTTGTCCGCGAGGTGCGAGGGCAACGGCTCGTAGCGCAGGTAACTGCGCGTGAACGAGCCAGTGCCGTGCGACATCGAGCGCAGGTCGATTGCGTACCTGGTGACCTCGAGCTCGGGGATCTCGGCCTTCACCAGGGTGCGGCCGCCGGCCACTGACTCGGTGCCAAGGACACGGCCGCGCCGGGACGACAGGTCGGACATGACCGCGCCGACGTACTCGTCCGCGACGAGCACGGATACCTCGTCGACCGGCTCGAGCAGTTGGACGTGCGCTTTCGCGGCGGCGTCCTTCAGCGCAGCGCGGCCGGCCTTCTGGAACGCCATGTCCGAGGAGTCGACCGAGTGCGCCTTGCCGTCATACAGGGTGACCTTGATGTCAACCATCGGGTAACCGGCCAGCACGCCCTGCTCCATCTGGGCCCGGACGCCCTTCTCGACAGAAGGGATGAACTGGCGCGGGACCACGCCGCCGACGACCTTGTCAACGAACTGGAACCCCTCGCCGGAGCTCAGCGGTTCGATCTCGACGCTGCAGATCCCGTACTCGCCGTGACCGCCCGACTGCTTGACGTTGCGGCCCAGGCCCTGAGCCTTGGCAGCCACCGTCTCGCGCAACGGCACGCGCAGCTCGACTTGCTCGACCGCCACGCCGTAGCGGTTCGACAACCGGTCGAGCGCCAGGTCGCAGTGAGCCTCGCCCATGCACCAGAGCACGAGCTGGTGAGTCTCGGCGTTGTTCTCCAGGCGCAGGGTCGGGTCCTCGGCTACCAGCCTGGCGAGAGCCTGGGACATCTTGTCCTCGTCAGCCTTGGACTTGGCCTGTATCGCCACCGGAAGCAGCGGCTCGGGCATCGTCCAGGGCTCCATCAGCAGCGGCCGTTCTTTGTCCGAGAGCGTGTCGCCGGTCTCTGCAGTAACCAGCTTGGCCACCGCGCAGATGTCGCCCGCCGGGCAGCTGGGTACCGGGCGCTGCTGCTTGCCGAGCGGTGAGGTGATCGCGCCTACTCGCTCGTCCTCGTCGTGGTCGGCGTGCCCGCTGGCCTCCCGGCCGTGGCCGGACACGTGCACCACGGCGTCTGGCCGCAGCGTGCCGGAGAACACCCGGACCAGGCTGACCCGGCCGACGTACGGATCGGATGTCGTCTTGACGACTTCAGCGAGCAGCGGCCCGTTCGGGTCGGACTTCAGCCCGTTGACCGCCTTGCCGTCTGCGGTGGTCACGGCCGGCATCGGGTGTTCCGCCGGGGAGGGGAACGCCTGAGTTATGACCTCGAGTAGCTCCTCCATGCCAATGTGGTGCGGCGCCGAGGAGGCGAGTACCGGGTAGAAGCTGCCGCGCGCTACCGCTTTCTCCAGGTCCTCGATCAGGCCCTTGACGTCGAGCTCAGCTCCGGAGAGGTAGGAGTCCATCAGGGACTCGTCTTCGCTCTCCTGGATGATCGCCTCGATCAGCGAGCCGCGCGCCTCTTCGACCCTGTCGGCCTGCGCGCCGGGGATGTCGGCATCGGAACGTTTGCCGCCTGAGTAGTCGTAGAACCGCTGGGACAGCAGGCCGATAAGGCCCTGCACGTTGCCCTGGTCGTCGGAGACTGGCAGGTAGAGCGGCGCTACCGAGTCACCGAACGCGGCCCGGCAGGCAGCCAGCGACTCGTCGAAGTCGCCGCGCTGGTGATCGATCTTGGTGATCACCACGGCTCGCGGCGTGCCGACTGCGGCACACTCGTCCCACAGCATCTGGGTGAGCCCGTCGACGCCATCGGTGGCCGAGACGGTGAACAGGGCCGCGTCCGCAGCGCGAAGGCCGGCCCGAAGATCGCCGGTGAAATCGGCGTAGCCGGGCGTGTCGAGAAGGTTTACCTTGACGTCCTCGTGGATGAACGGCACGACCGTCAAGTTGACTGAGCGCCCCTGCCGGATCTCGACTTCGTCGAAGTCGCTGGTTGTAGAGCCGTCCTCTACCCGGCCCTCGCGCTGGATCGTGCCGGTCGAGACTAGGAGGGCCTCGGCCAGTGTCGTCTTTCCTGCTCCCGAGTGGCCGACCAGCACCACGTTGCGCACGCTTTCGGGCTGGCCGGCCGCTGATGTCCGGCCGGCGGCTCCTGTTGCGTGAGACTTCTCCGCCATCCGCATCGCCTCCTGAGCGCTGAGTTAGGTTCCTACCCTGTTCCGCCTTTGTCTGTTGTCCGGTTTCGTTCTGATCCCGGCGCCCGGCCGCGCCCGAGAGGCAACTTCTTGTTGCCCAGCAGTCCGCTGCCGCACGCCCAGCTTTTACCTGCTAGTCGTTGTTCACAAGACCCTGACTAGATTGATTAACACGCACGGGGTCCCGGGGCCCCTCGGGGTGGCCTCTTGCGCCGGTGACAACTCCGGCAGGGCGGGCGCGGTTATCCGGTTACCGAGCGGGCAGCAGCGCGCCCGCGCCCGCCAGTAGGATCAAGCCGCCATGCTCAAAGTCCTGCGGCCTGTTATCGCCCGCGTACTGACACCGGTTGGCCAGGTTCTGGCCAAGACGCCGGTGACTCCGAACGCGCTCACCATCATCGGCACGATCGGCATGTCGGCCGGCGCGCTGTGGCTGTTTCCCACTGGCCACCTGTTCGCCGGCGTGATGGTCTGCACCGGCTTCGTGCTGACCGACATGCTGGATGGCACGCTGGCCCGGATCAAGGGCACGACCGGCAAGTTCGGTGCGTTCCTGGACTCGACCATGGATCGCGTCGCGGATGCGGCGGTGTTCGCCGGCTTGGCAGCCTGGTTCGTACTCGGCGGGCACGACAAGCTGCTCGCGGCGCTCTCGGTGTTCTGCCTGGTGGCCGGCGCGCTGGTGTCGTATGCGAAGGCGCGCGCCGAGAGCCTCGGCCTGCGCTGCGACGTTGGTTTCGCAGAACGGACCGAACGGTTGCTAATCGGCCTAGTTGCCACCGGGCTGTCGGGGCTTGGCGTACCGTATGTCCTTTCTATCGGGCTCTGGCTGCTCGCGGCAGTGAGCGCGTTCACGTTCGGCCAGCGAGTCCTGGCGGCTCGCCGGTCAGCGGCTGAGCTCGATGCCGCCGGGAAGCAGTCGGATTCCGGCTCAGTTGTTGCGGCTACCGGTGACCGCCAGGAATCCGGGCCGAGAGGATTAGGGACATGCCTGGACTGAAGGAACGGTTGATAACGACCGGTTACAGCCTGGGCTGGAGTGTGGTCTGCAAGCTGCCGGAGTCCTGGGCGCAGCGGGCCTTTCAGTTCTTCGGCGACCTTGCCTGGCGGCGGGAGGGGAAACTGGTTCGCCAGCTCGAGGCGAACCTGGTGCGGGTGCTCGGCCCGGACGTCGACGGGAAGACTCTGCGAGCCGTGTCGCGCGAGGGCATGCGCTCGTATGCGAGGTACTGGCTGGAGGTCTTCAGGCTGCCGGTAATGCCCGTCGAGCGGCTAGTCGACGGCATGCGGGCCGAGGGTCCGTTCGATGAAGCCTTCGGGTACCTGGCCGAGGGCCGGGGCGTCGTATTCGCGCTCCCGCACACGGGGAACTGGGATCAGGCCGCCGCTTACATCATGGCCAAAGGGGCAGGCTCCATCACGGCCGTGGTGGAACGGCTCAAGCCCGAGGCTGTGTACGAGAAGTTCGTCGCCTTCCGCGAGGGCCTCGGCATGGAAGTTCTGCCCGCCAGCGGCGGGGCCAGGCCGTTCGGGATCCTGGCGCAGCGGTTGCGGGCTGGCAGGGTCGTTGTCCTGGTCGCGGACCGGGATGTCACCGGCACCGGCATCGAGGTCGAGTTCTTTGGCGAGAAGTGCATGATGCAGCCGGGGTCGGCAGCGCTAGCCGTGCAGACGGGGGCGGCCCTGATGCCGGTCGTCCTCTGGTTCGACGGTGACGGCTGGGGCGTGCGCATCGGCTCGGCGATACCCGTCCCCGAGTTGCCGTCCCGCAAAGAGCGCGCCGCGGCCATGATGCAGGACGTTGCCAGGTTCTTCGAGGACGGGATACGCGAGCATCCGCAGGACTGGCACATGCTGCAGCCGCTGTTCGTGTCTGACCTCGATCCGGAGCGGCAGGCCGCCGCCCGTGAGCGCGCTGCCAGGAACGGGCAGCTGGCAAATCAGGACGCGCTATGAGGATCGGCTTGGTTTGCCCCTACACCTGGGAAGTGCCCGGCGGCGTGCGGGAGCACGTCAGCGGCCTGGCCGAGGCGCTGATGGACATGGGCCACGAGGTCTCGGTGATCGCGCCCGCCGACGACGAGGCTGTCTTGCCGCCGTATGTCGTGCCGGCCGGCCGGGCTGTGCCGGTGCCGTACAACGGCTCGGTAGCCCGGCTCGCCTTCGGCTTCCTGTCCGCGAGCAGGGTCCGCCGCTGGCTGAAAGACGGCGACTTCGACGTCCTGCACGTGCACGAGCCTGCCGCGCCGAGCCTGTCGCTGCTGGCTTGCTGGGTCGCCGACGGCCCGATCGTGGCCACCGTGCACGCCGCGATGCCGCGATCGCGCGCGCTGCACGCGGCCCAGCCGATCCTGGCCTCGGCGCTGGAGAAGATCAGCGGCTGGATAGCGGTGGCCGAGGCGGCCAGGAACACCCTCGTCGAGCACCTCGGCGGCGATGCCGTGCTGATACCCAACGGCGTGCATGTCGGCCGCTACGAGAAGGCCGAGCCGCTGCCCGGCTTCCCTGGTACCGGCGGAACGCTGGGGTTCCTTGGCCGGATGGACGAGCCGCGCAAGGGCCTGGATGTTCTGCTGGCCGCGTTCACGATGATGGCGGCGGACCGGCCGGATTTGCGCCTGCTCGTTGCCGGCCGCGGCGACCCGGATGAGGTGCTGGACCAGGTTCCCCGTCCGCTGCGCGACCGAGTCGTGTTGCTGGGCCAGGTCAGCGATGCTGACCGGATCCGGATGCTGCACTCTGTTGACGTGTTCTGCGCGCCTAACACCGGCGGCGAGAGCTTCGGCTACGTCCTAGTCGAGGCGATGGCCTCAGGCGCCCCGATCGTCGCCAGTGATCTGGAGGCATTCCGCCAGGTGCTGCACGGCGGCGAGGCTGGCGAGCTGTTCGAGAACGGGAACGCGGCCGGGCTCGCGGCAGCTGCCGCACGGCTGCTGGACGACCCGGCCCGCCGGGCCACGCTGGCAGCCGCTGCGTCCGCCGCGGTCCGCGAGTTCGACTGGTCCGTGGTCGCACGTGACGTTGTCCAGGTCTACCAGGCGGTAGCGCCGGCCGCCGGGCGGGTGGCTGTCGCGCTATGACTGCGTTGACCGTCATCATCGTCCTCGTCGTAGTGGCCATGATGGGGGTCTACATCTCCTGGCGGGCCGGCCGCCTGGACCGGCTACACGCCCGGCTGGAAGCGGCACGGTTCGCGCTGGACGCCGCCTTGCTCCGGCGCAGCTCGACGACGCTGGAACTGGCATCCTCCGGCGTGCTTGACCCGGCTACCAGCGTGCTGCTGGCCGAGGCAGCCCATGATGCCCGGTCCGCGCAGCCGGGCCGGGAACTGGCCGAAAGCGACCTCACCAGGGCGCTGCGCGCCGTTTTCAGTCAGCCTGATTTCCGCGCCCTGCTGGCGGGCCGCGAAGGAGCTGAGGAGCTGCTCACCGAGCTGGAGAGCGCCTCACACCAGGTGTTCCTGGCGCGCAAGTTCTACAACGACGCGGTGGCCGCTACGCAAGCTGCCAGGCAGCGCTGGCTGGCGCGAATATTCCGGCTGGCCGGCCGGGCACCGAATCCTGAGTTCTTCGAGATCGACGATTCCCTGGTGCCGGCCGGCGAGGCAGGCGCGCGCGGCGCCGATCTGCCGCACCTGACCGGGTGACTCTGAACGCGCGTGACTCGGAGCGGCTGACCCTGACCGGCAGACTCGGGCGGCCTGACCTGGTTCGGTGCCTGCTAGGCGGCACGCTGGCGGAAGAATTGCTATCGTTATTTGTGGGCGACGATAGAAGCACTTCTCCGAGACTTCCGGAAGTGCTATCAGCACTGACCGGGTTCTCCGGCTTGGCGGTGCTGAACCGGACGACTGTGCTGGCCGCTGGCCCACAGCCACCCGCCGCCTACGATGCATTCATCGTCAGTAGCTAAAGCGAGGTTTGCCGTGTCCGTCCAGAACCCAACCGAAAGCTCCGAGCCGACTCGCGGCGAGGCCGCGGCTGCGGCCACCCCAGGCGGCCAGCCAGCCGCTCAGGCGGACGCCCCGGCGCAGCGGGGCACGAGCCTGGTCAAGCGCGGCATGGCCGACATGCTCAAGGGCGGCGTCATCATGGACGTCGTCACCCCCGACCAAGCCAAGATCGCCGAGGACGCCGGCGCTGTCGCCGTGATGGCGCTGGAGCGCGTCCCGGCCGATATCCGCGCCCAGGGCGGCGTGGCCCGCATGAGCGACCCGGACATGATCGACGGCATCATCGCTGCGGTGTCCATCCCGGTCATGGCCAAGTGCCGGATCGGCCACTTCGTCGAGGCCCAGGTGCTGCAGGCCATCGGCGTCGACTACATCGACGAGTCGGAGGTGCTGACGCCCGCCGACGAGGCGCATCACGTCAACAAGTGGGACTTCACCGTCCCCTTCGTCTGCGGTGCCACCAACCTGGGCGAGGCGCTGCGCCGCATCACCGAGGGCGCCGCGATGATCAGGTCCAAAGGCGAGGCCGGCACCGGCAACGTGATCGAGGCCACGACGCACATGCGCGCGATCAGGTCGCAGATCCGCAGGCTGTCCACGCTATCGGCGGAGGAGCTGTACACGGCGGCCAAGGAGCTGCAGGCGCCGTACGAGCTCGTGGCCGAGGTCGCGGCAGCCGGCCATCTCCCGGTCGTGCTCTTCACCGCCGGCGGCCTTGCGACTCCGGCCGACGCGGCCATGATGATGCAGCTCGGGGCCGACGGAGTGTTCGTGGGATCGGGCATCTTCAAGTCCGGCGACCCCGCGGCGCGGGCGGCGGCGATCGTGAAGGCGACCACCTTCTACGACGACCCGGACGTGATCGCGAAGGTCTCCCGCGGCCTCGGCGAGCCGATGGTGGGCATCAACCTCGACACGCTCCCGCCGGAGCAGCGCTACGCCGGCCGCGGATGGTGACTGAGCTGGCCCGGCCGCCGGTAGGAGTGCTCGCGCTGCAGGGCGACGTCGCGGAGCACGTCCGCGCGCTGCGCGCGTCCGGCGCGGAACCTGTGGCCGTGCGCCGGCCGGAGGAACTGGACAGAGTCGAGGGCCTGATCATCCCCGGCGGGGAGTCGACCACCATCTGGAAGCTGATCGACATTTTCGGCCTGGCGGAGCCGCTGCGGAAGCGCATCGCCGACGGCATGCCGGTCTTCGGTTCCTGCGCTGGCCTGATCATGCTCGCCGACCGCCTGCCCGATCCCGCCTCCGGCCAGCAGACACTGGGCGGGATCGACATGACGGTCCGGCGCAACGCGTTCGGCCGCCAGGTGGACTCCTTTGAGCGCGATCTCGACGTCAAGGGCATCGACGGGCCGCCGTACCGGGCCGTCTTCATCCGTGCCCCGTGGGTGGAAGAAGTCGGGCCGGGTGTCGAGATTCTCGCCACCGAGCCAGGCGCTAGTAGGATCGTCGCGGTCCGCCAGGGTCGGGCGCTAGCTACCTCGTTCCATCCAGAGCTCACCCCGGACTGGCGCATCCACAAGATGTTCGTCGACATGGTGAGGGATCCGGCATGAGTGGCCACTCCAAGTGGGCAACCACCAAGCACAAGAAGGCGGTGGTTGACGCCCGGCGCGGCAAGCTGTTCGCCAAGCTGATCAAGAACGTCGAGGTTGCCGCGCGCAGCGGCGGCCCTGATCCGGCCGGTAACCCGACCCTGTACGACGCCGTGCAGAAAGCCAAGAAAAGCTCGGTGCCGCACGACAACATCGACCGCGCGATCCGCCGCGGCGGCGGGCTTGAGGCAGGCGGCGCCGCCTACGAGTCGATCACCTACGAGGGTTACGCGCCGGGCGGCGTCGCGGTGCTGGTCGAGTGCCTGACCGACAACCGGAACCGGGCCGCGTCCGACGTGCGGGTGGCCTTCACCCGCAACGGCGGCTCGATGGCTGACCCCGGCTCGGTTTCCTACCTGTTCAGCCGGCGCGGCGTCGTTATCGTCCCGAAGACCGACGGCGTCGGCGAGGACGACGTGCTGGCCGCGGTCCTGGACGCTGGCGCCGAGGAGGTCAATGACCTGGGCGAGTCGTTCGAGGTGATCAGCGATCCCGGCGACCTGGTGGCGGTGCGCACGGCGCTGCAGAACGCCGGGCTCGACTACGAGTCGGCCGAACGCCCGTTCCTCCCTTCGGCCGAGGTCGACCTGGACGAGGAGAACGCCAGGAAGGTGTTCCGGCTGGTCGAGGCGCTCGAGGACTCCGACGACGTGCAGGACGTGTACGCGAATTACTCGGTTTCCGACGACATCATGGAGAATCTCGGGTGAGCCAAACCGAAAAAATAGGTCGGGAACGCGCACGGGGGCGCAGCTGAGCGGCGTCGAGATCCGGCCGTTCGGGCCAGCCGACGACCCCGAGGCCGAGCTCGACCTGCAGCGTCGCTCGTTTGGCCCGGTCCCCCCAGCTGGCCGGGCTGACTCGATTGCGGGCACGCGGCGAAGCGTCGAGGCCGGCGCGATGCTCGGAGCGTTCGACGGCAGGCAGCTGGTGGGAAGTGCGCGTTTCCACCCGATGCGGCAATGGTGGCAGGGCAGGTCCATGCCGATGGCCGGCGTTGCGGGTGTCAAGGTAGCTCCGGAGTACCGCGGCCGCGGTGTGGGCCGGGCGCTGATGACCGGATTGATCGCGGACATTGTCGAGCGCGGCTACCCGGTGTCCACGCTGTATCCGGCGACCGCGCCGCTCTACCGCTCGCTGGGCTGGGAGCTGGCGGGCGGCAGGTACGAGACGACCGTGCCCGCGGAGTTGCTGACCGGCCTGCTCGCGCAGGACCCGGCGGCGGCGAGCCCGGCGGGGGAGAGGTCGCAAGACCCGGCGGGCCT
>DATMMA010000157.1:0-3253 GCA_035570295.1 Streptosporangiaceae bacterium
CGACCAGTCCTCCGATCAGCTCCTCCCGCTGATCCGCGCTCGTCGGCAAAGAGAATCTGGCGTGCTGTGGATACCGGATCGCTGGTATGTCGCTAGAGACGGCCAGGAAGTCACCGAGCGGTTCATCAGCGGCCCACCGGGCACAGGCCCTCGCCCTGACCCAGGCATAGCCACTACCTTTGCCGGGAACCGGAAGGCGGTCATGGTCATTTACGGCCACGACAGGCAGGCCAACGACGCCCTTTTCGCGTGGCTCCGCGCGATCGGATTGCAGCCCCGTGAATGGGGCCAGCTGATCCGGGCCAGCGGCAGCGCCAGCCCTTTCATCGGTGAGGTACTCGACAAGGCACTGCGTGATGTACAGGCTGTCATCGCGTTCTTCACGCCCGACGAGTACGTTACTGCCGCCGAAACTGAACCCGGTCGGGGGAGGCTCCAAGCTCGGCCCAACGTCCTGATCGAAGCGGGCATGGCACTCATAACGCATCCGACCAGAACGATCATCGCTGTCCTTGGTCACCAGGAGCTTCCCAGCGACCTTGCGGGACGCCACTACGTGCGCCTGAGTCACATCGATGTCGGACCGCTCAACGACCTCGCCGGACGCCTCGCTGACGCGGGCTGCGACATTGACCTGTCCGGAAGCGACTGGCTCCATCCCGGTCAATTCCCCGATCGCGATACCACCGCCCAACCCGGCGGCGGGCGTCAAGCTAGTCGGGCCCCCCATTCGGAAACGGTGGCCGGACCGCCCGGCGGCCAAAACCGGACCCACGATAGTAATGCCGGGGACGTCGGCCCGATACCCTCTGCCAGCGGAACACCAGCCAGCGGAACGCCAGCCAGCGAATCCCGTGTCGCGCCCGAGGAAACTGGGCGGCGCGAGGCAGATCAGCGCGCCAGGCAAGACACTGAGGCTCGTCAGGTGCTCGTCACGATGGAGACGAAACCCGGCGAGCGCTTCGCGCACCTGATCACGGTCAGCGCTCCTATAACGTATCCGGTCAAGCAGGTACAAGCCGAAGTCGCCTGGCAGTCCAACAGCGGCTTGGCAATGACCAGCACCGGCTTCGGCGGCGACCCGCCCCGCGCAGACAATCAGCGCAGGTACTACACATTCCGGGCATCAGTAAGCCCGCATATCCGCCCAGAGCCGGCCATCCGGTTCATCGACCTCCACGGCAACCGTTACTACCAGTTCCGCGACCACACCCAGCGATTTTCCTCAGACATCGACTGGCCTCAGGCCCTGGCTGCCATCGATCAGTGGCTCAGGACAGGTCCCAGCGCATAAGGCCCAGGCCATCCGGCGTGGCGGCATCGCCAGCTCATCGGGTATCGGCAGGCTGATTACCTTCCAGCGCGGTCTGTCCTCAGCTGGCGGGCGCTGTCGCCCACGGTGCCGCCATCGGCATCGGCGAGCTAATGCTCAACGCCGTATTCTGGGCTGCAGCAGCTACGAGATAGGCGGCAGGTCCGAGGTCGAACCTGGGCAGGCTAAGCCGACGGCTTTAGCGACCACTTCCGTTGGTCTCCCGGCCAACTGCCGGGTCGCCGCCCGCGCTGACCTCAGCGGAGCTACCCGTCAGGCGTCGGGCGGGCGCTGGGTTGCCTGGCTCGCTGCGGCGATCAGCCCGTTGAACAGGCTCGGGTCATCGCCGGCTTCCGGATGCCACTGCACCGCCACCATGAACGGTGCTGTAGTCGAGCCCGGCTGCCACTCGATCGCCTCGATCATCCCGTCATCGGTCCACGCCGTCGCGACTAGCCCTGCGCCAAGCCGGTCGATGGCCTGGTGGTGATGCGTCGGTACCGCTGCCTCGCTCCGGCCGAGGATTGCGGCCAGCTGCGATCCGGACGCGACACTGACCTTGTGGCTGCCGTAACCAGCCTCCTCGGGCGAGTGACTGTCGTTACCGACCAGGTCCGGCAGGTGCTGGTGCAGAGTTCCGCCGAGCGCGACATTGATTACCTGCAGGCCGCGGCAGATGCCAAGCACTGGCAGCCCGCTCGCGAGCGCCGCCTTGCACAGCTCCAGCTCGGCGCTGTCCCGCGCCGGGTTGGGGGCACCGGCTTCGGCGTGGGGCTCCGCGCCGTAAAGGGCGGGGTCCAGGTCACCGCCGCCGGACAGGACCAGGCCGTCCAGCCGGGGCAGCACTCCGGCCACGCCGCCAGACGGCGGCAGCAGGACAGGCAGGCCGCCGGCCCGGCTGACCATGTCGGAGTACCTGCGGGGCAGCAACACGGCGGGCTGATCCCAGCTGCCCCAGTGTGCGTTCTGTGAGTATGCGCTGATGCCGATAACGGGTCTGGCAGTGCCAGCGGTCGTGTCAGTGATAGCAGGCATAACTACGAGGGTGTCACGTACGCGCCAGTGATTCCGCCATCGACCAGGAACTGAGAGGCAGTGATGAACGAGGAGTCATCGCTGGCGAGGAACGCGACCGCGGCGGCGATCTCCTCAGGCTCGCCGAACCGGCCCATCGGCACGTGTACCAGGCGGCGGGCCGCCCGCTCGGGGTCCTTGGCGAACAACTCCTGCAGCAGCGGGGTGTTGATCGGCCCCGGGCAGAGCGCGTTCACCCGGATGCCATCGCGGGCGAACTGCACGCCCAGCTCCCGGCTCAGCGCCAGCACTCCGCCCTTCGACGCGGTGTAAGAGATCTGCGAGGTGGCCGCCCCGAGGATGGCGACGAACGACGCGGTGTTGATGATCGACCCCTTGCCCTGCCGCTGCATGTGCGGCAGCACGTACTTGCAGCACAGGTAGACCGAGGTCAGGTTGATCTCCTGCACCCGGCGCCAGGCGCCGAGGCTCGTGGTCAGGATCGAGTCGTCCTCCGGAGGCGAGATGCCAGCGTTGTTGAACGCCACGTCCACCCGCCCGTACCGGGCGGCCACGCCGTCAAACAGCTCGCGGACCTGATCCTCGTCGGCGACGTCGGCGGCCACGAACTCGCCGCCGGTCGCCTTCGCCGCGAGCGCGGCGGCCTCCTGGTCAATGTCAACGGCGACAATCCTGGCGCCTTCCTCCGCCATCCGGCGCGCGCTGGCAAGCCCGAGCCCGCTGCCCGCCCCGGTCACAACCACAACCCGATCGTGCAAACGCTGCATTATGAAACGACCCCGTTCCCTTACTCGGTTGAGATGAACACGTTCTTGGTCTCGGTGAACGCGTCGACAGCATCGGGCCCGAGCTCACGCCCGAGTCCGGACTGCTTGAAGCCGCCGAACGGGGTCCAGTACCGGACCG
>DATMMA010000158.1:0-6366 GCA_035570295.1 Streptosporangiaceae bacterium
AAGCATCGCCCGCGAGATCGGCTATCCGGTGCTGGTCCGGCCCTCGTACGTACTGGGCGGGCGCGGCATGGAGATCGTCTACGACGACGCCGCGCTGGCCGATTACGTGCGCCGGGCCACCGAAGCCTCGCCCGAGCACCCGGTGCTGATCGACAGGTTCCTCGACGACGCGATTGAGATCGACGTGGACGCGCTGTACGACGGCTCGGAACTTTACCTCGGCGGGGTGATGGAGCACATCGAGGAGGCTGGGATCCACTCCGGCGACTCGGCCTGCGCGCTTCCGCCGATCACGCTCAGCCAGGAGTACATCTCGCTGATCCGGTCCTCGACCGAGGGCATTGCCCGCGGCGTGGGTGTGCGAGGGCTGCTGAACGTGCAGTACGCGCTGGCGGCCGGAGTGCTCTACGTACTGGAGGCTAACCCGCGGGCGTCCCGGACGGTGCCGTTCGTGTCGAAGGCGACCGCGGTGCCGCTGGCCAAGGCAGCCGCGAGGCTAATGCTCGGCACGCCGATCGCGGACTTGCGGGCCGAGGGATTGCTGCCCGCCACCGGCGACGGCGGGACGCTCCCGCTGGACTCGCCGATCGCGGTCAAGGAGGCGGTGCTGCCGTTCTCCCGGTTTGCCGATGCGGCGGGCGAAGGCGTGGACACCGTGCTCGGGCCGGAGATGCGCTCGACCGGCGAGGTGATGGGCATCGACGAAGTGTTCGGTACCGCCTACGCCAAGTCTCAGACCGCGGCCTACGGCTCACTCCCGGTCAAGGGCCGGGCTTTCGTCTCGGTGGCGGGCAAGGACAAACGCTCGATGATCTTCCCGGTCAAGCGCCTGGCTGAGCTTGGCTTCGAGATCTGGGCGACAACCGGAACCGGCGAGGTTCTGCGCCGAAACGGCGTTCGTGCGACGATCGTCCGGAAGCATGGTGATGGCCGTGGCCCTGACGGTGAGCCCACGATCGTCGAGCGGATCCTGGACGGTCAGGTCGACCTGATCGTGAACACGCCGTTCGGTGGTCCTGGCCAGTCAGGTTTCCGCCGCGACGGCTATGAGATTCGGACGGCAGCCGTCCGGCGGGCGATCCCGTGCATCACGACCGTCCAAGGCCTGTGGGCCGCGGTGCAGGGCATTGAGGCCATCGACAGGGACGAGGTAGGCGTGCGGTCGCTGCAAGAGCACGCGGCACGCTTGCGCTCTGCGGCTGGCCACCAGGGGGTCCGGGACGCGAGACGAAATGATACATAGTGAAGTCGACGCGCAGGCTGGGCCGGTGCAAGTGCGCGGCACCGTGCTCACAGTGCGCAGGGTCGATGCCTATTACGCCATGACACTGGTGGCGCCGGCCATCGCGGCGCGCTTCAAGCCAGGCCAGTTCGTCACCCTGGCTGTTGGCGGGCCCGACACGTCGATGTTGCTGAGCAGGGCGTTTTCCATCCACGATGTCCGGCCAGATCACGGCGGCACGGTGGAGTTCGTGTTTGCCGTGCACGGCCGCGGCACTCAGTGGCTGGCAGAACGACGGGCGCGAGACGTGCTAGACGTGACCGGTCCGCTTGGCAAGGCATTCCCGCTGCCGCGTGACCCGGCTAACTGTTTGCTGATCGGCGGCGGTTACGGCAGTGCGCCGCTGTTCTCGCTGGCGGGCAAGCTGAAAGAGCGGCGCTGCGAGGTTGACTTCCTGCTCGGCGCCGGCTCGGGCGACCGGGTGTTCGGCGCGCTGACTGCCCGCCGGACCGGCCGGACAGCCATCATCACCACTGAGGACGGCTCGCTCGGGAGCCGCGGCATGGTCACCGACATGCTCGATCAGGCGATCCACGACGGCCGGACCGACGTCATCTACGCGTGCGGCCCGATGCCGATGCTGCGCCAGATCACCGTGCTGGCCCGCAGGTACGACATCCCGGTGCAGGCGGCGGTCGAGGAGGCGATGGCTTGCGGCATCGGCGTCTGCATGACCTGCGTGCTGCCCGTCATCGGGTCGGATGGAATCACCCGGATGTCGCGGGCCTGCATGGACGGGCCGGTATTCCGCGGCGAGTCGGTCCGCTGGGATGACGTGGGCACCATTCCGTTCGATGCGTTCGGGGCGCCGGGCTGGGAGCCACGCTCGCGGCGCGCCGCGGAACTGCGGAACGGCCAGGCCCGTGGTGGCGACAACCGCGGCGGCGACATCCGCGCGGGCCGGGCTGGGGCTGGCGGGGCGCGGCCCGGCGGCGAGCAGGACCGTATTCAGGCCGACCGCCGGGACGCGGACCGCAGTCACGCTGACGGAGGCCACGCTGACGGTGGTCGCGCTGACGGTGGTCGCGCTGACGGCGGCCACGCCGACGGTGGTGACGCTGACCGTGGCTACCTAGACGGCGGCCAGGCTGATCGCGGCCGCGGTGCACGCGGTCACGCTGAGCACGGCCACGCTGACCGTAATTTGACTGACCAAGGCCTGGCAGAGCGGGGCGTTGTGGCTGACAGTGCCCACGCTGACAGTGCCCACGCTGACCGGGGCGACGCCGCTGGCGGCGGTGCGGCGGGGAGACACGGCCATGGCCGTTGATCTCCGCGCCAAGCTCGGTCACGTCGAGCTGCCGAACCCCATCATGACCGCCTCGGGCTGTGCGGGCGCGGGCCGCGAGCTTGCGCAGTTCATTGACGTGTCCAAGATCGGCGCCATCGTCACGAAGTCGGTCATGCTCAGTCCCCGGTCAGGCCGGCCGACCCCACGCATGGCCGAGACACCGAGTGGCATGCTCAACTCGATCGGCCTGCAAGGCCCTGGTATCGACGCGTTCCTGCAGCGGGATCTGCCCTGGTTGCTGTCCAGGGGCGCGCGTGCCGTGGTATCCATCGCAGGCGGGACGGTAGCCGAGTATGCCGATCTTGCCGGACGGCTTTCGGACGCGGCGGGCGTTACCGCCATCGAGGTCAACATCTCCTGTCCCAACGTGGAGCACCGTGGCCAGGTGTTCGCCTGCAATCCGGATTCGTCTGCTGCGGTCATCGAAGCTGTCCGCGGCCGCGCGCGCTATGACATCCCGGTCTTCGCCAAGCTGTCGCCGGACGTGACTGACATCGTCGCGATCGCCAAGGCGTGCGTGGCGGCCGGCGCAGACGGCCTTTCCCTGATCAACACGCTGCTCGGAATGGTGATTGACACCGACACGATGCGGCCCCGTCTGGCCGGGCTGACAGGCGGCCTGTCCGGGCCTGCCATCAGGCCCATTGCGGTTCGCTGCATCTGGCAGGTTCGTGAGGCGCTGCCGGGCGTCCCGATCATCGGGATGGGCGGTGTGCGCACCGGGCGCGACGCACTCGAGCTGATCCTGGCCGGGGCTTCGATGGTCAGCGTGGGAACCACGATCTTCCATGACCCGTCGGCCTGCGCGCGCATCCTGCACGAGCTTGAGGAAGAACTCACCGCGCGCGGGGTGGACCGGCTGGCCGACGTGGTCGGCCTCGCTCACCAGCCCCCCGCTGTGACGGCTCGCGTGCTGAACCCGAGTACCCGCGTCAGCCTGAGTACCCGAGTGAGGAGAACCTAATGGCCCGCCACGCTCCTATTGCCGTGGCCCTGGACGCGCCGGACCTGGAAACGGCTGCCCGCTGGGCCGCGCTGGTCGGCCCGCACGTGAGCACCCTGAAGGTCGGCCTCGAGTTGTACCTGCGGTACGGCCCGGATGCAGTGGCGTCCGTGCGGGGCGCGAGTGGCGTGGAGATCTTCCTCGACCTGAAACTCCACGACATCCCGGCGACGGTGGCAGCTGCGGCGCGAGCTGTGGCCCGGCTGCGCCCGGCGCTGCTCACCGTCCATGCGGCAGCCGGGCCAGCAGCGATCAGGGCGGCCGCCGATGCGGTTCCTGATGCCAGAATTGTCGCGGTGACCGTGCTGACGTCGCTGCAGGAAGCCGATCTCGGCCGGATCGGGCTGGCCGGCCCGGTCAGCTCAGCGGCCCGGCGCCTAGCCGTACTCGCGGTTGAGTCCGGGGCCCGCGGCCTGGTCTGCTCGCCACAGGAGGTCGCCGCGGTCCGGGCTGAAGTCGGCGACGAGACGCTGCTGATCACGCCCGGCGTCCGCCCTGCTGGTGCGGCAGTGAACGACCAGGCGCGGGTGGCCACCCCGGAGGAGGCACTGCGGTCCGGCGCCGACCTGCTCGTCATCGGCCGCCCGATCACCGGCGCGGCCGATCCGGGCGCCGCCGCGGCGGCTATCGCGGCCTCACTGCGCCGCGCGGAGGTTGTGCAGCGCTAGCTGCGGCAGCTCCAGCGCGGCTAGCCCGGCGGCCGCAGCACCTGGGCGATCCTGGCGTCGTCTGAACTCGCCGACCGGCCCGAAATAGGCGGAATGCGTTGCTTGCGCGGCCGGCAGCTGGCTGTCGCGCAGACTTAGCATCCGAAATGGCCCGCGCAAATCGGGCATGCCGGTATATAGCTCCGTCTCGAAGGGCCACTTCGGGTGCTAAGTCGCGCGGCGGTGCCAGTCCGGCCGGGCTGACCGGGAGGCGGCAGCCAGGCGGGCAGCCTCCATCCTCCTTGCGAGCCCGCAATGCGGTGAATGTGTAATTTACGTTGGCCGGAAGCGGCCTCGCGCGCGAGCGCGGCAACGGACTCATCGGTTGTGAGCCCCGTACTCGGCATTGGCCAGACAGAAGGGCTCTATTAGGCTCATCGACACCGTGTGACGGGCTGCTGCCCGGGGTCCCAAGGCGCTGGTCAGCGGCCTGCGATGTATCGCAGGATGGCCAGAAAATTGCGCTACAGGCGTAAATGCAACTACGCTGTGTACACAGCCTTCTACTGCGCGTCATATTGGATAATTTGTGCCGGTGCAAACGGGGGTTCACGTTGCCGACCCGGGCGTAACTCGCTAGTTTCCCCTCGCGGAGCGACTTTTTCGATACGAAACCCGAGGTGACCTCGCGTGGCTCTTCCTCCACTTACTCCCGAGCAGCGGGCAGCGGCCCTTGAGAAGGCTGCCCAGGCCCGTAAGGACCGTGCGGAAGTAAAAAACAGGCTCAAGCATGGCTCGACGTCCCTTCCTGAGGTGCTCAAGGAGGGGCAGGCGGACGATGTCGTTGGCAAGATGAAGGTCTCAGCGCTGCTTGAGTCCATGCCGGGCGTCGGCAAGGTGCGGGCGAAGCAGATAATGGAGCGGCTGGGCATTGCGGAGTCGAGGCGCGTCCGCGGCCTGGGCGCCAACCAGCGCAGCGCGCTGGAGAGTGAATTCGGCGGAGACATCTGACGAAGCCGAAGCGAGCTAGGGAGGGGGCCGCGGGAAGCATGCTCGCAGCCGAGCCGCGTGGACTGCGCCGCGGTGCCCCCGCCCCCGTCCCTGCCCGGCTGACGGTGCTGTCTGGCCCGTCTGCAGTCGGCAAGAGCACCGTGGCAGCGCGCCTCCGGCGCGAGTGCCCGTGGATCTGGCAGTCCGTTTCGGTTACGACGCGGCCGCCGCGGCCGGGCGAAATGGACGGCCGCGAATATTTCTTCGTCACCGAGACCGAATTCGAGAGAATGGCGACGGCTGGCGAATTGCTCGAATCGGCGCGGTTTGCCGGCAACCGGTACGGCACGCCGCGCGGCCCGGTTCAGCAGCGGATCAACGAGCAGGCTCCGGCGCTGCTCGAGATCGACGTGGCGGGCGCACGTCAGGTGCGCGCTGCCGTTCCGGACTCCCTGCTCATCTTCCTGGCCCCGCCGTCATGGGAGGAGCTGGAGCGCCGCTTGATCGGCCGGAACACCGAGTCGGCGGAGGCGGTCAGCCGCCGGCTCGAGGCCGCGCAAAGTGAGCTGGCCGCCAGCGACGAGTTCGACATCACCCTGGTCAACACATCAGTCGAAGATGTTTGCGACCAGCTGATAGCCTTGATGCTGGCCCAGTATGGCAAAGCCGGTTGTGGCGACGCTGGGCGAGACCTTGCGGGGCAAGGCACTCACTGAATCCAGATCTGGAAGGCACGGCACACCTTGGCAGCGACTCCGCCAGCAGAAGGCATCATCAACCCGCCGATCGACGACTTGCTGGATGTCGTCGACAGCAAGTACGGCCTGGTGATCATGGCGTCGAAGCGGGCACGGCAGATCAATGCCTATTACGCCCAGCTCGGCGAGGGCCTGCTCGAGTATGTTGGCCCGCTCGTCGAGACCAGGGTCCAGGAGAAGCCACTGTCGATCGCGCTGCGCGAGATCAGCCAGCGGCTGCTCAGCGGGGAGAAACCTGACCAGGCCTGATTCCACCGCAGGGCTGCCATCGTCACGCTAGGGGCTGTCCGTGCGTATCGTTCTCGGGGTATCTGCCGGGATTGCCGCCTATAAGGCTTGTGAGCTGCTGCGGCTGCTGACCGAGTCCGGTCACCGCGTAAGGGTGGTCCCGACAC
>DATMMA010000159.1:0-8051 GCA_035570295.1 Streptosporangiaceae bacterium
TGACCGGCGTCTGCCTTGATTTCGACGGGGCCGAACTAACGCTGGCAGCCACTGACCGGTACCGGCTCGCGGTCCGCGCTGTCGGCTGGGAGCCGGCTGACCCGTCGATCCATGCGTCCGCGCTGGTGCCGGCCAGGACACTGGCCGACGTCGCCAGGACGATGGGCACCGGACAGCCGGTTACGATCGCTTTCGGCCAACCTGACCCGGGCGCGGGCAGGCCAGCAGACGGCCTGATCAGTTTCGAAGGCGGCGGGCGACGTCTGGTCGCCCGGCTGATCGGTTCCGAGTTCATCAAGTACGCGTCGCGGTTCCCGAAGAGCTTTGAGGCGAGCGCCGAGTTGCCGGCCGGGCCGTTCACCGAGGCTGTCCGCAGAGTCTCGCTGGTGGCTGACCGCATGACGCCAGTGCAGTTGGCGTTCCGCCGTGATGTCGTGGTGATCGAGGCGCAATCCGACGGCCGGGCGAGGGCAGTGGAGGCAGTGCCGGTCGGGTTCGACGGCGCCGACCGGGTGATCTCGTTCAACCCGCACTACCTGCTCGACGGACTTGCGGCTGCCGGGCTCATCGGCCACGGCCAGCCGGCCAGTAACGGCGACGACGGATCGGCCGCGCCGGGCCGGATCAGGCTGCAGTTCACGAGCCCGGCCAAGCCCGCGCTGATCACCTGGGTCGGCGGTGATGCTTCAACCGGCGCGGCGGAGGCCGACGGCCAGGCAACTGGCGACGTCCCTGGCCTGGACGACGCGGAGCCGGATCATCCGGCCGACTTCCGGTACCTGGTCGTTCCGCTGCGCACTCCGGCTGCCGGCTGACTGGACTTGTCAGCCAATCGGGAGCTTAGATGTGCGGTGCCTGCGTGGTATCAGCGCCTGCGGGCGCCACGGAAGATGCGCCGGAGCAAACCGCGGATGACCGTAAAGATCGCGACCAGCAACCCGACGCGGCCCGGCCATGCGAAGTGCATGCCGACGAGCAGGACCTGGTAGACGAGTAGCCAGCTCGCGACGGCCGCAAGCAGGGTTGAGAGCCCTGCGAAACCGCCGCGGTGCCGGCTGTGGCCGGACCAGTTGCCACCGTGCCAGTTGCCACTGGACCAGCTAACGGGCCAGTCGCCGCCGGCGCTGACGGCACCAGCCGATACCCGGCCGGCAGCCCAGCCAGACGCTGGCGGTCCGCTGGCGAGGCTTGGCGACCGGCTAGTGCGGGAGCTCGGCAGCGGCCCTCCGCCAGAGCGGATATGCGGCAGGTCGGCGGTGAGCCGGCTGAGATCGGCCTGCGTCTTCGCGGCGAATACTGCGTCCAGCCGCTGATTGAACTCTTCGAGCGTCAGCCGGCCGTGTGCGTAATGCTCCTGCAGTTCGGCCGCGACAGCGTCGCGCTCACGGTCCCCGATGCGCAAGCTCGGCTGAGTTGCCATTTGCCCTCCGTGCCCCTAGCGCGCAGCTTGATTGTGAAACGATATATCGCGAACAGGCAGGCTGCAACCCCGAGGTCCGCGGCGCGATGCTGCGATTGCGCGCCGTTGAGCTCGGCGGCGGGAGAAGGCTCGGCGCGCGGAAGGGGGGAAGAGCTAATTCAAGAAGTAGCTGCTGCCGCCGGACTGCGGGTTAGTCACCATGGCAGGCACAGAGAATGCCCCTGCGTGGGCGAACACCAAAGTCAGGGTGATCTCAGTGCCGGACCGCATCGGGCCCGCGTCGGTGACAAGCAGATGCGAGCCGTTCGGATCGAGGCCGACGAAGCTCTTGGCCGGAATAGTGATGAACGGCACACTGCGCATCTGGACCTCACCCGGGTGCAGCGGCGAGCGCAACGTCACTCGCCCGCCCACGCTGAGCCTGGCGGAGATGAGCTTGGTCTGCGGGCCGTTGTTCTGCACGTCAACGTAGACGTCGGTGATGCGGCTGGCGCCCGGCTCACTCACTTGCGCGGAACTGAGCTTGATCACCGGACCAGCCTGGGCGGCCGGCACCGAGCAGCCGGCGGCCAGGCAGGTGCCGAGGACCGCGACCAGGCAACCGGCCGCCTTCCTGACAGCCCCGGAAGCCCTGATGGTCCGGGAAGCCCCTGCGACCCCCGATGAAACACGGCCGCGCGAAGCCAGAGCCGGCGATCTCGTCGGTGCGGACTTCCGCGTCGGCGCGGATGTGGGCGTTCCCGGCATGATGACTGACCTTACCTATCTGGGCAGCAGCAATGTTCGCACGCTCCCTCAGTGCGGGACTCGGCCCGGGTGCCCACACTGGCAAAGGGCTCTAAGAAGCGCTGCCAGCTCCGGCGCTTACCGCTGTCACGGTCAAGATGGACTTACGGGTATTCGCGCAGGTCTGAGCCTTGTACTGGACATAGAGGCTGCCGTAATCGCCAGGCGGATAGATCCGCAGCCAGTCGGCGCTCGTCAGCCGGCAGTCGGGGTAAGCGCCGGCGTCGTGGATGGCGAGCAGCACATTCGCCTTGTCGCCGGGCGCAAGCGTCAGCTGGGTTGCCTTGACAGCCGGATTCCTCGTCGCGGGCGCGCCAACCTGGCTGCCGCCCTCCGAGGTGACAAAGGACACACCGGGGTATCCAAACAAAGTGCAATCGGACGCTGAGGTGTTGGTCAACTCGATCACCTGGTAGATCGTCCCCGCAGTGCCCTGGGACGCTCCCAGCTGTGCCTGCAGGTCTGAGGCCAGGCAGCTGGCTGTCCCGCTTTGCGAGGCAGGGGTGCTCGTCGCCGCGGTGCCAGCCGCCGACGTGGTCGCCCCTGGTGCGCTGGCGGTCGAGCTGGGGCTGCTGGTCGCAGACTGCGCCGGAGCGGCGCTCGGTGCCGCCGTGCTGCCGCAGGCGGCGATAAACCCGCAGGCCGCGATCAGCCCGCAGGTGCTGGCCAGGACGGCGGCCACACGCTGGTGCGCGGGGGAGATCAGAGAGGGGATCATGCCGAGTTCCTTAGCGAGGAGGTGCCGGGCTTGCGCCGGACAGCAGCCCGGTCTGGAGCTAAGACGCTCCGGTCCCCGCGATGGTTGGACCCTTGTGTCCTAGCCCGTACCACGCTTTAGTACTCTGTGCCCGATTGCTGCCGAGTGAACTAGGCCGCTACATCGATAGGAACTTGTGACATATCGTGATCGATAGGAACTTGTGACATATCGTGCATCACTTCGACACCGCGCCGGAACTACGCTGCTGCGAACCGAAGTCGGCAAGGGCGAGCTGGCCCCGCTGGCATGGTTTGGCGTGTCCGACGGTCCCTGAACTTGACCGGCTTCGGACGCCAGTGGCTGATCCGGCGGTGTAGAACCAGCCCTAACTACGCGAAACAGGGTTTTAAGGTCTGTTTGCGCGAGTCCTTATGTATCTTGTCATAGTGGTGGGTTGGTAACAGCGCGCGCACGGAGAGTCACGGCGCATCGGTTATGAACCGGCTCGGGCGTGCTACTAGCGCCGCAACGAAGGAGTACAAATGTTTCAACGCAGACGCAAAATAGGCGTCGCGGGGGTCGCGGCGGTGGCCGCGACCGCGCTGCTGGCCGCAGGGTGCGGTTCCAGCTCGAGCAACAACAGCAACAACAGCTCGTCCAGCGGCACCGTCAAGGGCGCCGTCGCCACGCTTTCCAACCTCAACGGAGCGGGTGCCAACTGCATCCTCCCGTTCGAGGGCACCCAGTGCTACAGCGTGGAGAACTATGACGACTTCATGAACCTCATGACGTTGCCGCTGTACCAGTTCGGCGGCAACAGCAGCACTTCGATCGCGGTGAACTACCCGCTGTCGCCCGCAGCTGCCCCTGTCTACACCGATGGCGGCAAGACCGTCACCATCCAGCTGAAGGGCTGGAAGTGGTCGAACGGCGAGGCCGTTAACGCCAAGGACGTTGTGTTCTTCCTGAACATGTTCGAGGCGGAGAAGGCCAACTATGCCGGCTACACCCCCGGCCTGCTGCCGGACAACCTGACGTCCTACTCGGCGACCGGTGCGAACACGCTGGTGCTGCACCTGAAGCAGGCCTACTCGAGCATCTGGTTCACCTACAACCAGCTCGCCGTCCTGTACCCGATGCCGCTGGCCTGGGACGTGACAAAGGCGGGCGCCGCGGCAGGCAGCGGCGGCTGCGCCGCTGACAGCGCAGCCGACGGCTGGGCCAAGTGCAAGGCCGTCTTCACGTTCCTGAACGCCCAGAACAAGAACACCGCCACGTATGCGACCAACCCGCTGTGGCAGGTCAACGATGGGCCGTGGAAGCTCTCGGCGTTCAACATCGACGGCAACTACACGTTCGTGCCGAACAAGGACTACTCCGGCAGCCCCAAGCCGTCTATCGCTCAGCTGGTGTTCAAGAACTACACCTCCGACACCGCCATCTTCACGGCGCTCAAGACCGGTGAGGTCAGCCTCAGCGCTCCGCAGAGCTTCCCCCCGACCGAGCTGGGTCCGGCGGTAGGCAAGACGTTCCTGCCGGCCACCAACCCGCTGCAGTCGGCCGGGTACACCCTGAAGCCCCAGTACGAGTTCGGTATCGGCTTCGCCTATATCAACTTCAACAACCCGACCTACGGGCCGGCGTTCAAGCAGCTGTACTTCCGCCAGGCCCTGACGGAGCTTGACAACCAGCCCGGCATGGACTCCGCGGTCGGTCGCGGCTACACCTACCCGACCTCGGCGGGTGTCCCGCCGGAGCCGGCCAGCCAGTGGACCACCCCGGTGATGGCGGAGAACGGCGGCCAGGGCCCGTACCCGTACAACCCGGCTAAGGCCAAGGCGCTTCTTGCCGCTCATGGCTGGAAAGTTGTCGGCGGCGTGCTGACCTGCGAGTCGGCTGGCTCGGGCGCCTCCAACTGCGGGGCTGGCGTTGCTAAGGGAACGCAAGCCAAGTTCAGCATTCAGTACACGTCTGGCAACTCCGTTACGGCGGGCGACGCTGACATCCTGAAGTCGGGCTTCGCGCAGGCGGGCATCCAGCTCACCACCACCGCCGAGACCTTCAACACGCTGCTCACCGACACCGTGCCCTGCAAGCCGACCGCGGCCAGCTGCAAGTGGACGTTCCTGTTCCTCGGCGGCTGGCTGTTCAACGGGCCTGGCTACGAGCCGACCGGCGAGGCGCTGTACCAGACCGGCGTGCCCAGCAACTCCGGCAGCTACTCGGACTCGAAGATGGACACGCTGATCAATGCGACCCACACCAGCAACAGCCTGTCGGCCTTCGACGCGTTCGCCAACTACAACGCGCAGCAGGTGCCGGCGCTGTGGACGCCCTGGAACACGGTAACGACAGCGATCAGCAACGGCATGCACAACGTCCAGCTGAACCCGCTGCTGACGCTGTACCCGCAGTTCTGGTCATGCAGCAGCAAGACCTGCTGAGCAGGTCCTGAGGTAGGAACGGCAAGTGCAGTAACGGCCGTCGCGCTGGCAGCCCGCCAGCGCGACGGCCGGTCCGGAACACGAGCAGGTTGTGAGTAAGTACTGGTCGGCGCACTATGGGAGGAACGCGGTGCACTTTGTCGCCGGAGCTGTCGGCATCAGTGACGCGTCGCCGCCGGGCGGCTGCTGGCCGCCAGGCGCAGAAGCTGTCCGGGGCAGTCTGCGACTGGCCGGGCCGGTCACAGCAGCGCAGAGGGGAGAAGGGCAGTGATCGGTTACCTCATCAGGCGGCTGATCCAGGCTGTGGTGGTCGCGCTCATCGTGACAATCATCGCTTTCCTTCTGCTGCATCTGGTGCCGGGCGGCGAGGTGCACGCGATCCTTGGCCTGCGGGCAACCCCGGCCGAGATCAAGGCAGATTCGAAGCTGTGGGGCTTTGACCAGCCGCTCTACGTTCAGTACGGCAAGTGGCTCTGGCAGATACTGCACGGGAACTTCGGCTTCGACCTCCTGTACAACACGCCGGTGTCGACGCTGATCTTCCCGGCCTTGTCACGGTCCCTGGTGCTCGCCGTTATCGGCACCGGGGTAGGGCTGCTGATCGGCATCCCGCTCGGCATCCTGCAGGCGGTCCGCCGTTATTCGATTGTCGACAACGTGGTCACCAGCATCGGCTTTATCGGCTACGGATCGCCTACCTTCTTCGTCGGTCTCCTGCTCGCCCAGTGGTTCGCTGTGGACCTGCACATCTTCCCGCCGTTCGCGCCGTCGACGGCCTCAATCGCCGGCCAGCTCGCCGATCCCGCGGCCCTGGTCCTGCCGGCGGCCACCTACGCCTTTGTCGCATTCGCGCTCTGGAGCAGGTTCATGCGGTCATCGGTGATGGACAACATCGTGCAGGATTACGTGCGAACCGCTCGCGCCAAGGGCGCGAGCGAGCGCCGCGTGCTGTGGGGTCACATCTTCCGTAACTCGCTGATCTCGATCGTGACGCTGCTAGGCCTGCAGCTGCCCGTGATCATCGCCGGGTCCATCTTCATCGAGCTCGTGTTCAACTATCCGGGTATGGGCCTGCTCTTCTTCAACTCGGCGCTCAAGACTGACATCCAGATGATGCTGGCGATCACGGTGCTGACCACGATGGTCACCATTCTCGGCAACCTGCTCGCCGACGTCGCCTATGCCGTGCTCGACCCGAGGGTGAGGTTCAGCTGATGGCCACGCCGCTGCATCCAGAGACGGCCGTCGATCTGCGCGCCACACCCGGCGTGCTGACCGCGGACCTCCCGCCTGGCGGCCAGGCCGGCCCCGGGGGGCAAGCCAAGCCGCGGAGCATGTTCCGCCGCGGCTGGGAGGTATTCGCCGAGAACAAGCTGGCCCTGGTGGGCATCGGCTTTGTTATCTTCATCCTGCTGTTCAGCTTCGCCGGGCCGCACATCTACAAGACCCAGCAGGTCAGCGTCACGGTCTTGAACGCTTACTGCGCTCCCGGCGCGAAGCACCTGCTCGGTTGCGACAACCTTGGCTACGACGTCATCGGCCGGCTGATGGTCGGCGGGCAGCAGTCGCTCGAGGTGGGCCTCGCGGCTGCGTTCATATCCTGCTTGTTCGGCTCGATCTACGGTGCCGTCTCCGGCTTCGCAGGCGGGGTAGTGGACTCGATCATGATGCGGATCGTCGACGCCGTGCTGTCGATCCCGCTCCTCTTCGTCATCATCATCCTGGCCGTGCTCATTCACCCGAACCCGCTCACCCTGATCGGGTTCATCGCGCTGAGCTACTGGCCACAGCCGGCCCGGCTCGTGCGCGGCGAGACGCTGTCACTCCGCACCCGGGAATACGTCCAGGCAGTGAAGGTGGCAGGTGGCAGGAGCTCGCGTGCGGTGCTCCGGCACATCATTCCGAATGCCATCGGCACCATCATCGTGCAGTCTACCTTCGCGGTCGCGGATTCCATCCTTATCCTGTCCGGGCTGGGCTTCCTCGGCTTCGGCGTCCAGTTGCCGTCGACGGACTGGGGCACGATGCTCTCTGGCGGGCTGCAATACATGGACCAGGGCTACTGGTGGCTCATATACCCGGCCGGGATCACGATCATCCTGACTGTCGTGGCTTTCAATTTCATCGGCGACGCGCTCCGCGACGCCTTCGAAACCCGGCTGCAGCGCCGGTAGAAAGGTGACTGGTGGCGCCGCTTCTTGACATCACTGACCTGCGCACGGAAATCCGGCTGCGCGAGGGCGTCGTGCACGCCGTCGACGGTGTCTCGTTCCAGCTTGAGCCGGGCGAGACGCTGGGCATCGTAGGCGAATCCGGCTGCGGCAAGTCGCTCGCGGCGCTGGCGGTGATGCGGTTGCTGCCCGAGCCGCCGGCGAAGATCGTTGGTGGCGCTGTCCGCTTCATGGGACGCGACCTCGCCGCCCTGTCCGAACGCGAGATGCAACGCGTGCGGGGCAGGGATATCTCGATGATCTTCCAGGATCCGATGACCTCGCTCAATCCGGTCACGACCGTCGGCGCTCAACTGGTCGAGGCGATCCGGCGTCATACCGATGTGGCGCACGGGGAGGCGGTCAACCGCGCGGTCGAACTGCTGCGACGGGTCCGCATTCCGGATGCCGAACGCAGGCTGACCGACTATCCGCATCAGATGTCGGGCGGCATGAGCCAGCGCGTTATGATTGCCATGGCGATTGCATGC
>DATMMA010000160.1:0-2358 GCA_035570295.1 Streptosporangiaceae bacterium
GGGTAACGGCGCAGATAGGCATATGCGACTTGAGCCCCCATGCCATGGCCCACGACCAGTGGACGCTGGATGCGGCGCTGGCCGAGGCTAGCGTGAAGATCCCCGCAGATCGACCACTTATCAAACCGGTCGATCGCTGGCTCAGAGGAGCCGATGCCCGGCAGGTCGTAGGCAAGCGTGTGGCAGTCCGAGGTGAGCAGTGGTGTCACGTGCCGCCACGCGTACAAGGTCTGCGGCCACCCGTGCAGCAGGACCAGCGGGATCGTCCCGCTGCCATGCTCGACCAGGCCGAGCCGCCGGGCTGACGCCTGCCGACGGTTGGCATTGTCCCGTCCGGAGCCGCTCCGGCCGTGATCGCTGACCACGTTGCTGACTCTAGCCAGGCCGCTGCACCGAGCGCGCTCACCCATTCAGGTGAGAACATTGAAGTCCGCGCAGGCAGCGCATGATCGAGCAGGCTCACAGCAACCCGTTCCTGCTCGTCGATTTCTCCGATGGCCTCGGGGAAGAGGGCATCGTCGTGGCCGAGTCCGGCGAACGGCTGGCCTTCCGGCATGGCCTGATCCGCGACGCGGAACAAGCCAGTATTCCCGAAGCGGCACGCACGCTGGACCGCCACGGCGCCAAGGTGCTGCCCGCCCGCAGAGCCCTGTCCGTCGAGTTCGCCACAGTTTCGAGTTTGAGAGTCAAGTCTCGGGTCGAGCTGACCAGCGTGGCCGCCGATTGGACATCGCCCGAACGGGCGATGCACGGCGGCGCGGCCCCTGTCACCCTGGCCAGCAGATATGCCGTTTCCTGAGGTGGTGCCATGCGGTCAGGACCGTTGCGAGGTCGTAGCGAGCCGATGGCCAGTGCGCTGTCGGCGTTGCGTGGTGCAAGCCAGCACGGGACCAGTTCCAGCGTGGTGATCTGTGGGCCTGCCGGAATCGGCAAGACCGCGCTACTCGCAGAGATCTGTGAGCACGCGGTCCGCATGAAGATCCGGGTCGGCCGCAGCAAGTGCGATCCGATCGAGCAGATCTGGCCTGGGGCCCCGGTGATCGCGGCGCTGCGCTCAGGGCAGGACCCGCTGACCACGGCGGAACAGTACGAGCAGATCGCCCGCGTGATCGGTGAACCGCTGCTGCTCGCTGACCGCATTGCGTGCCGCCTGGAAGACCTCGCCGCTGTGCATCCGTTGCTTGTTGCGATTGATGACCTCCAGTGGGCCGACCAGGTCAGCCGGTTCCTCCTCCGCAGCCTGTTGTCGCGGCTGG
The DNA here is from genome assembly GCA_035570295.1 of Streptosporangiaceae bacterium. Taxonomy (GTDB): domain Bacteria; phylum Actinomycetota; class Actinomycetes; order Streptosporangiales; family Streptosporangiaceae; genus JAJYUU01. Next base: position 1,257 of record DATMMA010000160.1, read on the forward strand.
CCGGCCTGCCCGTGGTATGGATGTTCGCCAGCCGCGACGACCCCATCGGGATCGATCTGGCCGGTCACGACATCATCCGACGCGAGTATCTTCAGCTTGCGCCGCTGACCACGCAGGACGTGGCGGCGATGGCCCGGGACCGGCTCGGGCGGGTCCCGGACGAGAGCACCCGCCGCTACCTGCATGCCACCGGCGGCAACCCCTTCCTGGCCACTCAGGTCATCGACAGCCTGGCGCGCTCGGCCGCAGGCGGGGAACCCGACACCGCGGCCGGTGAGTTCACCACGGCGATAGCGCGCCAACTCGCCGATCTCTCCGTTTCAGCACGCGAGCTGGTGGAGCTGGTCGCGGCCGCCGGCCGGCCGTTGCCGGTACGCGACGCCTTCGTGCTGATGCCCAGCCTGTGCAGCTGTGACGGTCGGGACGGTCTCATCGGCGCCGTCGGGTCCGGGCTGATCACCGTGTCCGCGGATGCCCTGGCCTTCCGCCACGACCTGGCCCGGGAGACGGTCTACGCCCTCCTGGCTGGCAACCGTGCCCGTCAGTTGCACGCACGCCTGGCCGAGTACCACCTGAGCGTGCTCGGTGAGCCACTGGTCGCCGCCTCCCACGCCCGGGCGGCGGCCACGACAGGTGACCTTGCCAGTGCCCTGATCTTGGTTTTGGCGGCGGAAACCCTCGCCAGCACCAGTGCCGAGGACGCGGGGGAACTGGCCGCGCTCGCCTTCGGTACCGTGCTCCCTGCTCAGCCGGAGTGGCTGGAGGTGAGCCGCCGCTGCCTGTCTGTCTTGTGCCGGGCCCAGCATGCCGCCCAGGCGATCACTGTTGCCGACCAGATCCTGGCCCGCGTCGACGACGTTAACTTGGCAGCACAGGTCGAGACCGAAGCCGCCCGCGCTCTGTGGCTGAGCGGACGGGTCCACGACCTGGCCTCCAGGATCGAGAAGACCCTGTGCAGCAGCGACCTGGACGCGCTGGTCACGGTCCGGCTGCGCGCGGCGTACGTGCTGGCCCGTACCCGGTCGCTACCCGGCGAGCCGGCGGCCAGGGAAGCGGCCGGCGCGGTGGAGCAGGCCCGCGATAGTGGCGACCGGGAGGCGCT
>DATMMA010000161.1:0-4940 GCA_035570295.1 Streptosporangiaceae bacterium
CCTCGCCGCTCCCGTCTACAACGGCACTGACCTCTTCTTCGGCGGAGGCACAGTCACGATCAACGGAGCCACGTATGCGGGCTCGGTGCAGGAACTTGCGCCGAGTACCGGAGCCGTGGTCTGGGCCACCGGCCTGCCTGGCGATGTCCTCGGCAGCCCGACACTGGACGGAGGCGGTGTTCTTACCGCAGGAATCTACGGTGGCTCGTCGCCCGCCATCGATCTCATCGACGCGACTAGCGGCGCTGTCATCGAGCAGCTCACTACCGGCTTGACCTTCGGCCAGTCGGTATTCGCCCGCAATTTGCTGTTCACCGCGAACAGCAACGGCGTCGCCGCCTGGGGGCTGCCGGCCAACTGACGCCCAGCCCGGCCAACAGGCCCGGCCAACACCGCCCGGCCAATACCTCCCGACTGCGGCCGGTCAAGTTTGGGGCATGAGGCAGGGGGAAGCTCCTCCCGCTGTCGCGCATGACTCCATACTGGTTAGCGGATTATCAAATCGGGCAAAGGGCGAGCGGGCGATGCGGTTGAGGTCGGGTGTTGCGATCGACCTGGGCACGGTCAATACGCTGGTCTACGTCGCCGGCCGCGGGGTCGTCGTCGAGGAGCCGTCAGCGATCGCGATCAGCCGGCCTGCCGGCCGTGTCGTTGCCGTCGGGGCTGCCGCCGACGCGCTCAGCGGCAAGGAGCCGCAGGACATCGAGGTCATCCATCCGCTTCGCGATGGCGTGATCGCTGACCTCGACGCCGCGGTTGCGATGCTGCAAGCGTTCCTCCGGCTGGCGCGGGTGCGCCGCGGCCTCGGCAGGACCGTGGCAGTCATCTGCCTTCCGATCGAGGCGACTTATGTCGAACGCCGGTCCGTCGCCGCCGCGGCCGAGGCTCTCAGGCCACACTGCGCTGTTGAGCTCGTGGAAGAGCCGGTCGCGGCAGCGGCAGGCGCCGGGTTCGACCTGGTGGCCGGATCGGGTGCGTTCATCGTCGACATCGGCGGCGGCACCACTGAGGTAGCCGTGCTGGCTGGCGGCCACGTCGTCCGTGCGCGATCGCTGCGCCTTGGCGGCAACGTCATGGACGAGGCCATCGTCCGTGCGGTCAAGCTTGAGCACGGCCTGCTGATCGGCCGCAACGCCGCCCGGAACCTTAAAATGACACTCGGCCTGGCTGATGGATCCATCGCTGAAGCCGAGACCGTTGGCGTCGACGCGGCGCGCCGGGTTCCGCGGGTGCAGCGTGTCTCGGCGAAGCTAGTCGCCACTGCCGTCGAGCCGACCGTGGCCGCCATTATCAGCGCGGTCGAGGAACTACTGTCGGACATCCCGCCGAATCTCGCCGAGGAAGTCGTTCGCGGCAAGATCCGGCTCGCTGGCGGCGGCGCGCTATTGCCCGGCCTGGCGTACCGGATCGAGGCTGCCGCGGACATCGCCGTCATGGTCGTCGACGACCCGCTCCGCTGCGTGATCCGCGGCGCAGCCCGGATACTTGAAGCCGGCAATAGGGCTTCTGGCGGGCCAGCCTCCTGACCGTCGTGACTCATCGGCTTAGCTAGCGACCGCTCGTGGCGACACCTTGAGCCGTCACGCCACCTGCCTCGCGCACGCGATGACGGCAGCGGCGCTGCGGTCAATGTCTTCTTCGGTGGTGCACCAGCCGCTCACGCTCACCCGCATCGCCCGGATGCCATGCCACGTTGTCGGCCCGCACCAGCACGTGCCGTCGGCCTGAACTGCGGCGATCACCGCGTCGGTCTGCTCCGGCTCGCCGAATGAGACCAGCACCTGGTTCAGCACCACCTGGTTCAGCGGCTCGAAGCCGGCGTCCAGCATCCTGCCCGCGAACCGTGCTGCCAGGCGGCAGCTCCGCTCGATGAGGCCGGCCACCCCGTCACTGCCCAGGCCGGCCAGCGCCGCCCAGACCTCGACGCCGCGGGCACGCTGCGAGGATTGCGGTGACAGGTTCATCGCTTCGGTGGCGGCTCCCGGCAGGTAGGCAGCCGTTGCTTCCATGGCGGCTGCGAGCGCATCCGGGGAGCGGACCAATGCGACACCGCAGTCATACGTGGTGTTCAGCCACTTGTGACAGTCAGTTGCCCAGGAATCTGCACCGTCCGCCCCCGCGACCTGGTCGCGCAGGCCAAGGGAGGTGGCAGCCCACAGGCCGAACGCGCCGTCAACATGAATCCATGCGCCGTTCTCCCGCGCCCACTCGATCAGCGGTGAGAACGGATCGCTCGCTCCCGTGTTCACGTTCCCTGCCTGCAGGCACACGATGGCCGGTGCGTCGAGCCTGGGCAGGCGACTAGCCTCGATGCGACCCTGGTGATCGGCCGGCAGCACCGTGGCCCTGTCCCGGCCCAGGCCGATCAGGCCGAGTGCTTTGCGCACGGTCGTGTGCACTTCCGCGCCGACAACAACGGAGACCGGCGGCGCGCCTACCAGTCCCTGGCTGGCCGCGTCCCAGCCCTGCCTGGTCAGCACCGCGTCGCGTGCCGCCGCCAGGCATGTCGCGTTCGCCATGGTCGCGCCGGTGACGAAACTGCCCGCCGTGCCGGACGGCAATCCGAGCAGGCCGGTGATCCAGCGCAGCGCTACCGCGTTGAGCCGGGCGGCAACTGGGGACATTACGGTCAGCCCAGCGTTCTGGTCCCAGGCCGAGCCGAGCCAGGCCGCCGCCTGCGCTACCGGCAGCACCGCGCCGGTAACGAACCCGAAATACCGCGGACCATTCGTCGCGACCGTGGCTGGAGACCCGACGTCATCGAGCAGGCGAACCACATCGGCGGCCGCGAGCCCGGTCCGCGGCAGCTCGACGTCAAGGTCGGCCAGCCTGGCGACCGCCGCGGAGGCGGGCGCGACCCGCCGGCCGGCCACTCCGCCCAGGTAGGCGAGCGACCGGTCGAGAGCATCGCGTAGCAGCTCGGGCCGCTCCGACAGCATGGCACCGATATCCAATCCGGTTTCTGACACCTTAGGCCTCCCCGTCTGACCGCACCGAAGGCGCTGTCCGCCTGCTCGCCGGCGCGGCACGTCCGTACACATTCTTCCTGCCGGGAACGGGCCCGGCGCTCGCGCTGCATTTCGTTTGCGCGCTGTGGGCCTAGGCGAGGGCGGCACTGTCAGTTAACGTCGATTGGAACAGCCGCTCGCTGCCGTTGGACCGGCACTGGTTGCGGACATGGAGGGGCCGATGAGCGACATAGGAGACAGGTTCCTTGACCTGATTCACGAACTAGAGGATGTAACCACCAGCGTGACCGTGGAACGGGCGCTGGCGGAGTTCGATGAAACGACGCTGCAGGTGTTCTGGAAGAAATGGCCCCACCTGTCGGGGTGGAACGGCCGGTTGTGGGCCCAGCTCTCGGCGGAGCTAGCGGGCCCGTCTGCCCGCGCCGCAGACCCGGAACTCGACGAGACCGGCGGAAGCGGGTAGCGCGGTGGCGACCCTCAGGGACGTCATGACCACCTCAGTGGTCACGACGGCACCGCAGACGCCGCTCGCGCAGGCAGCGGCAGCCATGGTGGGAGCGGGGGTCGGCTCTGCGATCGTGATGCAGGGCTCGTTCCTGGCCGGAATCGTGACCGAGCGCGACGTGCTGAGGGCCGCCGCCTCGGGGCAGGACCTCCGCGACTCAGCAGTCTCCGAATGGATGACGGCCGATCCGCAATCGGCCAGCCCGGACGCATCCCCGGAAGAGGCTGCTCAGATCATGCTGCTAAACGGATTCCGGCATCTGCCAGTCATCGACGGACGCAACGTCTGCGGCGTCGTCACGCTCCGCGACCTGTTCGCAGCCCGGATCCGCCGCTGATCCAGCAGCAGCTGGCCGGAGACCTGAGCCAATACGTCCGGCGTAATGTTCAGCCAGCGCCGGTTACGTCGCTGAGGTCACCGGGATATGTCACCTTGACCTCAGTGATGGCTCGCGGGAAGTCGCGCTGATTGTTGGTGATGAAGCGCTCGGCGCCGAGTCCGACAGCAGTGGCCAGGTGTGTGGCGTCCGCCGCGCGCAGTCCGTATTTGCTGGCCAGCGCCGTGGCGAGGTCCGCAGTGGCCCGGTCGACCGGGCGGAGGTCGATCCGGGAGAGCAGGCCAGCCAGGATCCGGACTTCGGTGGTTTGTCCGTCGCGAAGTGGCTTGCCCAGGATTTCCGGAAGCAACAGAACTGATCCGGCACCTGCGGGCTGCCGTCCGACCTGCCGGAACAGGGCCAGCACCCGGCGTCCGAGAGGATGATCCGGGACAGCCGCGTAAATTATCGCGTCCGAGTCGAACGCATCCATTACCCGCGATCCCGGTCGGCTCGGATCGCGGTGATCAGCTCCTCCGCGCGGGCTGCACTCAGGCCAGGTTCTGTCGGCAGCTCAGCCGCGCCTGCGATATCGACAAGCTCATGGATTCGCGCGGCGTCCTCGATGACAACGTGCGCGCGAGCCCGCATTACGTCCGGTCGCACCAGGACGGCGACTGGCCGGCCATGCCTGGTGATCGTGACTTCCTCGCCGTCCTCGACTCGGGTCAGGAGTTCGGGAAGGGAAGCGCGTGCCTGAGACACCGTCAGCGTTACCATGGCCGATATTGTACGTCCGTGTACGCTGGCGTACAAATCTCTGGTTGCCGCCGGGCACGCTGGGGGTCAGTACGCCGGACCGTACTGGTCGGTGGGGTAGTCGGTGCGGTACTGGTCCGGATAAGGCGACTGGGTCTGGCTGGCGACTTCCTCGGCAAGTCGCGAGCTGAAGCGGTTGGCGGCCATCCGCGCCACGACGACCCCGCCCAGGGCGAGGGCCGCCAGGAAGACGATGACGACTCCTAGGCCGTAGAAGAAGCCAAGGGTCTCGAGGAAGCGCATCGTGGCCGGCCCGAATACCGCGCCCGAGCTGGTAACTGGCCGTCCGGCAGAGATGTGGTGACCGGCGAGCGCGAACGCCGTGACTGGC
>DATMMA010000162.1:0-3679 GCA_035570295.1 Streptosporangiaceae bacterium
GCCCAGCCTGCCGAACGCACCGTCCAGCGCGCTCCGCGCGGCTGCCAGCCGGGCCTTGCCGACTGGCGAGCCGTAGCTGCACCAGACCTCGCGCGGCTGCGCCCCCGTGAACGCGCGCGCTAGTTCAGTTCCGACTTCAGAATACTGCGCGTAGGCGGATCCGTCGGCGCTGCGCTGGACGTCCTGGGCGGCCTGATAGATCGGCAGCCGGCGGTAACGGGGGACTTGCGCCAGCGCGGCGAAGAACCGGTTGGTCGCGTAGACGGGGTTTTCGATCTGGCGCGTGGTTCCCCAGCCTTGTGAGGGCCGCTGCTGGAAGACGCCGACCGAATCCTGGTCGCCGTAGTTCAGGTTGGCCAGCTTCGACTCTTGCAGGGCGGTCGCATAGGCGATGGCCACCGCCCTGACCGGCATGCCGCGGTGACTGGCTACTCCGGCGATGGTGGCAGCGATACCTGCCTGGCTGACGCTGAGCTGGACCGCCTGATTACCGGGACCGGCCAGGCATGCGGTCGGCCGTGGTGCCGGCGGTCGCTTACCCGCGAGCTTGACCGCCAGCAAGCCGATGACCAGGCAGATCGCTACCACCACGAGGGCTGCGGAGATGCTGGACCGTCGGCTGGCTCTGGCGGGCTGGCGGCGGCTCGGCACGGTCTGACGCTACCCCGCCGCCTGCACCACCTGGGGACGCGGTCCGCATGCCCCTTAACGACCAGCAGGCTCGGGGGCCACTAGGCTCGCAGGCTATGACGGATGCAGCCGGATCAGCCGGATCAGCCGGGGCCAGCGGCGCTGGTGTCGCCTCTGCCCTGCCAGCCGACATTGACGAGCTCTGGGAGCGCCGTGCCAGCCTGACGCCTGCCGACGCAGTCGCCAGAGACCTGGTCTACCTGGCAGTCGACATGATCGACGCAGGCCAGTGCAGGGTCGCCTGGATCGATCCGGCGACGGACCAGGTCGTCGTCGACGAGCGGGCCAAGCGCGCGATCCTGCTCGCGTTCCGGCTCATGCCGATGGTCGCCGCGCAGGTCGGCGAGTTCCGCTATCACGACCGGGTACCGCTCACGACCCGGCTCGATGACGTCCGCGCGGTACCCGGCTCGATCGTGCGGTGGGGCGCGTACGTGGCGCCGGGCGCTGTGCTGATGCCGTCGTTCGTCAACATTGGTGCCTACGTCGACTCCGGCACTATGGTCGACACCTGGGCGACAGTCGGTTCGTGCGCGCAGATCGGGAAGAACGTGCACCTGGCCGGCGGTGTCGGCATCGGCGGCGTGCTGGAGCCGCCGAACGCTGTGCCGGTGGTGATCGAGGACGACGCCATGATCTTCTCCAGGTCCATGGTGGTGGAGGGGGCGCGGGTCCGGACCGGCGCGGTACTTGGCGCTGGCACGATCCTCACCAAGTCGAGCCACGTCATCGATGTGCAGACCGGCGAGGAACTTCCGCCCGGCGAGGTCCCGGCCTGGTCGGTGTCCGTCGGCGGCACCCGGATGCGCAAGTTCGACGGCGGCGAGTTCGGCATGCCGTGCGTTCTCGTGCTGAAGCGGCTAGCTGAGGGAAGCGCGCACGACAAGGCGGCCCTGAACGACATTCTCCGCGACCACGGCGTCAGTTCTTAGCGAGCGCTTCGGCGGCCCGGCGGCGCGCCGCGGCTCGTTGGCTGATCATCGGTGTGCGGCGGCTACCTTATGGGCCATGAGCTTGTATTCCGAGCCACGCCGTCGGCTGCGTCGGCAGGGTCCCGCCACTCTGCGCGGTAAGCACATCCCCAAGACCACCACCGACCAGCGGCTGCTTGACTGGCGCGGGCCAAGCGACTGGGTGCATACCGATCCGTGGCGGGTGCTCCGGATCCAGGCTGAGTTTGTCGAAGGCTTCGGGCTGCTTGCTGAGCTCGGGCAGGCGGTCTCGGTGTTCGGGTCCGCGCGGACGCGGCCGGGGACGGCCGAGTACGAAGCCGCGGAACAGATCGGGTCCGGGCTGGCCAGTGCCGGGTACGCCGTCATCACCGGCGGCGGTCCCGGCGTCATGGAAGCCGCGAACAAGGGCGCGGCTAGTGCGGGTGGTGTCTCCGTCGGGCTAGGCATCGAACTGCCGCTGGAGCAGGGCCTCAATGAGTACGTGGAGATCGGCCTCGAGTTCCGGTACTTCTTCGTGCGCAAAACGGTCTTCGTCAAGTACTCGCAGGCCTTCGTCGTGCTGCCGGGTGGCTTTGGCACCCTGGACGAGCTGTTCGAGGCCGTGACGCTCGTCCAGACGGGCAAGATCACCAGGTTCCCGATCGTGCTCGTGGGCAGCGAGTACTGGAAGGGCCTGCGCGCGTGGATCTACGACACGATGCTTCCGGCTGGCAAGGTCTCGCCAGCCGATCCGAAGCTGATCCAGGTGGTCGACGACCCCGCCGACGTCGTCCGGATTATCGTCGATGCGCACAGCTTGAACGCTGGCCAGCGGAATTTCACCGACATGACCTGACTGGGTGCGCGGCGCCGGTGAGGCGCCAGCAGCCCTGAGTCCGTGGCACGATTGCGATGTGCCCGTTGTTATCGTCCTCGCTGCAGCCGTGATCCTCGGCGGCGTCGTCGTGGTCGCGATGGGGCGGGGCGGGGAGCTCAGCCGTGAACGGCCCGAGCTGCCTGCTCGCTCGGACTTCCGGACCTGGTCTGACGTTGCCAGCTACCGGCCGCCGCCTGCGCTGCTCGGCTATCACGCCGGGGCCACCGAGCACGCCCTGTCGCTCATCGCGAGGACTATCGCGGAGCGGGATGCCGAAATCGACTGGCTGCGCAACCGGCTGGCGGAAGTGATCCAGACAGAGCCTGAGGCAGCCGAGGAGGGCAGCGCCGAGCTGGCAAGCGCGGGTGCAGGCACGGGCCAGGATGACGATTTGGGCCTGCAGGCCGGCTACCACGAGGTTCCCGGCGGCAGCGCGCCGGGCTACGAGGCCCGCCTAGCCGATAGTGATCCCGGCGGGAACGACCACGTGTGGCCCAGTCTGTCGGTCAGCCCGCGGCCTAGTGAGGGCGAATGACAGAAGGTCTTCCCGTCGCGGGTCCTGACGGGCTGGCGCGTTGTCCGTGGAGCTTGAGCGCTCCCGAATACCTCAGCTATCACGACCAGGAGTGGGGCTGGCCGGTCCGGGACGACCTCGGGATCTTCGAGCGGCTGTGCCTGGAAGCGTTTCAGTCCGGGCTGTCCTGGCTGACGATCTTGCGCAAGCGGGAGAACTTCAGAGCGGCCTTCAGCGGTTTCGATATCGAGGCGGTCGCCAGCTTCGGGCCCGATGACGTTGCCCGCCTGCTGGCTGATCCGGGCATCGTCCGGAATCGGGCGAAGATCGAGGCGGCTATCGCTAACGCCAGGGCCGCGCTCGGGCTGTCGGCCGGCCTTGCCGACCTGGTCTGGCAGTATGCGGGCGATCAGGTGCAGGCACCGGTCAGCCTGTCCGACGTGCCTGCGATGACGCCCGAATCCAAGGCCCTGGCCAAGGACTTGCGCCGCCGCGGATTCAAGTTCACCGGACCGGTCACCGCGTACGCCACCATGCAGGCCTGCGGCGTGGTCAACGATCACCTGGCGGGCTGCGTCAGCCGCGGTGCCGCCGAAGCGGCGCGGCAGGCTTAGCTCGGGCGCGGCAGGAATAATCCTGCTGCACGCCGGCATCGTCATTGGCTGT
>DATMMA010000163.1:0-12561 GCA_035570295.1 Streptosporangiaceae bacterium
GGAAGAACATAACGCCGATCTCGCGCTCGGACAACCCGACTAAGGCAGCGTTCTACCCTTCCAGCCTTCGACAATCGATCCGGCCACCGACAGACGCCAGCAGCGGCCAGACGTCGAGCGTTTTGTCAGGACCGGCCCGAGAGGACCGGCCCACCACAACCGGCAGGAGGACCGGCCCAGGCCAAGCCGGAACCGCGCGCGGTCGAGCATCGGAGAGATATCGGACCATGACACCGCTCAGCCGAGCGCGGGAGGTAGAAAGCCGGTTCGGCCTCCTGCTCGGCAGGCAGCGGTGGCGGCCGGCTGCCTCCTGACAATGCGTGTGCTTTGTCCTGTCGGCGTGGGACTGTCCCCTCCGCTGACTTCCGACCCGGCTCTATGCGTCACCCAGGCTGCTCGCGCTGACTGCGCCGGCTCAGACCTCGAGCACCCGGCGCGGCAGCACAGTTCCGGCGGCCTGCCGAGGTGTATCCCGCTAACCTGTGCCGCATGCGTGCGCTCATGCCGGTATTGCGCGGGTATTGGTCAGTCGCATTGCTCGGAGTCGCCGCGCTCGTCTTCCTGGTCATCGGCGCACCCAGCAAGGCAGCGCTGGCGGGCGCGGGATTCGCCTTTGTGGGCGCAGCAATTACGCGCGGTATCGACATCGCCAGGCAACGGGGTTCAGTCTCCAGAGAGGCGATCGCGGCTCGGCGTCGCGACCTAGACGAGACTCGCCGGCTCGCCTACGCCATGCTCGCTAAGTGTCCCTCTGACCGTGACCCTGTGCTCGTCGCGACAGTCCTTAACGCCCTCGTGCACCACGGGCTTAGCGTCGACTACCTGACCGCGTTCCGCCACCTGGCACGCGTCGACACTGGCGAGGACCCCGACAAGCTCTCTGCGCACTGGCTGCAGGTGCAGATAGAGCTGATCAATCAACAGCTCGATCCTGACTCGGCCACGAGCGCGCGGCAGTCGTCGCAGCAGTAGGCGAATCCTGGCACCGGTCGTTCATGCCGCGATCCCTCGAGCGACCGGCAGCTCAGTCATGGCTTGCTCGCCCGGGCCGGCGACTACGATCCGTTGTCGCGAAAACGAGTTAGACGGGCGCAGGCCTGTCGGCGGCTGATCAGTCATGGCTCGCTCGCCAGGCCGTCAGCCGCGCCCAGCAGGAGCGCGACAGCTAGCGTCGGCGCGTGAGCCACACGGGATCTGCGTAGGCGTCACTGACCTTGCCGTTAGCCCTGGTCTGGCCACTCGACCATTCTTGCTGCGCGCAGTACGCTCAGGCCACTTGAGACTTGGGGGCAGGCCATGTCAATCGGCGGCGGATCAGTAGAAAACCCTAATAGCCGGGCGCGCTTCGAGCAGCTAGCGGCCCAAGCCGAGGTCAAGCGGGCAGCGCGCATGGCGCGTGCGGCGGGCTCATCCGCTTCGGCTGGTCGACTGGGATCTCTCATCCGGCGGTGGCGGGAGCGGCGGCGGATTCGGCAAAACGACTTCTACGAACCTCACGACGGTCGATAAGGGGACCGTTGCGCAGGTACAGCGGCGCTTGCATCGTGGACTAGCGTCCAGCCCGCGCCGTCTCCATGGCCACACCGGGCTCACTCGCAGTGAGCTGGTCGCGCAGATCCGTCGCCCGCCCGGCGAGCGTCTTGTCGGCCAGGTTCCGCACGATCATGTAAGCCGCGGCGACGTTCCTGGCCTCGTCGAGCGCGACTGCGACGAAGAGCGCGGCCCGCCGCGTCTGCATGGCTTGATCTGCGAGCGCGCGCGCCTGTGCTGCCAGGTCACTGTTCGTCATGATCGTCGTCCTTCCGCGGTGACGAGCGCGACGTCGTCTTGCCCCGCCCGCCGACTGACCCTGACCGGCTCAGGTAGCCGTGCCGCTCCAGGTGCGCTAGCGACTTCGTGACCGTCCGCAAGTTGTGGCCGGTGTTCTCGGCGATCCGGGCTAGTGATGCCCTCCAGGCGTGCTCGGGCAGGATCTGCCCGGTCGCGTTCTCAGCGAGCCCGGACAGGTAGCGGAAGATCGACCGGTCAGCGGGAGACAGCTCGCTCTGCCGGATCAGCGCCTGGCGCTCGCTGTGCCAGCTCACGGCGGTACCCGCGTCGATCGCCGGCGCGGCTGTCGCCCCGGCCCGGTAGTCTGCTGGCTGTTCACGGGACCCCTTGAGCTTGGGGTTGCTGGCGTTCTAGCCCTGGCAGGTCGTGCTCCAGCGGGACGCTTCGCCCGGCCGGCTCTTCCCAGCCGACCGGGCATTCTCGTGTCATGAGCCGGTCCTCACCCTCGGACGAGGAACGCCTGGATCTCGGCCTTGCCGAAGCGCAGCCGGGTACCGGCCCGCCAGGGCCGGATCTTGCCCTCGGCCATCCAGCGGTAGATCTGCCGCTCGGTCACACGGAGATAGGCGGCGGCTTCCTTGAGCGTGATCAGCTCGTGCGGCGGATCTTCGCGGCGCGAGCGGGTGCGAGCAGTAGCGGCGGGCATGACGGGGCCTCCAGCGGTTGTGCTTGCTGAAGGCGAGCCCGCGCATCGCCAGTAGATGACGTCAGCGTGTCCGGAGCAGCGCGCGGGACGCACCGGCTCAGGGCATCTCTTGCAGTGCACTCCCGGAGGTGCCCTGAACGCGAGGTCTGCCCGTGCTGACGTCGCTGACCATGCTAAGCGAGCACGTCAGTCGTCGTCACTTTCACCGGCTGTTGCGCGTGTCCTGCCGGCGTGCCCGGGAATTCTTTGGCGGCACGAGGGTGGCACGACCTGCGCGCGCGCTCTCGTCGCACGTGCTCTGAGCTGCGGGAGGACCGGGCCGTGCAGACAGCACTTCATCCTGTACCAGCTCGTGAACTCCAGCGCGGTCTAATCCGGGCGGGAACGCCCGATTGCGGCCTATGCGAGCCGAGCCTGCCCGGCCGCGCGGGGCCAGTCGATCGCCAGCACGACGTTGCGGTCCGTGGCAGTCCCGGCGCCGGCGCCGCCGTCCGCGGTGATCACGTCACGCACCTGCCAGTCGTTGGCGGCGAGCTCGCGGGCAAGCGCAGCCAGGTCGGCCGGATCGGCGCTGCCCCCGTAAGTCGCCGTCGCCGCCGAGTCGATCACCGTGCACCCGATGGCGAGCCCGGCCGGGGTGGCGAGAAACTCGACGATCCTGGCCTGCTGCGGCCAGTCAATGTGCGACGCCGTGGTGATCTGCCAGAACCCGGCTCCGGTGCCGTCGGTGATTGCCGACACCGAGTGCACGTGCGTGTGCCCGTTCAGCCAGGCAACGACGCACGGGTGTGCGAGCAGCACGGCGCGCATCTCATCGGCGAGCACCCGGCGGTCGGCGCCGGGTGGACGGGTGTCGTTGACCAGCGTCTCGAGCGGATGATGGCTGAACAACACGACCGGCCGCGCCGCGCTCCGCGCCAGCTCGGCCTCCAGCCAGCGAAGCTGGGCTTCGTCGATCGAACCTTGCCAGCCGCCGTGGTGGTTGACCGTGTCCAGCACTACGCAGCGCATGACGCCGTGGTCGAAGGCGTAATAGGCGGTCCCGTCCGCGACGTTTCGCGCGGTGTAGCCGTGCCCGGCCGGCTGGCCGGCCGACCGGAAGTGCTCCCGGATGTGATCGGCCCTGGTGATCATGGCGCGTCCCGGGTCGGGTGTGACCGTCAGCCGGGTGCCGCGGGCCAGCTCGGTCAGCGCATCCGCCTCGGCTTCGGCGAACCTGGCTAGCATCGCGGCAGCGTCGACATCATCTGGCGGGGTCACTAGCTTGATGCCGCCCACGGCGAACTCAGCTATCGTGCCGACCGGTTTGACGGTGCCCTGCATCATGTTGTCGTGATTGCCGTGGATTGCGTACCACGGCACGCCGAGCCCCGTGGCCCGGAACGGCCGGCGGGCCGCGGCGAGGACGCCGGGCACGGCCGGGAATCCGTACCTGGTCCGCGGCAGGTCGGCTGGTCCGCCGTCCGGGTGCCAGTACCGCTCGTCCTCGACGGAAGGTCCGGCGACGCCCTCGTATTGATCCGGATCACCGGAATCGGGCGTGACGAGGCCGCCGTCCAGCAGCTCGATGTAACTGCGCAGCTCGTTGAGCTGGCAGTTGTCGGTGGCGTCCCCGGTGATCACGGCGAAGTCCAGCGGCGCGGCCGATACCGGAGCTGCGGCAATCCGGCGGACCGCCTGGATCATCGCCTCCGCCACCTGATAGGTGAACAGTTCCTGCGCACGGTAGGTGCCGATGATCCCGACCGTGGCCCGCAGCGCAGAGTCGGGGTCGGAGAACCTGTCCACCAGTTCGGCCCGGCCGGGTGACTGATGATCCATCACGTGCGTGTCCGACAAGTGCGCGATGGCGAGCAAGGGTGTGGCCGACCGCTGCCAGCCGCCCGGCAGGCTGCCGCTGAACAGCTCGGTTCTGACCGCGTGCTGCTCTCCGGCTTCCGCTGTCAGCCGGCGATAGCCGCCATCGGCCGCTTCACCGGGCACGATCCGACCTCGCGCTGTCGTTTCCGGGTGCATTGGCGAAACCCGTTCGATCGGTGCGCCGCCTTGCGCAGCTTGCCGGCCGGTCGCTCTTGCGCCTGCCGTCACGCGCGCTCGGCGATCAGGACTGGCTCGGTCCCCGGAATCGATACCTGAACTGAGATGCCGGGCACTAGATCGGTCGCTGCTGTGCTGGCCTTGTCGACCTTGACAGCGATGTCGCCGGACAGCAGCACGCTGAGCCGGGTCAGTGAGCCGAGGAAGGTCCGGTCGGTCACTATGCCGTTCCCGCCGGCCACTGCCTCGATCGTCAGTCCCTCCGGACGGACGAGAACGTCGACCTCGCCCGCCGGGACCGACGCGTGGTCGCCGTGCACCGGGACGTCCCGGCCGAGCACAGTGACGTTATCACCGCCCCGGTAATTACCGGGGATCCGGCTCATCGTGCCCACGAATTCCGCGACGAACGCGGTCGCTGGCGTCGAATAGAGCTCGCTCGGCGTAGCGATCTGCTCCAGCCGGCCATCCTTCATCACGCCGACCCGGTCCGCCATCGACAGCGCCTCTTCCTGATCGTGAGTGACGAACAGGGTGGTAGTCCCGAGCCGTTGCTGCAGGGTACGGATCTGCTCGCGCAACTGCAGCCGGACCTTGGCGTCCAGCGCCGATAGCGGCTCGTCGAGCAGCAGCACGCGAGGCTCGATTGCGAGCGCGCGAGCCAGCGCGACACGTTGCTGCTGGCCGCCGGACAACTGGTGCGGATACTGCCTGGCCTGAGGCGCAAGACCGACCATCTCAAGCAGCGCGGTCGCCCGCTTGGTCCGCTCCGCCGGGCCGATCTTCCGCATCCGCAGCCCGAAAGCGACATTGTCGAGAGCCGACATATTCGGGAACAAGCTGTAGCTCTGGAACACCATGCCCATGTCCCGCTTGGCGGGCGGAACGGGCGAGACGTCACGGCCGTCGACCGTAACCGATCCAGTGTCGGCGAACTCGAAACCAGCGACGATCCGGAGCGCTGTGGTCTTGCCGCAGCCGGACGGACCGAGCAGGGCGACGAGCTCGCCGGGCGCAATATCGAGCGAGAGGCCATCGAGTGCGCGCACGGCGCCGAAAGAGCGGCTGAGCGAGTCGAGGACGACCGGCGCGCCCGCGCCA
This sequence comes from Streptosporangiaceae bacterium, assembly GCA_035570295.1. GTDB lineage: Bacteria > Actinomycetota > Actinomycetes > Streptosporangiales > Streptosporangiaceae > JAJYUU01. The sequence continues at coordinate 5,615 of DATMMA010000163.1, forward strand.
GTGCCGGCGGCGCTCCGGACGCCGCCGCCCGTCTCGGTACCGGCCGCTGCGTTCATGGTCATTCGGCTTCTCCCACGGTCTGAGTGGTCTGGCGGGTGGCAACGGAGAAGAGCGCCACCTCGGCACCTCCGTGCTTGCGAGCTCTGCGGCTGCCGAGCGTCACGATCAGCATCAGCAGGAGCCAGGTTACGAGCAGGGCAAGCAGCGATGCCGCCTCGGCAACGGGTCCGCTGTTCTGCTCGAAGTTGACGATCCACACCGGGAACGTCTGGAAGTTGTCCAGGCTGGCCATGGTGTACTCGCCGAGTACCAGCGCGACCGTGAGGACGGTGGCCGAGAGCATCGCTGTGCGCAGGTTCGGAATCACGACCCGCCACAGCGTGGTCGGCCAGCCTGCACCAAGTGAGTTAGAGGCCTCGACCAGCGTCTTCGCATCGAACGAACGCATGCCCGAGTCCAGCGACCGGTACGCGAACGGCATCGCCAGGATGACGTACTCCAGACCGAGCAGGTTCGGCGTGCTGATCAGGAAGCCCGGCGCTACCTTCAGCACGCCGATGATCAGCACGATCGGCGGGATCACGATCGGCAGGATCGTGATGGCTTCCATGAGCCGCCGGATCCGGGGCAGTCGCAGATGCACATAGACCGTGGTTGGCACCATCAGCACCAGGGTGAGCACGGTAGCGATCAAAGCGAGCCGCAGCGACAGCACGAATGCCGAGCCGAACTGCGGGTAGGTCGTCACCTGCGTGAAGGCCTTGAAGCCGGCGAACTTGAGCGCTGCGTACAGCGGGATCAGGAAGTAAGCGGCCGCGATCAGCATGATCACCCAGCGCCACACCGGCCAACTGCGCTTGCGAGTTCCCGGCCGGGTCGCCGGAGCCTGAGTGCCCGCCTGCTCTGCGCTCGCTACCGTAGCCATCGAGCCGCCCTCCGCTGCAGGATCGTGTAGAGAACCATGACGATGGCGATGATGACGATCATGATCAGGCCGAGGGCATAGCCAAGATTCTCCTGCCCGGCGATGACATTGCCGTTCAGCAGCGAGCCGATCTGGATCGGAGTCAGCGGGATCGTGCCGCCGGTGAGGGCCTCGGCGGTGGCGTACGCGGAGAACGAGCCGCCAAACAACAGCAGCAGGCAGCCAAGGAACGACGGGAACAGTACCGGACCGCCCACGTGTCGCCAGTACTGCCAGGTGCCCGCGCCCATATTCTGCGCCGCCTCCCGCCAGGCCGGCCGCAGGCCTTCGAGAGCCGGGAAGATGACCAGCACCATCAGCGGTATCTGGAAGTACATATAGACGAAGAAGACGCCGAAGGCCGTGTACAGCGAGAAGCCGTGGTTCCAGATGTTGAACCCGTTGAAAAGGTCTTGGATCCAGCCGGTCACCACGCCGGTGGTGCTGATCGTCGCGATGAACACGAGCGCCAGCGGGACGCCACCGAAGTTCGCGAAAACGCCACTCGCCGTGATGACAACCCGGCGCAGCACGACGCCACGCTTCGCGGTGAAGATCGCGTACGCGATCAGCAGCCCGAAGATGCCCGGCACGATCGCGGTGAGGACGGACAGCTCGATGCTGGTGCGCAGGCCGATGAGGTACTCGCCGTGCACCGCGGCGTCGATGTTGCTGAACGTGGCCGCGCCGGTATTCGAATCCTGGAACGCCGCGATGGCGATCGCGATCGTCGGCGCGACGAGTCCAAGTGCGATGTAGACGCCAAAGGGCAGCACGCCCGCCCACCGCAGCGAGGCACGGACAGCGCGGGCAACTGGGCTGGGCCGGGCCCCGGAAGCTCGCGCTTCCGGGGCCGCGACCTCGATCATGCTTTCCGTCATGAGCTAGCCGAGAGCCTTCGCCCAGTTGGCAGTAATGGCGCTCTCCGCGGTGTTGTCCTGCACCTGCGTGGGGAACGTGAGCGCGCCGGAGGGAGCCGGCGGCAGCGAGCCGTAGGCCGACTTGTCCACAGTTCCGGCGCTGACCAGGGTCGACAGCTCAATCGGCCGGGCGAAGCCAGCCAGCCACAGGTTCTGGCCGGTGGTGGAGTACAGGTACTCCTCCCACAGCCGGGCCGCGGCCGGGTCGGGCGCAGTCGCGCTGATCGCCTGGTCGTAGTACGAGGCGAAGCTCGAGTCCGACGGGATCACGATCTTGAATCCGGGCACCACCGGCTTGACCTCGGAGGCCAGCAGGTAGTCCCACCAGATCAGGATCGGCGTCGTGCCGTTCTGCACCGTCGTGGGGCCGCCGGTCGCCGTCGGCACGAAGTTGCCGATCTTCTTCAGGTGCGCGAAGAACTGGATGCCTGGTGCGATGTTGCTGAAGGAGCCGCCGTTGGCCAGCGCCGCCGCGTACACCGCTGCGAACGCGGCTCCTGCCGAGGTCGGGCTGCCGTTGAGCGCGATCATGTTCTTGTACGCCGGGTTGGTCAGGCTCGCGAAGGATGTCGGCGGGACCTTCACCTTGGCCGGGTTGTAGCCGATGGCCACGTAGCCGCCGTAGTCGGCGTAGTAGTCGCCGTTGGTGTCCTTGGCGTCTGCCGGGATGTTCTTCCAGGACTGCACCTCGTACGGGGCCCAGTAGCCCTTCTGTGCTCCCTCGACCGCGAACGGGGTGCCGACGTCCACGACGTCCGGCGACCGGCTCTGGCCCTTCTCGGTCTGGATTGCCTGCAGCTCCTGACCGCTTGAGCCCTCGGGGATCGCATCCGTGATGTGGATGTGGTACTTGGCGGTGAAGTCCTTCATGATGTTGCCGTAGTTGGCCCAGTTGCTGGGCAGCGTGATGACGTTGAGCTGCCCTTCCTTCTCGGCGTCCTTGACCAGATTGGCCATGCTGTCGGGGCCAGAAGCGGTCAGATGGGTCACCTTGGACCAGTCGACGGAGCTGCCGCCGCTCGATGAGTTACTGCTGCCGCACGCGGCTGCGAACACCGCCGTGCTGGCTGCCGCCACGACGACGGCAACTGCCTTGCTTTTGCGCACTCTGCTTCTCCGAGCTTGTGAAATCGCGGGAGTTCGAACCCGTGTATGTTCGCGGGGAGAAGCAAACGGGTGCGCGCCTTGGGGTGTCACTCAGGCATGCGGCCGGTGAACTGTCAACGACGATCGGAAGTGTCCCCTGTTGACAACGACCGGCGAGCCAAGCGCCGCCCCGAGGCCGTGCAGACCAGGATGGCAGGCTGCCGGGCTCCGGTAAAGGGCTGGTTCAGTCAGATTCGCCAGGAAGTGGCCTGCAGCGCGGCAACGTCACTGTCGTTGCCGTCCAGCCGAACCCGGGCGGCGCTAGTCCGCCCCATCACCCACAGCGTCAGCTCGGCCGGTTCGCCGGAGACCGTGACCAGCGGCGTACGCGCTCTCACGGTGATCCGCACCCGCCCGTTCCCGCCTTGATTGAGTGCATCCGCCGCAACGCTTGCAGCGCCCGCCCGGATCAGCTCGACGCCTACCGGTGCGCGCCGCAGCATCAGCCTGGCCATCGGCAGCCGTGCCCAGAGCAGGTCGGCTAGTTCACTGCTGATCGGCCGGGGCTGGAAGCCTGGCTGGGCCCGGAGCACATCCTCGTGGTGCACGAAGTACTCGACCAGGTTGAGGCGCTCGTCCGCGCCGGGCAAGGCGAACAGAGAGAGCCGCGGCGGGCCGGCCGCGATGAGCTCGAGCAGCCGGCCGAACGGGGTCCGCTTAGCGAGCCGGGCCTGGACCCTTTGGGTGTAGCCAGCCAGCGGCCCGCCCATGACCCCGGCGCCTGCGTCCGGGCGGCGCTCTCGCAGGACGAGATGGGCGGCCAGGTCGCCCGTCTGCCACCCCTCGCACAGAGTCGGTTTGTCCGGCCCTAGCTCGGCCAGAAGATCGCAGATCGCGCGGCGCTCATCCTGGGCATGACTCACGGGTGCTCCTCACGTCAGCCAGCCTGGCTGATCACCGCAGCGGGTTCGCGGCACCGGCCAGTGCTGCGAGGCCGGCGTGCGTGACACTGTCCTGATCGTAGGTCATCTGCCGCCGGCCGGGGCGGGCGGTTGCGACCGGCGGTCCGGCTGCTGGCGGGCGGCGGCTAGCCTTCAGCTAAGCGCCTTGGCAGGCGAGCAGGACGTCCAGCCTGAGGGCCGGTGTCCAGCCAGCGGGCCTGGGTGTCCAGCAGAGTGTCTAGCCAGGAGTCAGAAGATGAGCAGCGGCCCTGAGCGGCAGCCGGGTGGCCGGTCGCCCCGGTCGCCTCGGCTGTTCTCGTCCGCGGAGCGGCTGTCCGGGTGGCGGCAGCGGTCGCCGCGGCAGGAACTGTGGCTCGCGTTGCTGCTCGGTGCGCTGGGTGCCGGGCTTATCTTCCTGGCTACCCGGCAGGCGTGGGCGCATATCCGCACGATCCCGCCGAAGCCGCTCCCCGCCAGTACCGTGACCGTGACCGGGGCGGCTCTCGTGCCGTACGCCGACGCGCTGGTGGTGGCCGGACTCGCCACGCTTGCCGCGGTCCTGGCGAGCAAGGGGCTGCTGCGGCGGCTGACCGGCGTTCTGCTCGGCGTGATCGGCCTGGCCCTCGGGGCATCCGCTTTCACCCTGACCAGGGCCGGGGCCGTCTCGGCCGCGAGTTCGAACGTCAGTCCGGAAACGGCCACCGCAGGGTCGGTCACGGCCGGGAGCGGCAGCGTGTCGGCTGCTGTACCGAACGTGGCCGGGACTGCGCCACACGTGGTGTTCGCGGCCGCCGCGTGGCAGGCGATCGTGGTGATCGGTGCGATCGCGATGCTGGCCGCGGGAATCCTGGTAGTCGTGCGGTCCGGCCGGATGGCGGTCATGTCGAGCCGGTACGATTCGCCGGCCGGGGTCGCCGGGCGCCAGCTGCCCTCCCAGCCTGGGGGAGCAGGCGAGCCTGCCGGTACCGGCCCCGCTGCCGCAGCTGGCCCGTCGTCCCGAGATGGCCGGCCCGGTGGGAGCCGGCCCGCAGCCGCAGACGGGCCCCCGGCTGATTCTGCGACGATGTGGGAGTCGCTCAGCCGTGGCGAGGACCCGACCTCGGCCGGGTCACGGTCCGCCTGAGTGAGGTAGTCACAGGCGCTGGTTCGCCGGACCATGGCGCTGGGCTGGGCGAGCCCGGGCAGAGTTACCGGCCGGCCCGGCAGAACAGGGGGCGGGCAATCCACCGACGGCGGTATCGCTACGATTTTCACGCAAGGCATCCCACCCGAGGGGGCAGCAGAACCGCGTGAGCGTGCTTGACGACATCCTTGATGGAGTCCGCGCAGACCTGGCGGCTCGCCAGCGGGAGACCTCGCTGGAGCGGCTCAAGGCGCTCGCTGCGAAGGCACCATCGCCGCGAGAGGTGATGGCGGCCTTCGCGGGCACGGGGGTCGCGGTCATCGCCGAGGTGAAGCGGGCCAGTCCCTCGAAGGGCGCGCTCGCCGCAATCGCGGACCCGGCGGCGCTCGCTGCCGACTACGAGGCCGGCGGGGCGCGGATCATCAGCGTGCTGACCGAGAAACGGCGCTTCGGCGGCAGCCTGGAGGACCTGGCGGCCGTCAGGGACGCCGTTGCCGTTCCGGTGCTGCGTAAGGACTTCATCGTCAGTTCATATCAGCTATGGGAGGCCCGGGCGTACGGCGCTGACCTCGTGCTGCTGATCGTCGCGGCGCTCGAGCAGAACGCGCTCGTCTCCCTTGTCGAGCGCGCGCAGTCAATCGGCCTGGTGCCGCTCGTGGAGGTGCACACGCTGGGCGAACTTGAGCGCGCGATGGCCGCCGGGGCGCGGGTGCTCGGCATCAACGCCCGGAACCTGGCCACGCTCGAGGTCGACCGCAGCGTGTTCGCTCAGCTTGTTCCGCACATCCCGGACGGCGTGATCAAGATCGCTGAATCTGGCGTGCGCGGACCGCACGACCTGCTGGCGTACGCCGCTGCAGGCGCGGACGCGGTGCTGGTCGGGGAGAGCCTGGTGACCGGCAAGGATCCGCGTTCCGCGGTTGCCGATCTGGTTACCGCCGGCTCGCACCCGGCACTGCGCGGCGATCGCGGCAGCAGCACGGGCGGCGGGTCGACCGGCGGCGGGGCTTCCGGTAGCGAGACTCACGGGCCGAGCGAGGAGCCGTCATGACAGGTGGCCGTTCCAGCTCGAGTTCTCCCGGTAGCGCACTCCCTGACGAGGCCGGCTACTTCGGCAGCTTCGGCGGCAGGCTGGCCCCGGAGGCGCTGATGTCGGCCCTGGACGAGCTCACTGCCGCCTATGCCGAGGCGAGGGCGGACCCGGCGTTCCAGGCCGAACTGACGGCTCTGCTGACCGGGTATGCGGGCCGGCCCACGTTGCTGACCGAGGTGCCAAGGTTCGCGGCCGAGGCCGGCGGGTGCCGCGTCTTCCTCAAGCGAGAGGACATGGCGCACACTGGCTCGCACAAGATAAACAATGTGCTCGGCCAGGCGCTGCTGACCAAGCGGCTGGGCAAGAGCCGCATCATCGCCGAGACCGGGGCCGGCCAGCATGGCGTGGCTACCGCGACGGCAGCCGCATTGCTCGGCCTGGAGTGCGTCGTCTACATGGGCGAGGAAGACACCCGGCGGCAGGCACTGAACGTGGCCCGGATGAAGATGCTCGGCGCTGAGGTCGTCCCGGTGACCACCGGCAGCCGGACCCTCAAGGACGCGATGAACGAGGCGTTCCGGAACTGGGTGTCCACCGTCGACTACACGCATTACTGCATCGGCTCGGTCGGCGGCCCGCATCCGTTCCCGATGATGGTGCGCGACTTCCAGCGGGTGATCGGTGTCGAGGCGCGGGAGCAAGTGCTGGCGGCGGCCGGCCGGCTGCCGGATGCGGTGATCGCCTGTGTCGGCGGCGGCTCGAACGCGATGGGCATCTTCCACGAGTTCATCCCGGACTCCCGTGTCGCGCTGATCGGCTGCGAGGCGGGCGGCGACGGCCAGGAGACCGGGCGGAACGCGGCAACGCTGACGTTCGGCTC
>DATMMA010000164.1:0-12127 GCA_035570295.1 Streptosporangiaceae bacterium
CGGGCTTCGCGTGGGCATCGTGCCCGCGGCCCAGGGGAAGACGGATCGCATCACGAAGGATGACCGCCGAAACCTCGTGATCTGCCCGCTGCCCTACGACGGCAGCTTTATCGAGACTTCCTACCTGGCGTGGGAGGTCGTCATCGCCTTCCTTGATGCAGATGCGTTGGTGCCGAGGGAGGTGGCGCTGCCGCGGCCCGCAGCTCGGACGGTGGCTAGGTATCTTGCCGACCGGCGAGAGTTCCCGTCATTGACGTCATCGAGGCGCTGCTTCCGCTGTCCCAGCCCGAACTTCTTCGCACGGATGAGGATCCAGCGGGCATCGTGCTGTCCGGCGGCAAATCCGATGTGATCGAGACCAGCGCTGTCCTTGCACCCGAAGCACGGCTGGTCTAGCAGCCTCGACTCGCCCTGTCGGCGTCCAGCAGCGCTACGACGACGTCATCGGCAATTTCCCCATCTAGCCAGTAGGATCACGCTCGTTTGCGGCTGGTGACACGTTTCTTACCAACCAGCGGGGGCCGAGTCCAAGCTCAGCTGTTGGTATTAGAGCGTCTAGGGGGTCGCTTTGTGACGTTCGCCGGTCCACACTGGGTGAGCAACCTGCGGCGCAGACGGGCGGGGGCCATCAGTGGCTAGCCGGGAGATCGGCGGCGGCGTTGCTTTGAGGGGGGACGACCGTGGCAGTCAATCATGCGGCAGCCGCACCTAGGAACGTGAAGTGGTACGAGTCATCTTTCGCAAGTTCTGCACTGGGGGTTGTGGCCTTAATCATTCTTGTGGTCTTTCTAGTGTTGGTTTTTCGCCAGAATCCGGCAGCCCTAATTGAGGTCCTCGGTGCCGTTACGACCCTCACGGGGGCGCTGGCGGGGCTGATATGGGGCACTAGGCGAGGGCGCAAACAGGTCGCTGAGAAACTCCTCCCTGAGATGGCGAAGGCGCAGGAGGCACTAGCCGCAAGCGCCGCTGCTGTCGCCCACGCGCCGGAGGCTCCTAGCGATCACCCACCGCTCGCCGTTCACGGTTCGCATACCGCACAGCAAGCCGACGACCATCCGCCAGAGCTTGCTGACGGGCTCAGCTCGGGGCCTCCCGCCTGGAACGCGCAGGTTTTCCCGTACTTGTCGCAGCCTGCCCCTGGGGAAGCGCCAGCCGCAGCTGCGGCCGCCGTCGTGAATGATGCTGTCGAGTACCTGAAGACAGTGAACAAATAGGGGTGTCCGTTTCCATATGGCCGGGGTGTGACGCCATGAGCCCGATCACGGAGGGATGGTGCCGGGTAGCCGTGGCCGCTATCGCGATGTTGCCGGTAGTGCTCTTGGTCGTGCTGTCGGCGCCGGCGTGGTTCGTCGTCCCGCTGCTGTCCGAGTCACGTGGACGGCAGGTAGGGGCACACCTTGACGAGATTAGGAAATGGCACGCAGCCGCCGCCAGCGCCGCTACTTCGAAATATCAAACGACTTGCCCTGCGACTCCGCTTGCCCATGCAGTTCCTCCCAGGCCATCGGCCCGGTTGACTAGACGAACACAGCCACAGATGACCCTGCCCCTTGGCTCTGCCCTCATTACAGGAGCTTCACGGCTACTACGAGCAGGTCCGCCAGCGCGCCTGGCAACGGTACTCAGTCCCTCACGGTTTCGGCCGCTTGGGAGGCTCCCTCTCACCACCCCGACCAGGGCGGCAGTGTCCAGACCCGCCTTCTCCCGTTCCACGCAGACGCAGCAGACCAGGCTCACGTCGCCTCTACGCTGGACACCGCCTGGCCAGTAAGCGGGCACCCGCCAGGCTCATCCCGGAACCATTTGAACGCCCTGGTTTCGATGCCGTCTTAAGATTTTCGACGCTTCAGCAGCGATCGTCTTCCTGGTCCCTACCTGACGCCTCACCGGGAGCCTTTTCCTCATCGCTCACCACGAAGGTCTTCAGCCAACGCAGCATGAGGTGGTTTGAAGCCTCCCCCTGCAGGGCGGCTCCGGAGGGCCACAATCCTCCATCATCCACGCAGCACCGCATCAGAAGGCCGACCTACATCGAGACCCCCTCTGCGTTCGGGACACACACAAATGATCAAGGACCTGATCACCGCGACCGGCGGTCAGGTCCTTGACCTGCTACTTCTCGTGTAGCCCCGACCGGATTTGAACCGGCGCTACCGCCTTGAGAGAGTCGCGCTGCCAGCGCGCAATGTTTCCGGACAAGGGAGTCGTCAAGCACAGCCTCGGTAGCCCCCCAGAAGCGTTGCGCGATGCCGTTTCATGCTTTTTCCGACCGCCAGCTGCCGCGCTCGGAGGTCCCGTCTCGCCAACGAACCACCAACAAATGACCAAGAGGCCCGACCGCTGTCTCTGGCGATTAGGCCTCTGACCTGCTACTTCTTGGTAGCGGGGGCGGGATTTGAACCCGCGACCTCTGGGTTATGAGAGCAGCGTGACATCGAACAGCCTTGCCCGGGGGTATCGGCACGAGTCGGTTGTAATCAGTAGTAGGCCCTACCTGTCAGTCTCCGGGCCGAGCGGCGATGGAGCGCTGGGGGCAAGCCGAGCAGCGGCGTCCGCGACTGGGCCGCTGATGTGGCTACGGCTTGCAGGCCGTGGTGGTGAAGCGATCCGGATGCCTATGACCTCACCCCGGCGGGATGGATCCGGGCGGGGCCATGCCTGTGCCGGGTCGGCTTGAGCCGGGTAACGTACCGCGCCGGCGTGCACGGCGGAGTGCACCGCGCGAGCGATCCGCGCACCCCACAGCGACCGCGGTCCGGCGAAGTCCTCGGGTTCACCCGCCGCCGGCGCGGCGACGCAGATGGCGTCTGAGGCCGTGCCGCTGGCGTGGTATCCCGCATCGAGCAAAGCCTGGGCCTTGGCCTCGGTCGCAGTCATGACGGCGTTGACGTAGGCCGCGTCGCTGAGCGGCACGGGAACCGAGACGACGATGTTGATGGTGCCAGGCCGCCAGGCCTGCACCATCTCACGATCGGCACTGCCAGACGGCACCGCCGCCCAGGTCGGCACGCGCAGGCCGACCGTGGCAGCCGCGTATACCCCTGCGTCTTCGCACTGCACCAGATCACTCACCCTGGCCGCGGTGAGCAGCCCGACGCCGTTGCCCTCCAGGCCAAGGCCGATGGCCAGCTCAGCTACGTGCGCGGCCGGATCCATGCGGCTGTAACCGGCCGGTACCTGCGCGTTGAGTACCCACTCCCGCAGCCCGATCCCGCCGCCTGCCACCCCGCTGGAAATCATCCGGTAACCCGGGCCGGGACACCACAGCGCAATCGGCAGCGGCACCTCGTCCTGGCGATGCCAGCGCATCTCCATGTGCATGGACACAGGACATTACTACTGGCTCTTTGCCCATAGTCCAGAGTGGCGAAGCGGGCTCGGTAGCCCTCCACCCGGACTCGTGGTCGCCTGGCGTCAGGCCGCGCTTTTAAGTCGGGCTCCGATCCGGTACCCGACCGCGCACGCATACCGAGTGAACGCAGCGATCCGCCGGGGAACGTTGACGATCGCGATGCCAGCCCGTTCCGGGCCGCCTCCGGATGCGGCACCCTGGCCGCCGTCAGAGCGTTCAATGGCTTACCCCGACGATCTTGATGGCCCTGCCATCGCGGACCAGTCTGTGCCACGGAGTGCCGCGGATCCACGTTCAGAACGACGGTCAGATGACGGTCAAACGATCTTAGGGGCCATGACGACGGTCGACAGCAAGCCCACAACCTGCACCTTTGGTCGGGATGGCGGGATTCGAACCCGCGGCCTCCTGCTCCCAAATCAACGCCACCTGGTCGCTCGACGTAGCCTCGCGTCGCCCGATGTGGTGCTCGCCTGCGACCTGTTCGGTGGACGTCGCCTGACATAGCTTGACGGCTGTGCACATTGGCTCGGCGGAGCCACTTTGGCTCCCACATCGAGGCGCGCAACGCATGCTCCTCGGCATCCGTCGGCATCACGGCGCCCGACTCACCTGAGCCCGGCGCAGGCCCAGTAGGTGGTCTTTCTCAACTGGCCGAATGGGCCTCAGATTAATCACCTTCAGACGGAATACCGCTCTCGACCTGATTTAGCAATCTAGTTCTTAGGGCAGAATGTATGCGCATAGGGGCAACCTCATATCGCTGGCGGCCGACCTGCCAACCGGATCGATAGGGTGCGAGTGACCGGAGACCATATCGTGCCGTCGCCAGACGTGCTGATCACGATATCGTTGGCGTCACCGCCCGGCTCGAAGCGAAGGCGCGGATGCCGCCTGAGCCACCGATTCCTTCGAATGGGGCGATGACCCGGCCGTCCGGCTGAACTAGCGGCTTGCCGCCAACGGCCGTGCGCCGAGTCGGTAGTTGGCTGCGGGACGGCATCAGGCTACTGACCTGGGACCTGGCGCTTAACCAGCCGTGCCGGCTGATCGTGCGCGCCCGCACCGGCGGTTCTTTTCCGCGCCGAGCTAGTACTGGCTTTGCTCGCGGCCATCGCGCTGATCATCCCGGTCACCGCATACGTGGTCGCTGTCATGCCGATTCTTCACCAGGTCCTTGCGTCCGGCCGTCAGCAGCGGACCAGCCAGGCGATCCGGCAGGCGTGTTCCGCCTCGCCGAAGCCGAGGACGGTGCTCCTGAGGGATGGCAAGGCCCAGTACCGGGTCGAGACGCAGCAAAAGGTGCTTAACGATTTCGTCCCGACCTGCTGGTATCAGCAGACCTGGCCAACCTCGCACCTCACCCAGGGGACCATCTGCGCTCGGCTCACCGCTGAGCGCTGCGTCTCGATCAGTGGCCCGACCCTGCTCAGGACTAGTGGCGGGACCAAGACTGAGGAGCGGCTGGCCGAAGATGCCGCGCTGCTCGCCGCATATTGCTAGCACTTCGGGATCGTGCTGAGTAGGGCTCCCGCCGATCCCGGCGAAGGAGTGAACCAGACGTCCTGCCCCCCGCCAAACATGCCGCACCGGATGTAGCCAATCGGGACTAACTTCGTGCGGTGCCGCCGTGCTTGGATGAGCAGGAAGGGCGCTAAAGGAGGTGCACGATCGCGCGCGGAATCCTGCCGGTGAGCCGCGGTTCGCTGCGCAGAGTTGCATCGCTGCTTGCCCATCCACGATATGAGGTGCTCCCTGCTGCAAGAACTGAGGATTCGGTGCTTGAGTGGGTGCCACGCGACGTGATCGTCACCGTCACGGCGTCGCCGGCCAAGGGCCTGGAGCCCACGCTTGAGCTGGCGGGCCGTCTCGCCGCGCACGGGTACCGTTCGGTTCCGCACCTGTCGGCCCGGCTGGTCAAAGACCAGGCCCACCTGACCGATATCGTCGATCGGCTGCGGGCTGCTGGCATCAGTGACGTCTTCGTTCCCGCGGGCGATGCTGACCCGCCGGTCGGAGCGTTTGACAGTGCGCTGGCTCTGCTGCAGCAGCTCGATCAGCTTGGCCGCCCGTTCCCGAACGTGGGCGTCACAGGCTATCCGCAAAGCCACCCGGTCATCGGCGACGATGTCACTATCCAGGCAATGTGGGACAAGCGGCGGTACGCCACCTACGTGGTGAGCAACCTGTGCTTCGATCCCCGAACGCTGCGCCAGTGGGTCACGAGAATCAGGGCCAGGGGCGTGACGCTGCCGCTCTTCGTCGGCTTGGCCGGGCCGATCGAACGGACCAGGCTGCTGAAGATGGCGGCCAAGGCGGGCGTTGCTGAATCCTCACGCTTCCTGACCCGGCATGGCGAATGGTTCGTGCGCCTGGGCACGCCCGGTGCCTACAGCCCCGAGCGGCTGCTCGGCAATGTCAGCTCGGCGCTGACTGCAGCGGACTCGGGCGTCCGCGGGCTGCACGTATTTACCTTCAACCAGGTTCAGCAGACCGAGCAGTGGCGCCAGGAGCTGCTGCAGCGCGCGTCGCACGCGCAATCTGCCTGATCAGCTAGGTTGGCGCAGCGTGATGCTGCGGCCCGCCGCCTGCGGCACCGGCAGCATCGCGTGCTGTGCAGCGAGCGCGCTGACAGCTGCCAGTTGCTCCGCAGGGATGGGCGTCACTCGCTCGGTGGCCAGGTCGACATGCAGGAACATGAGCTCGTTGGTGGCCGCCTCCGTGCCCGAGGCCAGCAGGATCTGGTGAAAGACGTGCAACCGCCTGGAGTCGCAACCGAGCAGACGGGAGGTGTAGCGCAGCTGTTCCCCGCCCCGGACGCTGGCGCGGAAGCAGACATGGCTCTCGACCGTGTAGATACCGCTGCCCGTGCGTGACCGGTAGGCAGCACCCAGACCGAGGTGATCCAGCAGCATCTCGGTCGCCTCGGTGAACGCCACCGAGTAGTAGGCATCCATCATGTGACCGTTGTAGTCGATCCAGTCGGCCGGAACGGTGCGCCCGCCGGTCTCCAGCTCACCTGCGGCGCTCACCGGCCGCGCCAGACCGGCTTGCGGCGCTCGGCGAATGCCCGAGCACCCTCGCGCGCGTCAGCCGAGCCAAGCATCGCCCGGTAATCGGGAAGGTCACCGGTGCGCAGGATGTCAAAACCGCGGCTGACATCGCTTGCCTCGGTCGCTCGCATGATCTCTAGCACGGCGGCCACCGCCAAGGGCGCGGCCGCGCAGATCGCGTCTGCCAGCTCGGCGGCGGCCGACAGCAAGCCGGCTGCGGGCACCACCCGGTTAACCAGGCCCCGGGTCGCAGCCTCGGCCGCAGTCACCCGGCGACCGGTCAGCAAGTACTCCGCTGCGATGGGCCGCGGCAGCCGGGCCGGCAGGCGCAGCACCCCGCCGGCGTCGGCGACCAGGCCGAGGGTTACCTCGGTCAGGGCGAACTCAGCGTGATCGGCGGCCACGACCATATCCGCAGCGAGCATCAGCTCGAATCCGCCGCCGAGCGCCAGCCCGTTGACGGCTGCGATCACTGGCTTGCCGATGTCCGCGAACTCGGTCAGCCCGGCGAACCCACCGGGACCGTGATCTGCCTCGATGCTTTCTCCGCTGGCTGCCGCCTTGAGGTCCCAGCCGGCGCAGAAGAAGCGCTCTCCGGCTCCGGTCAGCACGCCGACCCGCAGCTCCGGATCGCGCCGCAGTCTGTCGAACGCGGCAAACAGCGCATGGCTGGTAGCCACGTCGACGGCGTTCGCGGGCGGCCGGTTCAGGGTAATCAGCAGGGTCTGCCCGGACACCTCGGTGCGAACAGGCGCCGAGCCGTCGGCGCGGGCGGCGGGCACGTCAGCCCCCGTGCGGTCGAAGCAGCGACCGGGCGATGATGTGCCGCTGTATCTCGCTGGTGCCATCCCAGATTCGCTCCACTCGCGCGTCCCGCCACCACCGTTCCAGCGGCAGCTCGCTCATCAGGCCCATGCCGCCGAAGATCTGCACGGCCGCGTCGGTCATCCGGCCGAGCATTTCGGACGCGAATACCTTTGCCATGGCCGCGTCCGCGTCGGTCATCAGACCGGCGTCGAGGCGCGCGGCCGCACGCAGCGTGAGCAACTCCGCAGCCGCCAGTTCCGTTGCCAGGTCGGCAAGCTGGAAGCCGATGCCCTGGAACCTGCCGATCGGCTGGCCGAACTGCTGCCGCTGGGCGGCCCATTCGGTGGCCGCTTCAAGCACCCGCCCCGCACGGCCGGTACTGGTGGCCGCAACTGTCAGCCGGCTGGCGCCGAGCCACTGGCTCATCAGCTCCAGGCCGCGGTGCTCCTCGCCGAGCCTTGCGGCAGCGGGCACGCGGCAGTCGGTGAAGTTCAGCTCGCACTGGTGGTAGCCGCGATTCGAGACGCAGTGCGGCCCGCGGCTGATGCGCAGGCCGGGTGCGTCGCTGTCCACCAGCAGCGCGGTGACGAGGTTGCGTGCGCCCGCCTGCGTCTGCTCCACTCCGGTGACCGCGAACAGGATGACGAAATCGGCCGCATCGGCATGGCTGATGAAATGCTTGGTCCCGTTGATGACATAGGCGTCGCCATCGCGCCGGGCCGTGGTCGTCATCGAGCGCACGTCGGACCCGGCGGCGGGCTCTGTCATCGCGACGCAGTCATGCCGCTCACCGCGAATGGCCGGCAGCAGGTAGCGCTCGTGCTGCTCGCCGGTGCAGGCCCGCAAGATGTTGCTCGGCCGCTCGACCAGCATCTGGAGCGCATAGCTGGCCCGGCCGAGTTCTCGCTCGACCAGCACCAACGAGACCGCATCAAGCCCGCCGCCGCCGAGCTCGGCCGGCATGTTCGCGGCATACAGGCCCGCCGTAATTGCCTTTTCCCTGATGCTCTTGGCGAGCTCGGAGGGCACTTCGTCCAGGCGCTCGACCTCTGCCTCGTGCGGATAGAGCTCGCGGGCGACGAAGTCGCGGACTGTGGCGACCATGAGGCGCTGCTCCGGGCTAAGTTCGAAGTCCATCGACTCAGCGCTCCGGAATCCGCAGGCACCGGCCGGCGTAGTCCGGCATGCCGAGCGGGGCATGCGCGGTCGCTATCTGCCGCAGCCTGTCCGCGATCTGTGCGTCAAACGGTGCGACCCGGCCCAGTGCAGTGTTCACGTGCAGCAGCAGCTGTTCAGCAGTTGCGACGCGGCCGATGCCGTCCACGCGCATCTCGTGCAGCACATGCAGTCGCTTGGCGTCATGACCGAGGACAGCCAGCGTCAGAACGAGCTGCTGACCGACCTTGACTTCGCGCAGATGCCGCAGGTGGGTCTCGGCTGTGTAGAGCGAACTCCCGGCGGCGCGGTATGCATCGTCGATGCCGATGAACCGGAAGAGGGCGTCGGCGTTATCGCCGAAGACCAGCAGGTACGCCCACTCACTAAGGTGGCCGTTGTAATCGACCCAGCCCGGCACCACAGTGGCCGTATGCACCTGCAGCGGGGCCGCGATCGACTTGCCCGGATCCCACGCAACCTGGCTGCCGCCCTGCTCGACGCCGACGGCCATCACTCCTCGCCGACCGCGGCCGTGTGCTGCCGTTCGACCGGCGGGAAGCGGGCCATGTCCTCAAGATCAGCGAGGTCCATATGGCTGCGGATATAGCGACGCGACGCGTCGTAGCTCGGAGCGAAGTCCCATGGTGCCTGGACACCGGTGCCGAGTGCCCTGCTGACAAACAGACGGCGCTGCTGACTCTGGCGCACCTCACGGTCCAGGGTCTCGAGGTTCCAGCGCACCTCGATGTCCTGCCTGAATCCGTCCACTAGCCCAGCCGAATCCGGATCCCCGGCCAGGTTGACTTGCTCGTCCGGACCGGATTCGAGCTCGAAGAGCTGGTCGGGGTCGGCAGGCGAGTGGATGAACTTATGCCGGCCCCGGCGGATCATCACGATCGGGGCGATCGCACCCTCGGCCAGGTATTCCCCGACAACCTCATCGCGATCCGGGTCACCCGACAGGTGCGGCATCAGGCTCCGGCCGTCAAGCGGGCCGGGGACTGCCGAGAGGTCGCGGTCGCCCGTCAGCGCGACCAAGGTCGGCAACAGGTCCATCGTCGATACCGAGGTCGCGACCCGGGTCGGCTGGAAGAGCGCGGGGGCGCGGACGATGAGCGGTACTCGTGCCGCGCCCTCGTAGAAGCTCATCTTGTACCAGGCTCCGCGCTCACCGAGCATCTCGCCGTGGTCGCTGCTGACGATGACGACCGTGTCGTCGAGCCGGCCTGTCTCGCGCAGCAGGCGAAGGAGTGCGGACACGTGGTCGTCGACATAGGAGATGGCGCCGTAGTAGGCGCGCCTGGACGCACGCACGTGATCGGCGGTGACCTCAACGTCGTTCATCGCGCACACCTCGCGGAGCCGGCGCTCGTGCGGGTGGAGCGAGGCCTCCGCATAGCCGACGCGGGGCATCGGGATATCTGCGTCGCGATACAGGTCCCACCACTTACGCGGGATGGTGAACGGGTCGTGCGGGTGGCTGAACGAGACCACGTAACAGAACGGCCGCTCGTCGCCCGACCGGATGTGCCCGAACAGCGACCGCTCGGCCGCAAACGCGACCTCGTCGTCGAAGTCCAGCTGGTTTGAGCGCACACACGGTCCGGCATCGACGACCGATGCCATGTCGTGGTACCAGGTGGGACGCTCGTGGGGGCGGTCCCAGTCTGGCGTCCAGCCATAATCCGCGGGATAAATGTCGGTGGTGAGCCGCTCCTCGAAGCCGTGCAGCTGATCCGGACCGCAGAAGTGCATCTTGCCGGACAGCACCGTGCGGTAGCCGATGCCGCGCAGGTAGTGGGCGAACGTGGGGATATCAGAGGTGAACTCGGCCGCGTTGTCATAGACATGGCTGCGCGAGGGCAGCAGGCCGGTCATGAACGACGCCCGGCCAGGGGAGCACAGCGGGCTCGCGGTGTATGCCGCATCGAAGACCACACCCGTCTGGGCGAGCCAGGACATGGCCGGCGCATGCGTCACCGGATTTCCATGGAACGGCAGCGCCGATGGCACCATCTGGTCGGCTATCACGATGAGGATGTCGGGGTGGCGGGCTGCAGGCACCATGTTACCTTCCGGAAGCGTCGGCCGTCGGCTCGTCCCGCTCTACATCGGCGAGGGCCACCTCCAGCGACGGGGTGTCGGACAGCAGCTGGCGCGTGTAGGGCTCGACCGGGCCGGCCAGCACCTCTGCCACCTCGCCGAGTTCAACGATGGCGCCCTGCCTCATCACCGCAACCCGCTGGGCTATGGACCGTACCAGGGGCAAGTTATGCGTGATGAACAGCATCGAGAGGCCGAGGTCACGCTGCAGGTTGCCGAGCAGCTCGACGATGGCCGCCTGAACGCTGACGTCCAGGGCCGAGGTCACCTCATCGCAGACCAGCACAGTGGGGTCGCATACCAGCGCCCTGGCGATCGCCACCCGCTGACGTTCGCCGCCCGAGAGCTGGTCGGGGAAGCTTCGGGCGTACGCGGCCGGCAGCGACACCCGCTCGAGCATCTCGGCGACCCGTCTGTCGGCGTCACGGCCGCTCGCCGTGCCAAAGACCTGGAGCGGCTGCCCGATGATCTGCCCGATCGTGCGGCGCGGGTTCAGCGAGCCATACGGGTTCTGGAAGATGTACTGAATCTGCCGGCGGGCTTCGGTGCTGCGTCGCCGCGCCGAAGTCTGGAGGTCGGAGCCCGTGAGCGAGATCGTGCCGGTCCAGCTGTGGTGCAGGCCGGCAATCGCGCGGGCGATGGTGGTCTTGCCCGAGCCAGACTCGCCGACCAGCGCCAGGCACTCACGCGCCGCCAGGCTGAGGCTGACCGAATGGACGACCTCGTTCCCCCCGTAAAAGGCGACGACGTTCGCGAGCAGGAGCGCAGGTACCTCAGCTTCGTCCTCGGCCGGCATTTCGATCGGGTCTCCGACCTGGCCTCGCGCCTGGGTCAGCACCAGCTCGGCGCGGATGCACCGAGCTGAATGGTCCGGGCTGATCACCCGCAGCTCCGGCACCGCCTCAATGCACTGGTCAATGCGCAACGCGCAGCGCGGCGCGAAATCGCAGCCGCTCGGGCGGTTGCCGGGCGACAGCGCACGACCGGGGATACCCACGAGTGTCCGGCCGCCGGTCAGACGCGGGATCGCACCGATGAGGCGCCGGGTGTAGGGATGCCCGGCGGCCTCGAAGATCTCGTCGGCGGTCGCAAGCTCGACGATTCGTCCCGCGTACATGACCGCGACCCGCTGGGCCAGCGTCGCAACCACCGCCAGGTCGTGGCTCACGTACAGCGCCGCGACGTCGTGGAGCGTGGCGAGCTCGCGTACGGTCGACAGCACATGAGCCTGGGTCGTGACGTCCAGTCCCGTGGTCGGCTCGTCGAGCACAATGAGGCGGGGCCGGTTTGCGAATGCCATTGCGAGCCCAACCCGCTGCTGCTGGCCACCAGACAGCTCGTGCGGGTACCGCTTGAGGAATCCGCTGTCATCGGGCAGCGCGACCTCGCGCATCATCTCCTCCACGCGCTCGGATGTATCGTGCCGTCGGCCGCCGGCGTGCGCTTCCAGCACCTCCCGTAGCTGCAGGCCGATCCGCAGCGCCGGGTTCAGCGATGACGCCGGATCCTGGGGAACGTAGGACACGACGGAACCGCGCACTTTGCGGAGCTGCTCCTCGTCGAGGGTGAGCACGTCCCTGTCGCCCAGCAGCACCGAGCCGCCGGCGATGCGCAGCCCGCGCCGGGCGTGGCCGAGCAAGGACAGGCCGACGGT
>DATMMA010000165.1:0-2793 GCA_035570295.1 Streptosporangiaceae bacterium
GTTACCCGACGACTGGCTGGCAGAACGTGTTCCTGGCCAGCCGGGCCGGCTCGATCTACTCGGGTACCAACGAGATCCAGCGCAACATCATCGCCGAACGCGCACTCGGGCTGCCCAAGGAGCCGCGGGTGCGGGCATGACTCCGATGAGCCCGAACATGACCCAGACGAGCACAGCGACCGCGACGAGCACAGCGACCCCGACGAGCCGCGCGGCCATGGCGCGCGCGCTGATCACGCCGGAGCGGCTCACCGAGTTCTTCGCGCCGCGCAGCATCGCGATGGTCGGGGCTTCGGAGACATCGGGCTGGTCCCGGTTCATCGTCGCCGCGAGCAGCGCCGTTGGTTATCAGGGCCCGCTGCTGCCCGTGCATCCGCGGCACGACAAAGTCTTCGGCCGGGCGGCCGTGCGCACTCTCAGGGACCTGTCGCAGCCTGCCGACCTCGCGTTCATCCTGGCGCCGACCGAGGCGGTCGCGACAGTCATTGAGGACGCGGCCGCGGCCGGGGTGCGCAACGTCGTCGTACTCGCCTCCGGTTACCGCGAGGCCGGAACCGGCGGCAAGGAACTGGAGGACGAGCTTGTGGCCGCTGCCGCCGGCCACGGCATCGTGCTGCTCGGGCCGAACACGCTCGGCTTCCTCAACACCGGCGCCAAGGCTGCCCCGTTCGCGCTGACCGTGCCGCTGCCCCTGACGCCCGGCCCGGTCGGGATCGCGCTGCAGAGCGGCGCCCTGTCCAGTGCTTTGCTCGCTTTCGCCAGGTCGCAAGCCATTGGCGTGAGCACAGTCGCCAGCCTCGGCAACGAGGCGATGATCACCACCGCCGACGTGCTCGACTACCTGGTCGCCGACGAGCAGACCAAGGTCATCTGCATGTTCCTGGAGGAGATCGGCGACCCGGCAGGGTTCAGCGCGGCCGCCCAGCGCGCCGACGAGGCCGGCAAGCCGATCGTCGCGATGAAAGTCGGCGCCAGCCAGGCCGGCCAGCAAGCGGCGCTCGCCCACACCGGCGCGGTGGCCGGTGATGACGCGGTCGTCGACGCGGCGATGCGCCAGCTCAACATCATCCGGGTAACCAGCATCGAGGATCTCCTGACCACCGCGGCGCTGCTTGGCTACCAGCGGTGGCCGCGTGGCCGGCGGATGGGCGTGCTGACCGCATCCGGCGGTGCTTGCGACATCATCGCCGATCGCGCTAGCGCAGAAGGCATTGAGATCCCGCCGTTCGGGGCCTCGACCACAGAGGCGATCGCGGCGCACCTTCCATCGTTCGCCAACGCGCGCAACCCGCTGGACGTGACGGGATACGTGCTGGCCAACGCGCGTACGTCACCGCTCACCGCCATCGATTACGCGCTCGACGCCGCGGTCAACGACCCAGGCCTGGACTTCGCTGTCTTCACCGGATTCACCGTGCCGGAAGTCAGGCCGCCGGACGAGGCCGCCGCAAATCTGCTCGAGAACCGGGTGAACTGGCTCGCCGAGCGGGTTCGCAGCTCTCCCATTCCAGTCCTGCCGATGGGCATGACCTGCACGGACGTTGCCGGCTATCCGCGCGAGCTGCTTGGCGGCCACGGCATACACGTCATAGGCGGAATGGAACTGGGCATCCAGGCGATCGGCCACGCTCTGCGCTGGCAGGATGGCCGCGGTGACGTCCGCCTGCTGCCCGCACGCCTGCCGGCGCCGGCTGGCACTGCCAGTGCGTGGGCTGAGGCAGATGCCCGGGACCTGCTGGTAGCGGCAGGCATTCCGGTAGTCCCCGGCCGCGTCGCCCGGTCCGCGGATGAGGCGGCGCAGATTGCCCGCGAGCTCGGCACCGCAGTCGCGCTCAAGATTAGTTCGGCGCACGTCACGCACAAATCCGACATTGGCGCGGTACTGCTGAACCTGTCCGGCGATGCGGCCGTCCGGGCCGGGTACGAGCAGATCGTCGCGGCCGCTAAAGACCACCAAGGCGGGAACGACGTACTTGTCACGTCAATGCGTACGTCAGGCACTGAGGTCCTGGCGGGCGTGACCATGGATGCTGGCTTCGGGCCGGTGCTTGCCGTCGGACTCGGCGGCATCTGGGTCGAGCTGCTGGGCGATTCCAGCCTGCGGATCCTCCCGGCCGACGAGGCAGAGGTACGGCGCATGCTGGGCGAGCTGCGCGCGCTGCCGGTTCTGCAGGGCGCTCGCGGCGGCGTCCCCGCCGACCTCGACGTCCTGGCCAGAGTCATCGCCCGCATCGGCGAGCTGGCGGGCTCGCTCAGCGGTATGCAAGCGCTGGAAGTAAATCCGCTCTGGGTGTGCGGTGATCGGGTCGAAGCTCTGGACGTGCTGGTCGTCGCCGATAAGTCAGCAACTTCAGGAATGAACGGAGCCGGATAGATGATTCTCGGAGTCACTGAGGAGCAAGAAGAGCTCCGTGCCTCGGTCCGCCGGTTCCTGGCCGACCGGGCGCCGATAACCGCCGTGCGCGAGCTGATGGACACTACCGATGGCCTGGATGCCGGCGTCTGGCGCCAGGCCGGCGAGCAGCTCGGCCTGCAGGGCATCGCGATCCCGGAGCAGTACGGTGGGGCGGGTTTCAGCTTCGCTGAGCAGGCGATCGTGCTGGAGGAACTCGGCGCTGCGCTGTACGGCGGCCCGTACCTGGCCAGCGCGGTGCTTGCCGCGACGGCACTGCTGGCAAGCCCGGACGAGGATGCCTGGAAGAGGTACCTGCCCGGCATCGCGTCCGGAGAGGCTATCGCGACGCTCGCGTTCACCGAGGAGGACGGGTCCTGGGAACCGGACGCGATCCGGCT
>DATMMA010000166.1:0-11752 GCA_035570295.1 Streptosporangiaceae bacterium
ACGTAGTTGAACATGTACCGCTTGCCCTCGGAGTTGCGCAGCACGCCGCCGTCGCCGCGGACCGACTCGGTGACCAGCAGGCCGCGCACCGAGACTGGCCACACCATGTGCGTCGGGTGGAACTGCACGAACTCCATGTTCAGCAGCTTGGCCCCGGCCAGCAGCGCGAGCGCGTGACCGTCTCCGGTGTACTCCCACGAGTTCGAGCTGACCTTGAAGGTCTTGCCGATGCCGCCGGTAGCGAGGATGACCGCGGGCGTCTCGAAGACCACGAACTTCCCGGTCTCCCGGATGTAGCCGAACGCCCCAGCGATCCGGCCTTCGCCGTCCTTGATCAGCCGGGTGATCGTCGTTTCCGAGTAGACCTTGATCATCGCCTCAGGGTCGCCATGGGAGACGGCGTCCTCCTGCTGCAGCGCTACCACCTTCTGCTGCAGGGTGCGGATCATCTCCAGGCCGGTGCGGTCCCCGACGTGGGCGAGCCGCGGGTACTCGTGGCCGCCGAAGTTCCGCTGGCTGATCTTGCCGTCCTTGGTGCGGTCGAACAGCGCGCCCCAGGCCTCTAGCTCATAAACCCGGTCCGGAGCCTCCTTGGCATGCAATTCGGCCATGCGCGGGTTGTTCAGGAACTTGCCGCCGCGCATCGTGTCGCGGAAATGCACCATCCAGTTGTCGTTCGGGTTGACGTTGCCCATGGCAGCCGCGCAGCCACCCTCGGCCATGACGGTGTGCGCCTTGCCGAAGAGGGACTTCGAGATGATCGCGGTCCGCTTGCCGGCCAGCCGAGCCTCGATCGCCGCGCGCAAGCCCGAGCCGCCAGCCCCGATCACGACGACGTCGTAGGGAATGCGCTCGATGTCATTGTGTCCGATGTCGCCGGGCTCGATGTCAGTCATGGTGTTGCCTGCCTCAGTTGTAGAACCGGAGGTCGCTGAACACGTGGGCCGCGACCAGCCAGATGTACAGGTCGGTCAGCATCAATGTGCCGAGCGTCGTCCACGCGAGCTGCATATGCCGCGCGTTCAGCCAGGAAATCCGGTTCCAGATCCAGTATCGGACCGGATGCGACGAAAAATGCTTAAGCCTGCCACCGGTGATATGCCGGCAAGAATGGCAGGACAGTGAGTATCCCCACAGAAGCACCACGTTGACCAGCATGATCAGGGTGCCGAGCCCGAACCCTATGCCGCCGCTCCCTCCGTGGAACGCCTCAATCACGTCGTAGGTGTTCAGGACGGAGATCAAGATCACCATGTAGAAGAAGTACCGGTGCAGGTTCTGCATGATGAGCGGGAAGCGTGTCTCGCCGCTGTACTTGGCGTGCGGCTCGCGCACCGCGCAGGCGGCTGGCGCCCGCCAGAAGGCCCGGTAATAGGCGCGCCGGTAGTAATAGCAGCTGAGCCGGAACCCGAGCACGAACGGCAGCGAGACGAACGCATACGGGATGATGGGCGGCAGGCTGCCGATCCAGTGGCCGAGGCTGGACGCCCCCGGCACGCACTCGCCGCTGACGCACGGCGAGTAGAACGGCGTGAGGTAGTGGTACTGCGGCACGAAGTACCACTTGCCAATGAGGACGTGCACGGTCGCGTAGGCGACCCAGATGGTCAGCAGCGTGGCGACCAGCGCTGGCTGCTCCCACCAGCGATCAGTACGCAGTGTTTTCTGGCTGATCTGCGCCCTGGTCTTGGCCGGCGCATCCGTTACTTGCGTCATTCGTCGACGTCTCCGCCCTGGAACTCACTGGGATCGCTCCGGGTCCGCTGGCGGTTTCCGGGAGCCGCCCCGATTAATGGGCGAACGGCCGGGTCACAGCGGGCTCCGTCGCGGGGAAACCTTATTCCAAGCAATACCACTCGCGAGCCTCGGGCAGGACTTCCGGCCATGTGAGACTCACTACATACGACCGTTTCCCGCTCCGGATGGCCTGTGACCTCGGTGACAGCACGGCGGCAGAGAGGCTGGAGAGGCACGGCACCCCACCCATAGTAGTATCAAACCTACCAAACCTAAGTTGCTTGCGTTCAGGTTAGCCTGCCGCCGACCCGCGCGACTACCTCGTCCAGCGATACAGCGTGCCGGACGTGGCCGCGGAAACCCGTCGTGGTTACCGCCATGAACAGCGAATTCAGAATGGCTTCCTCGGTCGCCTCAATCGCGGCCTGGAAGAGCAAATCAAGATCTTTAGCGGGAACGGGGTAGCCGGCCGGGGCGGTAGCAGCGCCGGACGCGGCGGCACCGGCCTGCGTGGCGGCAGTTCCCCGCTCCGCGGCCTGCCCGGCCGCAGTGACCGGGCGCGCGGCGGCGATGGCGAGCGCGTAGTCCCCGCTGCGGCCAGAGAAGTCTGAGCCTGCTCGCGCCATCCCGCCGAACGCCCGGCTCGCCAGTCGCTCAAGCTGGCGGGCGTCAAGCATGGCGTCGGTGGCAAGCACGATGACGCACGAGTTCCCGTGGTCGGGCGGCTCAGGCACCGGCTCCCTCCCGGTGGCCGGGATGGGCACGCCGAGCACGGTGAGGTCACCGGTGAAGTTGGCTTGCACCAGCACGCCAAGCGTGACCGGCCCGGTTGCCCACCGGGCGATGCGCGAGGATGTGCCGATGCCAGCCTTGAATCCGAGCGCGCCGGTGCCAGTGCCAGCTCCGACGCAACCTTCGGCCACCGGGCCGCCTGCCGCGGTGTCCAGCGCCATCCGGACGTGCCCGGCGGTGATCGGCCGCGCCCAGATGTCCGACAGGTAGCCGTCGTTGGTTTCGGCCACGACCGGATTCAGCGTGCCCGGCGGCTCACCGTCGTGCCCCTCATGCAGGTAACTCAAGTCGCGCAGGTAGCTGAGCAGCGCGTCAGCGACCCGGAAGACGGACAAGGTCGCCGTTAGCAGCACCGGCGTCTCGATCGTGCCGAGTTCGGCCACCTGCGTGCTGCCGACCATCTTGCCGAAGCCGTTGAACACTGACAGCCCTGCCGGGAGCGAACCACCGCTCAGCAGCTCATCGTGCACCACAGCGGTGACACCAGTCCTGATCCCGGCCCCCTCGATGACGGTTGCGTGCCCGACCCGGATGCCGGGCACGTCCGTGATCGCATTGGCTGGCCCGGTGGGCAGCCGGCCAGGGGCCACCCCGATGTCACGGGCTCGGGCCCGGCCGGGCAGACGGTCGCCTGCCGCGCGGCCAGCAGCGGCGTCCCTTGTCATGGCAGGACGCGGCTCACAGCAGGACGACGGTCGGGCTCGGGACTTCGATGCTCCGCTCGAGTGCCGGGATGCCGGTCGCCGGGTCTATTCGCAGCACCATCACCTCATGCGACCGCTCGTTGGCGACGTACAGCAGGTCGCCGTCCAGTCCGATGTGCCGCGGCCAGTCGCCGACCGGAACTTCGGTGACGTACCGAGGCAGCTCGCCGTCGAGCGCGAAGACTGTGACAGTGTTCGGTCCGCGATTGGCGACGTACAGGTACCGGCCGTTGCTGACGAGTTCGGATGGCTGGTTGTGGCCGCCTGCCATGCTGGCAGGAACGGCACCGAGAAACCGGGCGTCCAAGTCGTAGACAAGCACTTCGCCGCTCAGTTCGGCGGTGACGTAGTACCGGTCGGCAACGGGTAGCGCGTGCCGGGGACCGGAGCCGGCCGGCGCGCTGATGATCCGCTCGAGTTCAAGCGTGCCGTCATCACCCAGCCGGTACTGATAGATCGCATCGCCGCCTAGATCAATGATCAGCACACCGTTATCGACGACGCGGACCATGTGCGGGTGCGCCCCCGCCTGGCGAGGGTGCTCGCCGTGCCGGGAATGCTGGACGAGGTCAGTGCGCGGCCCGATGCTGCCGTCGTCGTTCAGCCGGTGGACGCTGATGTTGCCGCCGCTGTAGTTGGCAGTGATCAGGAACTTGCCTGAGCTGTCGACGCTCAGGTGAGCGGGCTCGGAGCCGCCGGTATCGCCGCTGCTGCCCAGCTCGGCTACCGGGACACCGTCTTCGAGCGACCAGGCGTGTACCCGCCCGTTATCTACCTCGGCTACCGCGTACAGCACCGGCAGGCGCGGGTTCCGGGCGATCCAGGACGGCGACTCGGCGGGAACCGTCGAGGTGACGCCGTTGTCGTCGACCACGGTGATACCGGTGCCCGAGCCCTTGTCGCCGGTGTAACCGCCGATCAGCAGACTGGTCATCGGGCATCGCCGCCGTGGCGAGCCTCGATACCCAGCGCCGTGCGCAAGAAGTCCACCTGGAGCAGGAGGAGATTCTCCGCCACTTCCTCCTGGGAGGCCATGTGGGTCACCCCGGACAGCGGCAGCACGCTGTGCGGGCGGCCGGCTGCCAGCAGTGCCGAGGAGAGCCGGAGGGTGTGCGCGACCGCGACGTTGTCGTCGCTCAGGCCATGAATGAGCAGCAGCGGCCTGGTTAGCTTCGGCGCGTCCGCGAGGAGCGAGCTCTGCTCGTAGGCCGCTGGGTTCTCGTCCGGGAGGCCCAGGTAACGCTCGGTGTAGTAGGTGTCATACAGTCGCCAGTCGGTTGGCGGCGCGCCGGCGATCCCCGCATGGAACACGTCAGGACGGCGCAGCACTGCTAGCGCGGCAAGGTAACCGCCGAACGACCAGCCCCGGATGCCGACCCGGCTGGTGTCCAGGTCCGCGCACTGTTCAGCGGCCGACATCAGCGCCTCGACCTGATCATCGAGGACCGGGCCGGCCAGGTCTCCGGCCACCGCCCGGTCCCAGGCATAGCCGCGGCCTGGCGTGCCGCGGCCATCGGCGATGACGACCGCGAAGCCCTGATCGGCGAGCCACTGCGGGCTCAGATAGGCGTTGCCGGCTGCTAGTACCCGCTTGCCGTGCGGGCCGCCGTAGGGGTCGCATAGCACTGGTAGCTTGCCGGAACCCGGCTCATGCCAGGACGGCAGGACGATCGCGGTCCTGATCCGCTTCGGCTCGGCTGACCAGATGAGCTGTGGCTTCGGGACAGGCAGGTTCGGGGTCTCAGCAAGCGAGCCGATCGTAGCGACCTCGGCGAACTCGCCGTCCGGGCCGGGCCGCAGCACCCGCACGCTGGTATCCGGACTGGCGAGCGTGCGGCTGATCAGCAGCAGCGTGCCGCCCGCGAGAAGGCCGTCATGGCTGCCGTCCACCGGGCTGACTCTCGCCAGGCCCGCCGGACCCGCGGTCCACACCGAGGTGGCGGCGGGATCGTCGGCGCTCGCGCTGAACAGGATCGTCTCGCCGTCTATCCCGAGGACGTCGCGGGCATTGAGCGAGTCAGGCGTGAGGATCGCGGCCGAGTCGGTGGCGTGCTCGGCTGCCGTTCCGGACTGCAGGCGCTTCGCGTCGCCGACGTCGGCAGTCCAGACGATCCGGCCGCTGGCCGTCGTCGCGGGCACGCCCGGCACGATGTCGAGCCAGAACGGGTCGGTGTCAGCGCGAATTTCGCTAGTCTCGCCCGTCTGCGGGTCGACCGCAAGGACGCGCATGTCGCGCTGGTCGCGGCTGGCGACGACGATCAGCGGCCGTCCGTCGCCCGAGCCCTCCCAGGTCGCCGTCACCAGATATGGGAGCGCTCCCGAATCCCACTGGACCTGCGTCAAGTTGCCGTCGAGCGCCGCGACGTACACGGAAACGACGGCGTTCGGCGTCCCGGCCGCGGGGTAGCGCACCGCGTTAGCCGGCCTTTCCGGATTGGCAGGGTCGGCGATGTGCCAGACGTGAACCGGGGTCTCGTCGACCCGCGCGGTCAGGATGGCTGAGCCGTCCGGTGCCCACCAGTAACCGCGGCTGCGGTCCATCTCCTCGGCTGCGACGAATTCGGCCAGTCCGAAGCTGATTCCGCTTGCGCCGGCCGGGTCGGCGACCATCCGGTCGTCTCCGGTTGCCACGTCGTGGACCCGCAGCGCCCCGTCGCTGACGTAAGCGACCAGCCGGCCGGCCGGATCGGGTCGCGGATCTGCGGCCGGCGAAGTGGTGCCGAGCCGGCGCACGCCGCTTCCACCAGGCGCAAGGTCAGCCAGGTAGACGTGGCCGGTCAGCGCGAAAGAGGCCGTAGTGCAGTTCTTGTCCGTGGCGAAGCCGACGATGCCGGCAGCACGCTCACGTGCTCGTTCCCGCCGTGCTCTCTCGACGAGGTCATCTTCAGCACCGGCCACGGCGATCTCGGCCGGGTCGGCGACGAGCCATTCCGTGCCGGTGGCCACGTCGAGTGCCCACAGGCAGGTGACCGGGTCGGTGCCGCCCTTCGAGCGGAGAAAGACGACGGTCTGGCCGTCAGGCGCGATCTGGAAGGACCGGGGTGCGCCGAGGGTAAAGCCGATGGTCCGCGCGGCCTGGCGCGGGAAGGAGTCAGTCACGCGTCTGATCTTGCCAGCTAGCGAGTCCGCCCAGTCGGTAGGCTCACCTATGTGACCAAATCGGACGCTCGGCGCCTGCTGCTGGTGCATGCCCATCCTGATGACGAGTCCATCGGCACCGGGGCAACGATGGCCAAGTACGCGGCCGAGGGTGCTCAGGTGACGCTGGTCACCTGCACGCTCGGCGAGTTGGGCGAGGTGATACCAGCAGAGCTGGCGCATCTGGCCTGGGATGCGTGCGGCGGCCTCGGCCAGTACCGGATCAGTGAGCTCGCCGCTGCCTGCCGGGCGCTGCGGGTGACCGATCACCGGTTCCTTGGCGGCGCGGGCCGGTGGCGCGATTCGGGCATGATGGGCACTCCGTCCAACGACTGGCCGGGCAGTTTCTGGCAGGCAGACGTCGATGAGGCGGCGAGCGAGTTGCTCGCCGTCATTCGCGAGGTGCAGCCGCAGGTGCTGGTGACGTACGACGACAACGGCTTCTACGGGCACCCGGACCATATCCAGGCGCACCAGGTCGCCTGGCGTGCTTTCGAGCTCGCGAACGGGCTGGTCAGCAAGTTCTACGCGACCGCGATCCCGCGCTCGGTGCTGGCCGAGGCGATGGCGCTGCTTCCGGACGCCTCAGGCGATGGCGGCCAGCAGGCCGGCGGGTCGGACTTCACCAGGGTGGAGTCGGTGGCGGAGTTGCCGTTCGGTGCCGACGACGAGAACGTGACAACGGCGATCGACGCCAGGAACTATCTAGATGCCAAGCTCGCCGCGATGCGGGCGCACGCCACCCAGATCGCGGTAGACAGCCCGTTTTTCGCACTGTCTGACAACGTCGGCCAGCGCGCGCTCGGCACCGAGTACTACACCCTGATGGCCGGGCCCGCCTGGACCGGAACCGGGCCGGGGGACCGAGAGCCGGACCTGTTCGCCGGTCTCGGCTAGCCTGCTGGAGTGAACAGCACGCGGGGCGGGCCCGCCGGGCCGCCACCCGGTGCCGGGGATCGCAGTGGCGGGGACCGCGGCAGTCTGGAGCCGCGGACGCCGCGCGGTGTGACGGTTGCCGCCTACGTGGCGCTGTGCTTGCTCGGGGCGTTTGTCGGGCTGATCGGCGCGTTCCAGTACAGCCAGGGGCCGGCTCCGCTGGCCGCGGTCCTGTTCGACTTGGCCATCCTGGCCATCTGCGTGCTTGGTTCCGTCGGCATGCGTACCTCCCTCGGCGGCGTGCTCCCCGCGGCCGGGTGGTTCGCGGTGACTCTGCTCCTCAGCAGCGGTTCGCCTGGCGGCAGCGTCTTGATTACCGACACCACCGCCGGCAAGTGGTTCCTCTTCGGCGGCGCGGTGTGCGCTGCCGCTGGCGGCGTCTATGCCTTCGCCGCGTGGTCCAAGCCGAGCCGGGACCACCGGGCCAAGCAGTCTTCCGGGCCTGACGGGGAACGACGGCCGGAGGACCGGTCGCGCCAGGGCGGCGGTTCAGCGCGAACCCCGCGTCGGCCTAGCCGGTGATCTGGGCGCGACCGATGGTCGACGTCCCTCTTACTCCGTCGTTGTTTGCTAGGAACGTAAACGGCAAATCGTCCCGCGAAGGCCACCAAACAACTACGGTGTCGGCGGGCAGCAGCGCCGGGGGCGCGTTTTCTTAGCTGGGCAGGCCGATCTAAGGCGGCCTGGCCCGGCGAAATAGGGACTGCTTCCGATCCGCCTCAGGGCCCCTTACCTGGAGTCTCGATGCCATGGACCTGACCAGGTCCGGACATCGAGGAGGACACATGCACCCGTACATCTCGCAGGCGCTAGCGGCAGCGCGGGCTGCTGACGCGATGCGCGCGGCAGATGCTAGCCGCCGTGCCCGAGACGCTCGGCAGATTGTTGCGGCCAGCACCCGCCGGTCACATCAGTCGCACCCGTCGCACTGGACTCGCAGGTCTCGCCGGCAGCAGCCGAGCACTGCGGGGTTGACCGTTTCCGGCCAGCCGTGCCGCTGAGCCGTCGGGCCGGCAGCTTTGCCCGACCGCGTCTGCCGCGCCCGCCTGAAAGCCTGCGCAAACCAGACTTTCGGGGCGCGCTAGCTATGCCTACCTTCACCCGGAAGCGCTCCTTCGAGCGCTTCCGGGTGACCTTATCTCACGTTATGCCCGGTCCGTGATCGCACTAGCGGTTGCCTCCGGGTCCCTGCATCATCCCGTGTACTCCCAGCCGGGCTGCCAGCCGAAGTCCCGGACTGCCAGGTCCTTAAGTGGCGTACCGAGGAGCAGGTGCTCAAGGCCCCAGCGGGTTGCGACATGCCCGATGACCAGCACGCGCTGGCCGGACCAGCGCATCGGCAGGTCGGCGACGAAGCTGGCCACCCGCGCGGCGGCCTGCCGCCAGCTCTCGCCGCCCGGATACGGCATATCGACGTACTCGCCGCGGTGAGCGTGCAACTCTGCGGCCGGCGATCCATTCAGCTGGCCGTAGTCGCATTCGCGAAGACGCCAGTCCAGCAGCACCGGGATCGCAGACCCGCCGAAGGCGATTCCAGCGGTCTCGACCGAGCGGGCCAGGTCGGAACTGAACACGGCGGCGATTCCGTCCCCCCGGCGCCGCGCGCCGAGCGCAGTCGCCTGCTCCCGGCCAAGCGCGGACAAACGGCCCGGCAGCCAGCCAGTCGCGATTCCGTTCTGGTTGTCCTCAGTCGTGGAGTGCGTTTCGAAGACGATCCGGATCGTCACCGCGACCCGACAGGAGCTCAGCGAACCAGGGCCTCGACCTGATCCATGGCCCAGTCCAGGTCGTCCTCGCTGATGACCAGCGGCGGCGCCAGCCGGATGGTGGACCCGTGAGTTTCCTTCGCGAGGACGCCGCGTGCTGCCAGTTGCTCGCAGGCGGCTCGCCCGGTCAGCTCCGCAAACTCGATCCCGGCCCACAGGCCGCGGCCGCGCACGTCTTTGACCTTGCGTTGCGGCAGGGCGGTCAGCCGGTCGTGCATGTGCGCGCCGAGCTTGGCCGAGCGCTCCTGAAACTCGCCAGTCGCCAGCATGGCGATGACCTCGCGCGCGACCGCGCAGGCGAGCGGGTTGCCGCCGAAAGTCGAGCCGTGCTGGCCGGGCTTGAAGACGCCGAGCACGTCGCTGGACGAAACGACCGCGGACACCGGCACGATGCCGCCACCGAGGGCCTTGCCCAGGATGTACATGTCGGGAACGACGTCCTCGTGCTCGCAGGCGAAGGTCGTGCCAGTGCGGCCCAGGCCGGTCTGGATCTCGTCAGCGATGAACAGCGCGCCATGTGCGGTGCATAGCTCACGCACGCCAGCAAGGAAGCCAGAGGGCGGAACCAGCACGCCGGCCTCGCCCTGGATCGGCTCCGCAAGTACCGCGACGACCCTGTCATCCATTGCTGCGGCGAGCGCTTCAAGGTCCCCATAGGGGACGATCCGAAAGCCGGGCGTGTAAGGGCCGAAACCGCCCCGTGCGTCCGGATCGGTAGAGAAGCTCACGATCGTGGTGGTCCGGCCGTGGAAGTTGCCGTCGAACGCGATGATCACTGCCTCGCCGTCGGGCACGCCCTTGACCTCGTAACCCCACTTGCGCGCAGTCTTTATGGCCGTCTCGACAGCCTCGGCGCCGGTGTTCATCGGCAGCACCATCTCCATGCCCGCCAGCGCCGCCAGCTCTGCACAGAACGGGCCGAACTGGTCATGCTCGAAGGCGCGGCTAACCAGCGTGACGCGGTCAAGCTGACGCTGAGCGGCCGCGACCAGCCGGGGATGACGATGGCCGAAGTTGATGGCCGAGTAGGCGGCCAGCATGTCCAGGTAGCGCCTGCCGTCAACGTCGGTCACCCAGGAACCCTCGGCGTCCGCGATCACGACCGGCAGTGGAGCATAGTTGTGGGCGCTGTGCGCCGCAGCCTGGGCGCGCAGCTGTGCTGCCACGTCGCGGCCTGTGTTTGCCATGTCCGCCCTCCTGCCTTCCGCCTGCTCTGTCTTACGTTTGATCCGTGGTTACCTGAGTTCCAGGGTGCAGCATTTAGGCCCGCCGCCCGCCTTCAGCAGCTCGGACATGTCGACTCCGACCGGGTTAAATCCGGCGGCGACAAGTTGCGCCGCCAACCCGGTCGCCTGCTCTGGCAGCACGACGTTCCGGCCGTCGCTGATGGCATTCAGGCCGAGCACCTCGGCGTCCTCGTCCTTCGCCTCGATCAGCTGGCTGAAATGCGAGGCCAGCGCGGCTCGGCCCGCGTCGTCGAAGGCAGCCGGGTAGTAGGCGACGGTGTCCTCATCCAGCACGACGAGCGCCGTGTCGAGGTGATAGAACCGCGGGTCCACCAGGCGCAGGCTAATGACCGGGAGGCCGAAGAGCTCGGTTAGCTCGTCCCGCACAGCCTCGTCGCTGCGGAAGCCATAGCCAGCCAGAATCGCCCGTCCGGCGAACACGATGTCGCCCTCGCCCTCGTTGAGCACCTGCGACTCGCGGACCTGACCGTAACCGTGACCGCGGAACCAGTTGAGGTAGGCCGCGGCCTCAGGCTGCCGCTGCGGGTACTTGAAGCGCGCGCCGAGCACCTTGCCGCCTATGACCGTGGCGCCGTTCGCTGCGAAGACCATGTCGGGCAGGCCCGGTTCGGGGGTGATCGTCGCGACGGTGTGGCCGAGCCCTGCGTACGCATCGCTGAGCCGCTGCCACTGGCTCATGGCGAGCTTGGCATCAACTGGGCGGTCCGGGTTCATCCACGGGTTGATCTTGTACTGCACCGCGAAATACTCAGGAGGGCACATAAGGTACGTCCTCGCGTGAGTGCTGCGGCGAGTGTTCTCCGTCATGGTCAGGCGCTCCCGTTCAGCGGATGATCTGGGCGGATCATCTGCTCGTGGCCCGATGATCTAGGTCAGTCCAGCGTAGATTCCGCACGGCCTCTCGAGTGCTGGTGCCTGATGCGCGTGAGCAATGATTCGTTGCGTAATCCGCCCAGCAAACATTGATCTGTTGCGCGTTGTGCGATGACCCGGACTTGCGGTCGGCGGATGAGATCTGCGTCTCACGCGCCTGCGCGAATTCAAGCCCCACCGGGACCAAGTGATCTTCATTGCGGATGATCTTGATGAGTGTGACTCGGTCATTGCTAGGACAACAGCGGATCCACGTCCATGTTTCCGCGCCGCGGGTCAGGCGTCCATTTCATGTTGATTTGTGGTGGCAACTGCACGAACTGCCGGCTCGCCCGGTCAGGACCGGCGCCGTGGCGCGGGAGCCACCGTCCAGGCCTGGCCGTCGGGCGTGTCCTGCACCACGACGCCGAGGCCGGCGAGGTCGTCGCGCAGCCGGTCAGCGACCGCGAAGTCCTTCCGCTCGCGTGCGGCCGCCCGCTCGGCGAGCTTGGCATCCGCCCCGTCCGGCAACGGTGGTGCTGACCTGGGCTGCCCCACCAGACTGACCAGGTCCAGGGCG
>DATMMA010000167.1:0-16053 GCA_035570295.1 Streptosporangiaceae bacterium
AGCCCGCAGCAGGTCGCACACCTCCTCTGCCTGCTCCTTGGTTCGCGGCACCAGCACCCGCCAGCCGAACAGCGGCTTAGTCTCGAACCACGACAGTGCGTGCTGAGCCGAGACGCCGTCGCCGACCACTGCAACGGCCGGGCCGTGCGCGGTCAGCAGGCTCACCCCGGCAGCCTTGAGGTCAGCCGCGATCGTCCCGAGCGTGCCGACCACCGTGTGCTGATCGGTCGTAGTGCCGTTCCAGGTGATCGAGAAAGGCGATGTCTCTGCCCAGCCGGCCGCGATCAGCATCTTGCCGAGGTCGACCGGGCCAGACTCCGCGCCCAGGATCACCAGCGTGCCGTCACTGACGGAGACCCTGCTGACCTCGATTGCATGAATGATCCGCACGTCGCCAGTCGCGTCGGTGGTCAGCGGGATTCCCGCGTACTCCGGCACGGCTGTCGCTGCCGACACACCGGGAACGACCTCAAACGGCACTCGCGCCTTTGCGCAGGCCGCGGCTTCTGCGGCCGCGTTACAGAACATGAACGGGTCACCGGAGTACAAGCGCACTGCGAGCTGACCCGCCTTGGCTGCCTTGATCAGCAGTTTGGGATCGGCCAGCTGGGCATCGGAATCCGCCAGCGTGGCGCCGGGCTTGAGCAGGTGACCGAGCCGTTCGCCAACCCACTGCGGCGCGACGACCAGGTCGGCACGCCCGATCAGGGCTGCGGCACGGACTGTCAGGAGGTTCTCGTCACCGGGTCCGGCGCCGACGAATGCGACCCAGCCGGGCACCTGAGTGTCCGCCCCGTGGCTGACAGGCCGGCCGCCTGCTCTCTCGACACGCGACTTGCTGGCACTCGACTTGTCGGGCGCTGACTTGGCTTGCTTGGTGACCTTCCCGGTCATGGGTGTGGGGTTCACTTGTCATCGTCCCCGCTGCTGAGGTGTCCGCCGGACACTGCCATAAAACTTGCCGCGCCTCGGGCAAGCAGATTGGCGGCCACCTGGCGGCCGATTATCTCGGCCTCTGCCAGGGTGCCGCTCGCACTGCCGCGAAGCGCCATCCCCCCATCGACTGCCACGACCACGCCGCGTAGCCGAAGTACATCTGTGCCGGCAGCGTAGGCGCCGACCGGCGCCGAACAGCCCGCCTGAAGCGCGCCGAGCAAAGTGCGTTCTGCCGTAGTCGCGGCTCGGCTGACCGGATCATCGATCGAGCCAAGCAGCGCAACAAGATCTTCCCTGCCGTCACAACACTCAACCGCGAGTGCGCCCTGGCCGGCGGCCGGCAGCATCTCGTCAGGATCGAAGACCTGAGACACCGCATCGAGCCGGCCAATCCTGGCAAGGCCGGCGTGAGCCAGCACCACGGCGTCAAGCTCACCGGTCTCTACCTTCGCCAGCCTGGTACCCGCATTTCCCCGCACCGGAACGGGCCGGATGTCTGGGCGCATGATGAGCAACTGGGCAGCGCGGCGCAACGAGCCGGTGCCGACCTTTGCACCTGCTGGCAGGTCGGCAAGCTTGGCGCCGTCCCTGGCGGCCAGAGCGTCCCGCGGGTCGTCGCGACCGGGCACTGCGGCCAGGGCGATCCCGGCGGCCGGTCCGGTCGGCAGGTCCTTGAGCGAGTGCACGGCGAGGTCCACCTGGCCGGCTAGCAGGCTGCTTCGCAATGAGCTGACGAAGACGCCGGTCCCGCCGATCTCCCTCAGCGGCAGGTCGCGGCTGGCGTCGCCGGCCGACTCGATACCGACTAGCTCGACTTCGCGGCCGGTCTTTGCCGTGATCGCCTGGCCGACCAGTTTGGACTGCGCGACCGCCATCGGACTGCGGCGGGTACCGAGGCGCAGCGCTGCCTGGCTCATCGCAAGTCCTCCCGATCGGTCTGGTCGGCGGCGGGCGATGGCCAGCCCGCCAGCTGAGCATCGGCCTGCGCCACAGCCTGCACTGTTGCCTGATCGAGATCAAACAGCACGCGCAGCGCGTCTTCGTACGTGTCCGCGCCGGGAGCGCCAGCTAGCTCCTTCACTCGCACGGTCGGGCCATGGAGCAGCTTGTCCGTGACGCGGCGCATCGACTTGGCCACCTCGTCCATTGCCCTGGCGTCCAGGGCACTCACCCGGCCCGCCAGCCTGGCCATCTCTGCGTCCACTACGCTCGCGGCCTTGGCCCGCAGTGCCACGACAGTCGGGGATACTGACGCCGCGCGACTTGCGGAAGAGTGAGCGGCAAGCTCCTCGGCGATGATCTGCCTGACCTCGGCAACGCCGCCTTCGCCAGCGCCGCCGTCGCCGGCCGCAAGAGCGGCCCCGAGGGCGGCCCGGCCTTCGTCGGCAAGCATCGCCAGGTCGGTGAGCACCACTCCGGGCAGGCCACCAACGGAAGGCTCCACGTCCCGCGGCATCGCCAGGTCGAGTAGCACAACCGCCGGAGTACCCGGCAAGGCACTCCTGGACGGGCCCGCGGCGGCCGACGCCGCCTGCGGATCCGGGTTCTGCGCCTGGCCCCCGTGTTCAGATCGATCGTGCTCAGATCGTCCGTGCTCCGATCGACGCTCCAGCGCGGCCCGCACCATGTCACGCGTGATGACATGGTCGGCCGCGCCGGTGCACGTCACCACGAGGTCGGCCGCCGCGATCAGGTCTGTCAGGCCGGATATGTCTGCCGCCCGGCCGCCGACGGATGCGGCCAGCCGCTCGGCCCGCTGCCGGGTCCGGTTGGCGACGACGATGCTTGCAGCCCCCGCCCTGGCCACACTGGCTACAGCCAGCCCGCTCATCGCTCCGGCACCGACGATTAGGACGTCGAGCCCGGCCAGTGAGGGCGGCTCGGCAGCCATGTCGGACCCGGCGGCCGGACTTGTATCCAGGTGCCTGGCCGCAGTCTGCAGCCCGACGCTCACCAGGCTGGCACCCGTACGCCCAACCCTGGTCTCCGACTGCGCCCGCTTGCCTGCCCGCAGCGCGCGCGATCCGAGAGCTGACAGCGTCGGGCCGAGCGTGCCCTTCTCCCTGGCGATGCGCAGTGCCTGCCGCAGCTGACCGAGGATCTGGCTCTCGCCAACCACCATCGAGTCCAGTCCGCATGCCACTGCCAGCATGTGCTGCTGCGCCCGGTCCTCGTAGTGCACATACAGGTACCGCGTCAACTCGGCCTGCGGGACCTCCGAGTGGCGGGACAGCAGCTCGCAGATAGCCGCGACGGCGCCATGGAACTTCCCGACCTCGGCGTAGATCTCGACCCTGTTGCAAGTGCTCAGTACGAGCGCACCTGCTACGTCATCAGCCCTGAACACGTCATGCAGCAGCTTGTCCAGGGCGTCACCAACCAGCGCGACCCGCTCGAGCGTCGCCAGCGGCGCGCCCTTGTGGTTCAGTCCGACGACGAGAACGCTCATGTTCCTACCGCCTGCGCCCCTGTCCTGTAGTTGGGTTCCGTTGTCCCGTAATCAGGCTCGGTGTCCCCGGCAAGTGAGTCCGCGGCGGCCAGCCCGGCAGCCACGTCCAGCCTCGCGCCGCCCAGTTCAGCAGCGACGTCCATGCCCAGATCCCCGGCCGGCACGCCGTCAAGCCGCCGCCGGTTCAGTACTCCCTCCGGGCGGCTGTCCTCCTGCCGCGCGGCCGATCCCCTCCGCTGTGCGTGGAAGGCAAGGATCTGCAATTCAATCGACAGATCGACCTTACGCACATCGACGCCGGATGGCACGTTGAGCACCACCGGCGCGAAGTTCAAGATGCTTGTGACGCCGGCAGCGACTAGTCGATCACAGACATTCTGGGCAACGGCGGCAGGTGTTGCGATGACACCGATCGAGACTTCAAAGCGCTCGATCACATTCTCGATGTCGGCTGCGCTCCGCACCGTATGCCGGGCGATGACGGTACCCACGACCGCCGGGTCAGCGTCAACGAGGGCGGCGATCCGGAAGCCCCTAGATGCGAATCCGCCGTAGTTAGCCAGCGCCCGGCCGAGGTTACCGGCTCCGACGATAAGCACCGGCCAGTCCTGAGTCAGCCCGAGTTCCCGCGAAACCTGATAGATCAGGTAGTCGACGTCATACCCGACGCCGCGCGTGCCGTAGGACCCCAGGTGGGACAGGTCCTTGCGCAGTTTTGCTGAATTAACCCCGGCTGCCGCGGCGAGTTCCTCGCTGGACACCGTGGCCACACCATGGTCGGCCAGCGTGTACAGGGCCCGCAAGTAGACCGGCAGCCGCGCGACCGTCGCATCCGGGATCCCGTGGTTCGCGCTGGGCGGACCACCGGCACGGACTGGCCTGCTACGGGCTGGCCGACTGGCCGGCGAGGGACGGCGAGACATGCGCCGGAACTCCTGAGGACTCGACATCGCAACACGCGGCGGGGAAACCCGCCCGGAATTTCCGGTCACCACGGTACGCTCTTGTGAACGTTTGCACAAAGTCGGCACGGGCGCCGGGCCACGCAACCGCTCGCCCGGCCCGCCGACGAACCGGCTCCTTAGCCGGGGTGCCTGACCTGGGATACCGTCACACAGAGCGGCGGGCGCGGGAATGCCGGGTCAGCCCGACTAGCGCAGCAGAGCCGCCCTGAGCCGGTCTTCGCTGACCCGCCAGAAGTCGTGCTGCGCGCCGTCTATGAACGTGACCGGGATCATCTCCGAGTACTGCGCCAGGTCGTCGGCTGACAGGGTGACGTCGCGTTCCTCCCAGCCGACGCCGAGATCGGCGGCGACCCTGGCAATGACCGCCCGGGCGTCGTCGCACAGGTGGCAGCCAGCTCGGGACAGCAGCGTGATTCGAGCCCTGGATTCGCTCACCGGTACTCCCGCCTGCTCGTGCCGGCCTGGCCGGAAGTCCGGCCGTAGTCGCGCAGGAAATCGGGACGCTCGAAACCGGAGGTGTCGTATCCGGGCTCGCCGAACAGATCCGCGACCGACGGGAACGGCGACACCTTCGCTTGCTGCAGGCCAAGTTCGATGATGTTCGTGGCGAGGACGAACGGGCGGCGATCAACCGCGAACTGCTGCACGTATGGCTGCTCGTTATGCCGCTCGTAGGCCGTACGGTCGCGGTACACCTCGTACAGGATGCGTTGCATGGGCGCAGACGGGACGGCATGCACGATGAACGCCAGGGTGTCCGGTTCGCGGCTTCGCACCTGCTCAACGACCCGCTCGGTCAGCTGATCGAACTCCTCGACGCGATCTTCGATGAGCGTGTAGATCGCGATCTGGCCGAAGAACTGAGCTGTTCCGGCGTCCCCGGCAGCCCGTCGGGGAGCGGCCGGGATTCCGTCCGGCCCGCCAGCGTACTCTTCCTGCCGGCGGCTGTCGGGCCGCCAGTCGTCGCCCCGGTAGCCAAGATCATGATCGCCAACTAGCGGATCTGCGGCCGGGGAGCTGCCGGCCATGAAGTCCCCGGTGACAAAATCCCCGGTCGCGTAGTCTCCCGCCGCGGAGTCAGTGGCCCCAAAGTCGCCGGGGACGAAATCGCCGGTCGCATCCAGCGCCGGGTAACCGTCCCAGTGCTCGGGGTCGGCATCGTCGCGCGACCGCCAGCTGCCATCCTCGCGCCGGTCCGGTCGATCGTCCTGCCAGCCGTAACCATCGGCATCGTGCTCGCCGCGCCAGCCCGGTGCGTCAACCGAGCCTGGCTGCTCCGGCCGGTAAGGTCCGCCACTGCGATACCCGTTCCGGTCGGCGTACTCCGAATCGGTGGCAAATCGCCCGAATTCGCCGTCCCGATCGCGGTTGCCATAGCCGTCGGATGCACCCCATCCCGACGCCTCGGCCGCACTCCCGCCGTGCAGCGCGGACAGCCGGACCCTGCCCGCACGGTCCGCAGCCAGCCAGCCGAGGACTACCGCGGCCACGCACAGCAAGGGGAACACCGAACCCACCGGCAAATGAATCCCGCTGAGGTAAGCAATGAGCTGCGCCAGGCACGGATAGGCAAGCGCAACGGCCGCCGCACCGCCCATCAGCTCGGCGGGCAGCACCGCGTTCCAGCCAGGCTGGCCGGAGCGGACCACTACGGTGCCGACGGCGATGATAGTAATCAGCGTCGTCAGCGGCCCGATCGCGAACATCAGTACGTAGTCGGGCGGCACCTGGTAGAAGACGGACGGGTCCGGCCAGGCTTTGGTGAAGCTCGTCTGGGCGAGCTGGTCCATGGACAGGATCACTGCAGCCACAATGCCCAGAGCCGGGATGTACAGCCGCGCGCAGAACCGCGCCGCTGCGCTGGTTGCCGCGACCTCTGACAAGGCCAGTATCAGTGCCATCGGCGCGATAACCTGACCGCCCAGCTCCATGGCCCGGAACATGGCCGCATCGAAACCAGTGAGGTAGCCGAGCACCTGGGAACCGAGGCTGATGAGCAGCCCGAGCAGCGCTACTGCCCAAGCGATCAGGTCGCCACGAGGCTGGCGGAAGCAGCGTGCCAGCAGGACGCCGCCACCGACCGCAGCCAGGATGGCGCCGAGCCCAGAGATGATCAAACTAATCATTGCTGCCTATCGTGCACGACCCGGGGCTGTGATGCGACCAAGAGCCGGCCCGAAAGGACGGCCCAGAGGCTGTCCGCCTGCATTGGGAGTGACCGGTAATCGCCCTTCTGAGAGCTTAGATCCGGTTATGGGTGACTGGCCGGTGACGCGCAAGCACCAGAAGTGCGGCGGCCTGATGGAGTCTTGATGACCGTCTCGATCGCGGCGTGCCGGGCAAGGCGCAATTGCTCCGCCCGCCGGTAGGCTCGGCGTCATGAGCGGTGAGTTCGGCCGCACCGGCGGCACCGGCGCCGTCCGGTCCGGCGCCATCACCAGGCTCGCGCGAGTCTGGAAGAGTCCGGATATCGTCGCGGGCGAGGCTTCCGCCGCCGCGGCCGACGTCGATCTGGCGCCTCCGGTCCCTGATCCGACGGCTGCCGCGTTCTTCGATGTCGACAACACCCTGATGCGCGGGGCCTCGATCTATTACTTCGCCCGCGGGCTAGCCGCACGCAAGATGTTCGGCCCGCGGGATCTGACCCGGCTGGCCTGGAGCCAGGTGGCCTTCCGGCTGCGCGGCATGGAGAACGCCGACCACATAGACGCGGCGCGAGAAGCGGCACTGGCGTTCGTGGCCGGGCAGCGCGTCGACGATATCGTCTCGCTCGGCGAGGAGATCTACGAAGACACCATGGCCGACCGGATCTGGACAGGTGCGAAGGAACTCACCCAGCAGCATCTGCAGGCCGGTCAGCGCGTCTGGCTGGTAACCGCGACACCTGTCGAGCTGGCGAGCATCCTGGCCAAGCGGCTCGGGCTTACCGGCGCGCTCGGAACTGTCGCGGAGACCGCTGACGGCCTGTACACCGGGCGGCTCGTGGGTGGTCTGCTGCACGGGCAGGCCAAAGCGGAGGCGATCAAGGCGCTGGCCGAGCGAGAGGGGCTCGACCTATCCCGGTGCAGCGCGTACAGCGACTCGGCCAACGACCTGCCGATGCTGGAGCTCGTCGGTTATCCCAGCGTTGTCAACCCCGATGCGTGCCTGCTTCGCGAAGCCCGCAGCAGGCACTGGCCGGTGCACGAGTTCCGGTCCGGCCGCAAGGCGACGCTGATTGCTATCCCGGTCGCCGGAGCCGGCGCCGTCGCGGGCGGTATGGCAGCGGGAATCGCGCTCAGGCGACGGCGAGCAGGCAGCTAGCTGAACGCTGGACCGCGCTCGATCAGCAACTCATCGAGCTTGGCCTGAATGGTGTCCCGCACCTGGTCGGCCACGTCGGCGACTAGCTCGTCGTCTGACTCGGCTGTTTTGCCGGGGGTCACTAGGTGGCAAGTAGGCACGGGCGGGCAGAATTCGATCACCCAGTTCGACGGCAACGGCACCGCGCCGATAGGCCCAAGCCAAGGGAACAGCGGGGTCAACGGGAAGTAAGGCAGGCGCAAGGCCCGCGCCAGCAGCTCGGAGTTACCGATCATCGGGTAAATCTCCTCAGCCCCGACGATGGCGCACGGAATCAGCGGGACGCCCGCCTGCAGGGCCGTCCGGGCGAAGCCGCCCCGGCCGAACCGCTGCAACCGGTACCGCTCGCTGAATGGCTTGCCGATCCCCTTGAAACCTTCCGGGAATACGCCGACGATCTCGCCCGCCGCCAGCAGCTTTATCGCCCCGGACGGATCCGCCCTGGCGTGACCGCTTCTGCGAGCTAGCGACGCCAGCACAGGCAGCGTGTAAACCAGGTCAGCGGTGAGGAGGCGGACATTCCTGGCGGCCGGATGCTCGGCGTAGACGCAGGCTTGCACCATGATGGCGTCGATCGGAACCACCCCGGAGTGATTGGCGACGATCAGCGCCGGGCCCTGGTCGGGAATGTTGTCAAGCCCCCGCGCCTGTACCCGGAACCAGTTCCGGTACAGAGCGAGGGCGGCCGGCATGAACACGGCCGAGTTGAGGTCCGGGTCGAAGCCGAACTGGTCGACCTCGTAGTCGCCCGCAAGCCGGCGCCTGGCAAAGCCAGCCGCGCCGGCCAGCCCTCGCCGCCAGCCCGGCCGACGAGCGTCTACGTGGCCGTCCGCAGGCAGGTTACTTCTTGTTCCTTCGCTGAACTCGAGTCTTTCGCAGCAGCTTGCGGTGCTTCTTCTTTGCCATCCGCTTGCGGCGCTTCTTGATGACAGAACCCACGACACCACCCTCAATTTCTTCCCTGGCTGACGGGCATGCCCACACACATGCTCGCCACGTCGGGCGGCCGGGCAACATGCCAACGCCACAGCGTACCTCTGCGGGCGCGAGTTGCCCGGCATAGCCCGGCAACAGCCGCGCAGATGGTAGCTACCGCGGTGTCAGCTGCGGCCGTCGCGCCCTAGTGGCAGGCTCACTCCGTGCCCACGTATGCCTCCCTGAGGTATCCGGTGACCGCCTGCTCAGGAACCCGGAACGAGCGGCCAACACGGATTGCCTCAAGCTCACCGGAGTGAACCAGGCGGTAAACGGTCATCTTCGAAACGCGCATGATCGCAGCCACCTCGGCCACGGTCAGGAACCTGACATCGCTAAGCGGAGTTGCGTCTGCTGCCATTGAGTGCTCTCTTCCGACCGAACTGCTACGCCTAACGTGATCTGGCGCATCAGTCACGCCCGTATCCAGCGTAAGTCCTGTATGGAAAAGGGCAAGCCCGTGCGAGCCCTGCCATTTCGGCTGCCAGGGCTGACCGACTGCCCTGCCTCTGGTTTGATTAGCGTCACCGCAGGTCACACATGGTGGCCGCGGGGTAGCTGTGGCAGGACTGCCAATCGCCGCCATTGGCTGGCCGCCAGGAGTTCGGCAGCTAACCGCCTGAAGTTCAATGCGGAGAATGGCCCTAGCCGGCGCCTAGTTCGCGACCGCGGTCCCTGGCCGCCTCGATCGCCGCCAGGATTGCCGCCCGAACACCGTGGCGCTCGAGTTCCCGGATCGCGTTAATGGTGGTGCCGCCCGGCGAAGTGACGGCCTCGCGCAACAGGACCGGATGCTCCCCTGAGTCCCGGAGCATCGTGGCGGCACCGTAGACCGCCTGTTTCACCATCTCGAGGGCATTGTTGCGCGGCATGCCGAGCAGGATGCCAGCGTCAACCATGGCCTCGACAAGGAAGTACACGTACGCCGGCCCGCTGCCGGACAGCGCCGTCGCCGCGTCCTGCTGGGACTCGGGGATGCGCAGCACCTTGCCGACGGGGCGGAGCAGGTGCTCCGCTCGCCGCAGGTGCTCCTCGGTCGCATGCGGGCCAGCCGAGATCACGCTCATCGCTTCGTCGACCAGCACCGGGGTGTTTGACATCACCCGGATCACCGGCACATTCCCGGCGAGCCTGCTCCCGATGAATGCCGTTGTGATGCCGGCCGCCACCGAGATGACGAGCTTGTCCGCGGAGGCCACCGACTTGATCTCGTCCAGCAGGGCACCCATATCCTGCGGCTTGACGGCGATGACCAGGGTTTGCGCCAGGTCGGCAGCCTTCGCGGCCGACATCGTCTCGATACCGTATGCAGCCCGGAGCTGGTCAGCCCGCTCCGGGCGCCGAGCCGCCGCTACGATCCCAGCCGGCGCGACGACGCCTGCGCGCAACAGCCCCGACGCCAGCGCCTCGCCCATCTTGCCGGCGCCCAGTATGGCGATCATGGTGGAAGCCTACCGTCGCGCCGGGAAACGCCCTGCTAGCGGCGTGAGCTCAGCGCGCGCAGGAAGAAGGCGAGGTTGGCCGGTCGCTCGGC
Source organism: Streptosporangiaceae bacterium (assembly GCA_035570295.1). GTDB lineage: Bacteria > Actinomycetota > Actinomycetes > Streptosporangiales > Streptosporangiaceae > JAJYUU01. The sequence continues at coordinate 10,202 of DATMMA010000167.1, forward strand.
CAGCCGGCGGACCAGGTAGCCGTACCAGTCACTGCCGTAGGGCAGGTAGACGCGCACCTGCGCGCCGGCTGCCGCAAGCCTGGCCTGCTCCACCGGACGGATGCCGTACAGCATCTGGTACTCGAAGGTGTCGGCATCCCGTCCGACTACTCCGGCTTTGGTCCCGGCGATCCTGATCAGCCGGGGATCGTGGGTCGCGAGCATCGGATAGCCGTCCCCCTCGAACAAGATTCGCATACACCGGGCGTAGCTGAGGTCCACCTCGGCCCGGCTCCGCCAGGCGACCGAGGCCGGCGCCTGGTAGGCACCCTTGCACAGCCGGACGCGGGAGCCGCGAGCCGCGAGCGTGATGCAGTCGCCCGCGCTGCGGCGCAGGTAGGACTGGATCACGCAGCCGAGATCCGGGAAATCAGCCCGCAACTCGCCGACGAGCTTCAGCGTCGGCTCGATCCTGGTGTGATCCTCCATGTCGAGCGTGACGGTGGTCCCGGCGTTGCGAGCGGCCGTGGCGATCCGGGAGATGTTCTCCAGTGCTCTCTTGTCGCCGTGCTCGGCAAGGCCAAGCCCGACCGCGGTCGGCTTGACCGACACTTCGGCCCGCCCGCGGGCGGCCAGCCCCGCGTCAGACAGCCGGCCGAGCAGGCGGACATATTCCTCGGTGACGCCGGCGGCCTGCTCGGGGTCAGTGGTGTCCTCGCCGAGAAAGTCGATGGTGACCAGCCTGCCGTCGGAGATCAGCCGCTCGGTGACAGTCAGTGCGTCGTCGGCGGTTTCGCCGGCCACGAACCTGGCCACGACATCTCGGGTCAGCGGCGTGGCCATGATCAGGTCGCGGGCCTGCCTGCTGTCAGACAGGGCCAGGAGCGCTTGGCGCAGCACGGCGGATGAACCTCCAGGGAACGGCTTTGTTCACGGCGGCTCAGGCTACTGGCGAGCCCGACCGGTCAGGTCGGTGCGCCGGCGTTTGAGCTCAACCTGGATGTTAGCCCCGGCATCCGGTGCCACGAGGACTTCCTGCGCCGCGGCAACCCCGTCGACCTGCAGGGTGGCCGCGACGGGTGTGGTCCGCTTGACCAGCGCCAGCGCGATAGGGCCGAGCTCATAGTGCCGGGCCGCCGAGCCTACGAATCCGACGGCGGCATCGTCGAGCGCTACCTGGTCACCGTGGCCCGGCAGCTTGTCCTCGCTGCCGTCCAGGTGCAGCAACACGAGTCGCCGGGGCGGATGGCCGAGGTTGTGTACCCGTGCCACCGTCTCCTGGCCGCGGTAGCAGCCCTTGCTCAGATGCACCGCGGTCTCGATCCACCCGACCTCATGCGGGATCGTCCGGTGGTCGGTATCCAGGCCGAGCCGGGGGCGACCGGCCGCGATGCGCAGCGCCTCGTGCGCCCACATGCCGGCCAGCGCCGCGCCAGCCGACCGCAGCTCAGAGGCCCGCGCCGTCAGTTCTGCCCGTGGCACTACCAGGTCCGTTCCGAATCCGGTACTGATCCGGGCGCCCGGCAGGCCCGCCGCAGCCGACAACGCCACGTCCGGCGCCTCGGGCCCGAGCACGGTCAGCACCGCGTACTGCGCCGATACGTCCTCCGGCTCCACCCTGAGCATGAACCGCATCGAGGTCAGGAAGTCAACCAGGGAAGCGATCGTGCCGGGCTCGACGTGGGCCCATATAGCGGAGCCGTCATCGGTCAGCGTGAGGTGGTGCTCGATGTGACCCTGGGGGCTGAGTACCAGCGTCTCAGTGCTCTTGCCCGGCTCAAGCCGCTCCAGGTGCTGGGTCGTGAGGCTGTGCAGCCAGTTCAGCCGGTCCGGTCCGGTGATGCGGAGCACTCCCCGGTTGGACCGGTCGACCACGCCGAAGCGCCCCGCCAGCGCGCGCTGCTCGGCATAGGGATCGCCGTAATGAGCCGCGACGCCTTCGTCCGGCGCGTCAGCGGCGACGGCACCGGGCTCGTCCAGTAGCGGGCTCATTGGCGGGCTAGTCATTGGCTCGGCGGGCGCAGTTCGCGGAGGCAACCACGTTCCCTTCCCTCCTCGGCGGAATTAGGACCGCTGCTAGCAGGCTATGCGCTGGGTTCGGCAGCCCGGTCAGGACCGGCAGTCGGCGCACAGGCCGAACACGGTGAGATGCCCGACATCGGTCAGGAATCCTTGATGCTCCTCAAGCGCCGTGACAAGCGGCCGGACGGTGGCCTGGTCCACCTCGGTCACCCGTTCGCAGCTACGGCAGACCAGGTGCACGTGCTGGGCGTCGTGCTCGGCGAGGTGATAGGTCGGCGCCCCGTGATGCAGGTGACTGTGTTTTACCAGGCCAAGCTGCTCGAGCAGCTCCAGCGTGCGGTACACGGTCGAGACGTTGACGCCGCGAGCGGTCTGCCTGACGTCGGCGTAAATCTCTTCCGGCGTGGCGTGCTCCAGCCGGGCAACCGCCTCCAGGACGAGCTGCCGCTGGGGGGTGACGCGGTAGCCGCGAGCCCGTAGCGCGTCGTCCCACGTCTGCGCCATAAGGCGATTGTAGTGACGCCCGCCGGTAACGCGCTTGCCTGCAACCTCGGATGTGACGTAGCGTTCCTGCTAACGCAGGAAAGGAGGTGGTCCAACAGTATGCATAGATGTCGGACTTGCGAGGTGGCTGTCCGCTAGCCGCCGCCTGCGTGAAGCGCTCGGCTCGGGGTTTGCCCCGGTGAGCGCATCACCGGCCGCTTTTAGCCTGCAACGGGAGCGAGCGATGCTCGGCGCCCAGGGAAGGCTAGCGTTGTGCAGATCCTGTTCCACCGGGTAACCGCGGATCAGGAATTGTGCAGGGCGGAGGCCGGCGAATTCACGGCAGACACCGAACCCCCGGGCTGACCGGCCCGTCCAGCCGGTCCCCGCGCGCTTGCGCGCGGGAGCGGCCCGGGGGCTTTAATCTTTCCGGCCCAACTCCTTTGAGCTTCCTTAACCGACTCGCTTGAGCTGCGCCGAGAGGTGTGACTGCAGCGGCTGCCCGACGGCGGCCATGTCGTAAGCCCAGCCGAGGTCGCCGCCAATCATGCCGTAGAGCCGCTTGCCGGCGGTCACTTCCTTGGCCGTAGCGGTACGGACAACAGCGTCGGTGGCCATCTCGATCTTTGTCCCCGTTATCCGGCCCAGGTAGATCTCGGTGATCCCGGTCGGATGTGCGAGCACGACCTCCAGCCCGCCCTCGGGCTGCGGACGCCAGAAGCCGCACTCCATCGCCAGTGGCCGGCCGATCGTGCCGTCTTCCGCCAATAGCCAGGTCCGGCTGGTGTAGATCAGGAACGGCTTGCCGTTGTGGCTGAAGCTGATCTCCTGGCCGAAGTTGGCGCTCTCGATGGTCGGGTACCCGACCACGCCCGCACCTTCCCACCGCCCGAGCAGGAACCGCAGCGGCGCCAGGTCCTGATGTAGGTCGAACTCATCCGGCAGCGGGCCGGCCACCCCGCCATCGGGCTTGTCAGTCGCCACTCTCGCTCCCGCGTGGTGAGTCAGCGGTGGGCTGGCGCGTCACCCGGAACAGTGCGGCGACTGCCGCGATCCCGAGTACCGCCACCAGCCCGAAGGCAGCCACCACGATAACGCCGCTCAGCATTGCGGGCATGGTGCGGAGTGTAGGCAGCGAGGCAGCGGCGTGCTCGGTGCCACGCCGCGTAACCGCGTGCCAGCCGATCCTCACATCGCTATCGATATCAGCGAACGGCCCGCTCCCCCGCCTTGGCAGTGGGAGCGGGCCGTTCCGACGGTGGGGTCGGTCAGTACTTGATCGTGACAGTCGCCGTGCCAAGCACCAGCGGGAGCTTGGACACATCGACCTTGAGGACCTCGCCGTCGTCCACCACGCCGCTGGCGTCCAGCGTCTTCTGGTGGACGAGGTACTGGCCTGCCGCCGGGTCCTTCACCGGCGTGCAGGCCGTTGTATCCGTCTCGCCGGACGCCTCGCACGCAGCTTCGTCCTGGCCGAGCAGGTGGTCCATGCCGAAGTCGCTGTCGTTGGACAGGTAAATCGTTCTGCCGCCGTCGGTCGTGGCTACGCCCTCGATCTTGTCGTGGCTGAAGAACGCGCCTGACGGGTCCATCTGGTTCAGCAGGGTGCCGATCTCAAGGTACGGCGTCTTGCTGACCGGCTGGATTCCGGCTTGCGCCAGCAGGAGCTCGGCCTGCGCGGTGCTCGCGGCTCCGACGTACGCCTCGATCGACTTGCCGTTGACCAGGAGGCCCTGCGGCTTGGTGATGTCCAGCGCTGTCGAACTGCCCTGCTGGAAGGTATACGTGGCGCCCTTCAGCACGTCGGTCGCCCCGGTGAGATCAATCTCGTACAGGTCCTTGAACGCCGCCTTGCCAGGCTCGCCCTGGTTGCCGTCGCGCTCGTCGACCAGGAACTTCGTGTCGGACAACGCGGTGATCTCGCTGACCGCGCTGCCGGTCGTGCCCGGATCGGTGAGCAGGTAGAGGTACTCGTGCATCGCCTTCGTCTTGAGGTTGATGGTCACGATCCGCACCGGCGCGACGCCGGCCGCCTTGACGCCCTTCGCGTAGTCGGGTTGCGTGAGCGCCGACTGCATGATGCCGACGAGGGTGCTGCCGTCGGGCGTGATCGTGAGGCCCTCCATGCCTTTGTTCTTGGTGCGCAGCTGCAGTTCGAGCGGGAGCGGGTGCTGGGTATCGACGTTGTGGCCGTTGCCGAGGCCGTCGCCGGTGTCGGCGCCCCATGGCGAGAGCCGCTCGATCTCCTTGCCGTTCTTGTCGAAGTGCGTGACGTACGGGCCGTACTCGTCCGAGGCCCAGAAGGTGCCGTCGGGCAGGGCAACCAGGCCCTCGGAGTCGTAACCGTTGTCCGGGTTGAGGGTCACCGCCGGGCTCGTGCCGGGCACTGTGTAGAGCTTGGTTGGGTCGATGATGTTGCCGAACAGGTCCTCGGTCTTCTCGGCGCTAGCGGCTGTCTTGGTGATCGGAACCGGCAGGCCGTTGTACGGCGTGCCGTCGGGTGCCTTGAGGATGATCTTCTTCTCGAGCACCGCCTTGCCGTCGACCAGGTGGAACAGGCCGATCTGCGGGTTGAAGGTCGGGTCAGTGAAGACCTTGTCGCCCAGCGGGCCGTCGTCGTCGGCGTTCGGACCGCGGTCGGTCAGGCCGTAGAACCAGCCCGGCCTGCCGGGATCGGCGGCAAAGGACGAACCATAGCCACCGCCGGAGATAAGAACGGTCGTGCCATTGGGACCCTCGAGTTGGCCGAGAGGCGGGATCTTATCGGCGCCGGGAACGGCGTCCTTGTAGAGCGTGACGGCGTCGGTCGCGGTGTAGTTGAAGCTGACGGTGCCGTGGGTACCTGCCGTCGGCACGAACGAGTAAGAGCCGTCGGGGTTCACGGTGAGCTGCCCGGCCGACGGGTCGCTGAGTGCACTGTGGCGGACGACGGCGGTGGCGCCAAAGTCGTTCGCCAGCAGGTTGCCGGTGACGGTGCCGTCCTTGCCGGCCAGACCGTGGTCGTCGTTCACCGCGAACGGGTGCGGCTGCGCGGCCCACCACCCGAACGGGTCGGCCGCGGCGGTACCGGCGGAGGCCAGGACGATGGCGGCCGCCGCGCCGCCGATGGCTGCTGCCCGCTTGCGGGCAAGGAAATTGAATTGCATGCCAGCAACTAATCGACGGCAGGTGAACGACACATGTCCGGAGGGTGTCATAGCCTCATCGCGGAACGTAAATCAACAGTAACGGCCGGGTAAAGGCAGGTACAAGGTCCGGGTGTCACGCAGGTGACGTGTCTGAGTGTGACCTGCGCTACTACTTGGGATGCAACCCGCAAGCCAGGTCAGGCAAATCAAGTCGATGCAGCGCGGTCGAATCCAGACGGC
>DATMMA010000168.1:0-5250 GCA_035570295.1 Streptosporangiaceae bacterium
TGACCGGCGGCCGGGTAGTCGTGCTCGGCCCGGTCGGCCGGAACTTCGCGGCGGGCATGTCGGGCGGCATCGCCTACCTTCTCGATCCCGATCCTGCCCGGGTGAACACGCAGATGGCCGACCTGGAACCGCTAGCCGAACAGGACGCTGACTTCCTGCGCGAGCTGATCGGGCGGCACCATGCGGAAACCGGATCAGCGGTGGCCGCGGCGTTGCTGACTGACTGGGAGGCGGCAGTGCCCAGGTTCGCCAGGGTGATGCCGCGCGACTACAAGCGCGTGCTTGCGGCCGCCGTCCAGGCTGAGCGCGATGGCGTGGACGTCAGTGCGGCCGTGATGGCCGCGGCGAGTGGCTGAGGAGCGGACAATGGCTAACCCCAGGGGCTTCATGACCACGCCGCGGCAAACGCCTGCGCGCCGCCCGGTCGACGTGCGCATCAGGGACTGGCGCGAGGTCTACACCGAGTTCGGCGCCGACCAGCTTGAGCGCCAGGCCGGCCGGTGCATGGACTGCGGGATCCCGTTCTGCCATTCGGGCTGCCCGCTCGGCAATCTCATCCCGGAATGGAACGACCTTGTCCACACCGGAAGCTGGCGGGCGGCGGCCGAGCGACTGCATGCGACGAACAACTTTCCCGAGTTCACCGGCCGGCTGTGCCCTGCGCCGTGCGAGTCCGCGTGCGTGCTCGGCATCAGCGCTGATCCGGTCACGATCAAACAGGTCGAGGTGGAGATCATCGACCGGGCCTGGGCCGAAGGCTGGGTGCCGCCGCGGCGGCCCGCGCCGGCTGCGCTAGCGGCCGGCCGACGGGTCGCCGTGATCGGTTCCGGGCCAGCTGGCCTGGCCGCGGCGCAGCAGCTGACCAGGGCCGGGCACGCGGTCACCGTGTTCGAGCGCGCGGATGCGCCGGGCGGCCTGCTGCGCTACGGGATCCCTGAGTTCAAGATGGAGAAGCGGCACCTAGACCGGCGGCTGATCCAGATGCTGGCTGAGGGGACCGAATTTCGGTGCGGTGTCGAGGCTGGCGTTGATATCAGCGCCGACGACCTGCGCCGCGACTATGCCGCCGTCGTGCTCGCCGGTGGTGCCTCGGTTGCCCGCCAGCTCCCGGTGCCAGGAGCTGACCTGGCCGGGATCCATCAGGCGATGGAGTACCTGCCGCTGGCAAACCGCGCGGTGGCGGCTGCCGACGGCGCTGGCGGCGGCCGGGCAGGCGATGGCCAGGAGAGTGCCAGGCGGCGGTCCGGCGAGGGCGGGGCGGCCGGCTCCGGCCCCGTGCCGGAGACGGCGATCTCGGCTAAGGGCAAGCAGGTGGTGATCATCGGCGGCGGCGATACCGGTGCCGACTGCCTTGGCACGGCATTGCGGCAGGGCGCGATCTCGGTCACCCAGCTGGAGATCCTGCCGAGGCCGCCGGCCGAGCGGCTAGCCAGCCAGCCCTGGCCGACGCATCCGATGATCTTCCGCATTTCCAGCGCGCACGAAGAGGGCGGCGAGCGGGTCTACGCGGTATCCACGCGGCGCTTTACCGGCGACTCGGCAGGCCGGGTGCGCGGACTGGAACTTGTGGAGGTAGCGCCCGCCGCCTCCGGATTTCAGTCAGTACCCGGCACCGAGCGCGAGCTGCCCTGCGACCTGGTCCTGCTGGCGATGGGGTTCACCGGCGCGCAGGCAGGGCCGCTCACGGACGGGCTGGGCGTGGCGTTCGACAGCCGGGGAAACATAGCCAGGGACAGCACGTTCGCAACGTCAGTGCCCGGCGTTTTCGTGGCCGGTGACATGGGCCGGGGGCAGTCCCTGATCGTCTGGGCAATCGCCGAGGGCAGGTCAGCCGCGGCCGCAGTCGACGCCTACCTGTGCGGCGCGACCACGCTTCCGGCTGCCATCACGTCGGCGGCCGGGCCGTTGCGGTGAGGACTAGTGCGATGCCCGGAAAGAGGCGCACGGGCATCTGATGCCGCCCTGGCGGCGGCTGGCGGGTAACGTCCAAGCATGCCGGTGGCTTACCTGCCGAGCCCGTCAAGCGCTCTGTGGCACCTGGGCGCTTTGCCGGTTCGCGCCTACGCACTGTGCATGGTCGCTGGCGTGGCCGTTGCGCTCTGGCTCACTGATCGGCGCTACCGGAAGGCAGGCGGCAAGCCCGGCACCATTCTTGACCTGGCCGCTATCGCTGTCCCGGCCGGCCTGGTAGGCGCGCGCATCTTCAGCGTGCTCACTGATCTGCACCGGTACTTCGGTCCTGGCCGTGACTGGACGAACACGCTGCGCGTCTGGGAAGGCGGGATGGGCGTGGCCGGCGCGGTCGCTGCGGGCGCGCTCGCGGCGTGGGCCTATTGCCGCTGGACCGGCATCGACATCCGCCCGGTGGCGCTTGCCGCAGCGCCCGCCCTGGCCGTCGGCCAGGCGATCTCGGTCTGGGGCAACTGGTTCAGCCAGACGTTGTACGGACCGCCGTCGGGACTTCCCTGGGCTGTGGCGATAGGCCCGCAGCACCGAGTGGCCGGCTACCAGGCCGCTGCCACCTTCCAGCCGCTGTTCCTCTACCAGTCGGCGGTTGACGTGCTGATCGCGCTCGGGATCAGCTACCTGATCCGCCGGTACCTGCTGTCTGGCGGTCTCGCGTTCGCGCTGTACGCGGCGACGTGGGCGGCCGCCGGAGCGGCGATCGAGATGACTCGCATCGATTACTCAGCGCGCCTGGCGGGCTTGCGGTCCAACGTGATCGCGATGGTGCTGATCCTGGCGCTGGCCGCCTGCTACCTGGCCGTCGTCGACCATCGCCGGCGGCTGCGGGCGCTGCTCCAGCCGGAGGAACCACCGGCCCGGCACCGGATGCTCAGACCGCGGTCGAGTCAGGCCACGGCTGGCCGGATCGGCCTGACGGGCACCGGCCTGACGGGCACCGGGCTGACGGGTACCCGGCTGACCGGTACTGGGCCGACGGGCACCGGCCTCACGGGCACCGGCGAAAGCGGTGATAGCGGCGAGTCGCCGCCCGGCGCGGTGCCCGGCCCTCAACTCCACCACTGAAGTCCGGCGCTGCGCTCCACCCGGTGCCGCAGAGCGCTGGTACCGAGCCGGCGGGCGGCAGCACGGAAATTACGTCGCGGTCGTTGCGCGCCAGCGGCCATAATCGCCGGGTGGCGCAGCCGGGTCTCTCGCAGCGGGCGCTGGTCAGCCGCGACGCGCCCGCGCTGCAGGCGCTGGTGCGTCGGTGCCTGGACACCGACGGCGGCCTGCCGGATGCGGCCAGTGAGCCATTCATTGGCAGGCAATATCTCGCGGGACCGGGCGCCGGCTGGTTCGCTGACGGTGGCCTCGTCGCGGCAGCCGCACTGGGAGCCGAGCGCGATGGGCGGGTAACGGCGTCCGGTGCGGTGAGTCCTGGCTTTCGCGGTCGCGGCCTGGGCAGGCGGCTGTTCGGCTGGACGGTGGCTGCTGCGGGCGGCGCGCCACTGCTCATAACTGCCGAATCGGTCGGCGAGTCGGCCATGCGCTTGTACGCGCGGCTAGGGCTGCGAGAAGTCTTCGCCGAGCTAGTGATGTCGGCAGGCCTGGCCGAACTTCCTCAGGCGACGCGCTCGGCCATAGACCTGCCGGCGGGCCTGGAACTCAGAGCCTGGACAGCCGACTTAGCGCCCGCGTTCTTCGCTGCATACGACGGCGCGTTCCGTGATCGTCCGGGCTTCCCCGGCTGGTCAGAGCGTGACTGGCTGGCCCGGACGACGCAGGACGATGGCTTCGCTCCAGCTCTGTGCAGGCTGGCAGTGGACGGGGCGGGCGATCCGGCAGGCTTCCAGATCATTAGCGCGAACTGGATCGCGCAGATGGGCGTAGTCCCGCGCTGGCGGCAGTGCGGCATTGGCAATGCCCTGCTGGCGGCCGCGATGTCAGGCATTGCGACCGCGGGATTCAAAACCTGCTGGCTGACGGTCGCCACCAACAACCCCGCCGCGATCAGGCTCTATCGCAGGGCTGGCTTCGCCGAGGCCGGGCGCCGGGCCCGGTACGAACTGGGTTAAAGACTGCCTTCGCGCCGGGGTCTGCAGGCCGGCGAACCAGATGACAGGATCCGTTTGTGCCCCGGGTGGGAGTCGAACCCACACTGCACGGTGTTTGAGACCGCGTTCTCTGCCAGTTGGAATACCGGGGCTCACCTGCCGGCGGCAGGGCGCTGAACGTCAATGTACCGGGTTTTCGGTACGCTCTGCACGTGACCAAAAGCCCCTTCAACGTCGTGATTGCCGAGGACGAGGCGCTGATCAGGCTTGATCTGCGCGAGATGCTGGAGGAGGAGGGCTACGTAGTAGCAGGCGAGGCTACCGACGGCGAGGCCGCCGTGAAGCTGGCCGAGGAACTTCGCCCCGATCTCGTGATCTTGGACGTCAAGATGCCGGGACTCGACGGCATCTCCGCGGCGGAGCGGATCACCGCGAACCAGGTGGCCCCTGTCATCATCCTGACCGCGTTCTCGCAGCGCGACCTGGTTCAGCGGGCCAGCGAGGCTGGTGCGATGGCCTACCTCATCAAGCCCTTCACGAAGGCCGACCTGGTCCCGGCGATCGAGGTAGCTGCCAGCCGGTTTGCCGAGATCGCGGCCCTGAACGCCGAGGCCGCCAGCCTGCGCGAGCGGCTGGAGGTCCGCAAGCTGCTCGACCGGGCGAAGGGCGCGCTGCAAGACAGCCGGGGGATGACCGAGGCTCAGGCATTCCGCTGGATCCAGAAGACCTCGATGGACCGCCGCCTGACGATGCGCGCCGTAGCCGAGGAGGTGCTGGCGCAGGCGCAGCAGGCAGCGACCGAGGCAGACCAGCAGGCCAAGCCCGGCGCCGAAGGTGGCGATCCCGCCAAGCCGGCCACCTGATCTTCACCTCATACGGGATCCGGTCGGCGCGGGAATGCCAGATGTTTCCTGCCAGAAACGGCCCGATGCTGTTGGGCGCGCTGAGACTGCCCGAGCACCGACTCGTGCTCGAGACCTGGTTCGACGTGCGCCCGCAGCCTGCCCCTGGACCTGGCAGCTGTCGCACAGGTTGGCCACGTACCGGGCGCGATGCCAGTCGCTGCTGTCCTCCCATGTCAAGCACACTGCCGGAGAGTCTGTGGTGGCGATCCAACTCGCCGGACAGTTCTCAGAGGCCTAGCCGGACAGTTCGGAGAGCGTGCACTCGCATGCCTTAAGCCGGAGGCTGAGGCTGGCTTGGTTGGCAGGGGCACCGGGCCGATCAGCGGCATGAGCCCGGCCACCAG
>DATMMA010000169.1:0-8584 GCA_035570295.1 Streptosporangiaceae bacterium
CCACCCTGCAGGTTGCCGTTGCCCTTGATGTCCTCGTACGCGGCACGCAGCAGACCGGTAAGCGAGACTCCGCCCTCGGTGTAGAAGTGCCGGTCCTCCGCGGCCGTCATCGCATGCGTCATCAGCCCAGGTATCTGTGCCGGAGTCAGCAGCATGCGGTCGATGGTTACCCCGCCGACTGTGGTGTCGAAGGTACCCATCTGCTTGCCGTTGGCGAAGTACACGGTCGACGATTGCCACTTGGCGATGTCCGTGGCCTTGGGGATCGGCGTCATCTCGTAGAGGATGAAGAAGCCCGCGATGCCCAGCAGGAAGCACGCGGCGATCCCGGCGCCCACTACCGCCAGCGCTTTCTTCAACGTCCAGTGCCGCCACCAGCGCCCGTAGAGCAGCCAGTTCTTGAATCCACCGCCGCGGCCGCCCGGCCCGCCGCGGTGCGAGCGGCCTCCGCCGTGACCCCCGCCGCCATGCCCGTTCCCGCCGCCGCGCGTGAACTGCCGCTCCGCGATCCTGGACCGCTGCCCGCGGCTGGTCCCGTCAGGCTCGTTCCAGAAATCCCCGGATGGCTCACGCAGGGCCGTGCGACCGGCCGCCGTCCGGCTGTCGTATTCACCGGCACCGTAATCACCAGGCCCGTAATCACCAGGTCCGTAGTGACCAGCACCGTACCCCCCGGCATGCGAGGCCCGGCGTGCACCGCGGCCCGGTCCGGCCTCCCCTGAGGACCGGCTGCTCCAGGCCGCCGATCCGGCCCGCGGCCCGCTGCCCTGCTGGGCCCAATCGTCGTTGTTCGCGGCCCCGGCAAGCCCGCGCCTGCCCGTGCCACGGGCACTGTTAAAAGACCCGTTCCCGCCCGCGCCGTTGCCTGCCGCGGCACCGCGCCCGTAGTCGCCCTCCTCAGCACCGCGCCATGCGGCCTGCCCGCGGTCACCGCCAAGACTGGCCGCCGCACGCGTGCGCATATTGCCGAGCTTGCTCCGCAAGTCGCCGGCGGTCTGGCTCAGCCGGCCCGTCCAGTCCCCGCGATCGCTGTCAGCCGAGCGACGCGCCCTGCTTGCCGACCGCCCAGAGCCCCGATGCGAGCCCCAGTTGTCGTCCTGTTGCGGTTCGCGCCGCGAGCGGCCCGCGAGCATATTCGCCCAGGATCCGTCGCTGGCGCCGGGAGTACCGCCGGCTGCGGGTCGCCGCGAACCGCGCGCGGGCACCTGGCTGTCGCGGTACCGGTCGCCCTGATCGCGGGGCTGGCGGTTATCGCGTCCGGCGCGGCCAGCGTTGCGGTCATCGCGTCCGGCGCGGCCAGCGCTGCGGTCATCGCGTCCGGCGCGGCCAGCGCTGCGGTCATCGCGCCAGAAGCCGCCACCGTCATCCCATGCCGATTGCTGGCGCGACGGTTCGGCGCTGGCGCGACGGGCTGAGCCATAACCGGCATCGCCCTGGTCCTGCCAGTACGGCCCGGACAAGTCTGGATTACTCACGCGTCCTCACTGGTCGGGGGTCAGGAGTGGTCGCAAGCGAGCAATGGTTCGCCAGACAAGACACGTTACCTGGCGGTAGTTCCCCTCCCGGCACGTATTGCAACACTCTCGCAGCCGACCGGCCGCGATTGGCGATCGATGTGCGCTCGATCCGACCGGTTACTCGCCGGCCCTGGCACGCCGACTGCGCCGGGGAGTCGGCTCGCCGGTGCCTAGAACATAGGACGACGCGAGGTGGTTCCAAGCACAACTCTGACAGACCTCGACGACGTAGACCTGGAACTCCGCATATTCGGCGGCCATTTCGTCCAGTTCTGGCCCGCGTTTCACACGGCCCTCGTAGCGCCCCAGCTCGTCGCCGTAAACGTAGGTGACGTGGGTCAGCTTCGTCTTACGGCAGATCGGGCAGGTGATATCGGTCGCCTCGCCGTGGAACTTGGCGGCGCGCAGCAGGTACGGGTGCGCATCACACACGTCGGTGATGGTCGTGCGGCCGGAGAGCACGGAGGCGAGCGTCGCCCGCCGGGCTAGCCCGTAGTCAACGACCGATCGCCTCATGCCCGACAGGTTACGACGGAACTGCTCATGACAGGAGACTTGACTGGTCATCGCTTACCAGCGGGCCCGGGCCGCGGCCGATGCGAGCCAGCAAGCAGCCCGGACTTGCGGCGGAAGCCCGGACCGCATATCGTTTCGATGTATCAACTCGATACATCGACCTGACAGGTCGCTTGCTACCGAAACCGCGCGACTTCCGGCTAACTGACGAGCGCCGGCGGTCCACGGCGAACGGTCAACGCGATGCATCAAGGGCGAAAGCTGCCCACGATGGTAGCCGTGCGTGGAATGTGAGGTGCGAGCGGGTATGAGCAACCAGCGATCTGGCGTACTCGAGCTCGCGGTTCTCGGCATTCTGCACGAGACCCCGATGCACGGGTACGAGCTGCGCAAGCGGCTGAACGCCCTGCTCGGCGCCTTCCGGGCGTTTGGCTACGGGTCCCTGTACCCGGCGCTGAAGGACCTGCTCGGCAAGGGCCTGATCGCCGACGACGCGGTGACGGACGGCAGCCTCGGCAAGCCGCTCGACCGGCCGCGCCGTTCCAAGATCGTCTACCGGCTGACGGCAGAGGGCAAGGAACGACTGAACGACCTGCTTGGCGAGTCCGGGCCGGCTACCTGGGAAGACGACGGCTTCGGCGTGCACTTCGCCTTCTTCGGCCTGACCCGGGCCGAAGTGCGGATGCGGATACTCGAAGGCCGCCGCAGCAGGCTGGAAGAGCGGCTCGATGGCTTCCGCGCGGCGGCCACCAGGACCCGGGAGCGGGTCGACAGCTACACGCTGGAGCTTCAGCGGCACGGCCTGGAGTCAGTCGAGCGGGACGTCCGCTGGCTGAATGAGCTGATCGCCTCGGAGCGGCAGTCGGGTCCCCCGCCCGGCAGCCCGTCCGGGGGAAATAGATAGAGCGGCGGAGCGGCAACCGTCGCCTAAGGACCGGCGAGCGATCGTCGCTGCGCGGCACAAGATAAGGAGCAATCCTCATGGGTTCGGTACGGGTAGCCATCGTGGGCGTCGGGAACTGCGCAAGTTCCCTCGTTCAGGGTGTTGAGTACTACAAGGACGCCGACCCGGCGAGCCGGGTACCGGGCCTGATGCACGTCCAGTTCGGCCCGTATCACGTCCGCGACATCGAGTTCGTCGCCGCCTTCGACGTGGATGCCAAGAAGGTCGGCCGGGACATCACCGAGGCCATCGTGGCCAGCGAGAACAACACCATCAAGATCTGCGATGTGCCACCGAGCGGCGTCATCGTGCAGCGCGGGCCGACGATGGACGGGCTCGGCGAGTATTACCAGGAGATCATCACCGAATCGGACGAGCAGCCGGCCGACGTGGTCCAGGTGCTGCGCGACTGCCAGGCCGATGTGCTCGTTTCCTACCTGCCGGTGGGCTCGGAGCAGGCGGATCGCTTCTACGCGCAGTGCGCCATCGATGCGGGCGTCGCGTTCGTGAACGCACTGCCGGTGTTCATCGCGTCCGACCCGGAATGGGCGGCTAAGTTCACCCGAGCCGGGTTGCCGATCGTCGGCGACGACATCAAGTCCCAGGTTGGCGCCACCATTACCCACCGCGTGCTGGCCAAGCTGTTCGAGGACCGCGGCGTCGAGTTGCTGCGCACCTACCAGCTGAACTTCGGCGGGAACATGGACTTCATGAACATGCTGGAGCGTAAGCGCCTGCAGTCCAAGAAGATCTCAAAGACGCAGTCGGTGACCTCGCAGATCCCGCATGAGATGGCCAAGGCGGACGTCCACATCGGGCCGTCCGACCACGTGCCGTGGCTAGATGACCGCAAGTGGGCTTACGTCCGGCTCGAGGGCCGCTCCTTCGGGGACACCCCGCTGAACCTGGAGTACAAGCTCGAGGTCTGGGATTCGCCGAACTCGGCCGGCGTGATCATCGACGCGGTCCGCGCCGCCAAGATCGCCAAGGACCGCGGGATAGGCGGCCCGGTCCTGTCCGCTTCCTCGTACTTCATGAAGTCCCCGCCCGAGCAGTACAGCGATGACGTCGCCCGCGATGCGGTCGACAAGTTCATCCGCGGCGAACTCGACCGCTAACCGCCTGCTTTCCGATGGGAGCCAGGGCCCCTTGGGCCGTGGCTCCCATCGGCGTCCCCCGGCAGGGTCAAGCCCGTTAGGGCCGGGAACGCGCACTTCTGCGCCAGGGCAGCCCGCTCGCTCCCAGTTCGGCCGGTTCGTCCGAACGGAGGTGGCTCCGCCGGGGCCGGTGTCATGGCAGAGCGGCAGCCGTTTCTGGATTGGCGCTGCGAGAGTGCCGCGCTGGCCCCCGAGGAGGACTGCCCAATAGGCTGAGCGAGTGTCGTGGCAGGAGCCGCATCCGGCAGCGCCAGCTCCAGCGCAGGAGCCACCGCCTGGCGCGCCCGGAAGGCCTGCGACCAGGAGTTCGTTCGTGCACGATCTGCGCATCGTGTGGGCCGAGCGAGATTTCCGCCGGCTGCTGTCCACCCGGATGATCTCCCAGACCGGTGACGGCATCTTTACTGCCGGACTCGGCACGTACGTATTCTTCAATGTCTCGACGTTCCCGAACCCGGCGCGAGGCGCAGCGGCATTTGCCGTCCTGTACGGGCCCTACTCGCTGATCGGCCCCTTCGCCGGGGTTTTCATCGACCGCTGGTCCCGGCGCCAGATCCTGACCTACTCAGCCCTGCTGAGGTCATTGTTTGTCGTAGCGACCGCTGCGCTGATGGCGTCGGGGAACCTGGGAGTGCCGCTTTATGTTGCGGTGCTGCTGGTGCTGGGCGTGAACAGGTTCTTCCTGTCCTCACTGTCCGCCGCGCTCCCGCACGTGGTCGCCGGGGACAAGCTCGTGATGGGGAACGCGGTGTCACCCACCGTCGGCGGTACCCTGGCCGCGCTCGGCGGGATCGTCGGGCTCGGCGTGAACGCGGCCACCGGCGATACCGAGGCGGGCGCATCGATAACCCTGCTGGCCGCTGGAGCGTGCTACGTGGCCGCAAGCCTGGTGGCCAGGACTATGCAGCGAGACTTGCTCGGCCCGGTACGAGAGCCGGACCAGGCGAAGCCGGGCCGGGTGCTGAGCGAACTCCGGGTGGTCGCGGTCGGCCTGGCAAAAGGTGTCCGCCACATCGCAACGCGCCGCGGCCCGTCGACCGCCCTCGGCGCCACCGGCGGTAACCGGTTCTTTTACGGGATCTTGTTCCTCATGTCGATCCTGCTGTACCGGAATTTCTTCTATCGCGGAGTGAAGCCCAGCACGGCGGAGGCGCACTATGGCTACCTTGTCGCGGCCGTCGCGCTGGGCTACTTCTGCGCTGCACTGGTCACTCCCCCCGTCACCAGGCGATTGACCAAGCCGGCCTACATCACCGTCATGCTGGCTGCCAGCGCGGTGGTGACCGGCTTCCTCGGCGCGACCTTCAATCAGGTCGGCTACATCGTCATGGGCTTCTTCCTCGGCTTGGCCGGACAGGGCATCGCGATCTGCGCCACCACGATCTTGCAGGAGCAGCTGCCCGACGACTACCGCGGCCGGGCATTTTCCTATTACGACATGATGTTCAACATCACGTTCGCGGTCGGCGCGCTGATCAGCGTGCCCTTCATGCCGCCGAGCGGTCATTCTCCGACCCTCATCGGGGTGATCGCCGTGGGGTACGCCCTGGTGGCGGCAGGCTACTGGCTCACCGGCCGTCACTCCGCCGGGCCCGGCGCCGGCGGCACGATCCCGGCCGACGCGGCCCAGGTCAGCAATTCCTGAACGGCCCGCTCGCGCCCGAGCGGCCCCGCCTCGATCCGCAGCTCCTTCAGATGCTTGTAGGCCCGGCCGACCAACGGCCCTGGCGGGATATCCAGGATGGACATGATCTCGTTGCCGTCCAGATCTGGCCGCATGTTGTCCAGCTGCTCCTGGGCGGCAAGCTCGGCAATGCGCGCCTCAAGGCCGTCGTACGCCTGCGCCAGCCGCAGCGCCTTGGCCCGGTTCCGGGTCGTGCAGTCCGCTCTGGTCAGGGCATGCAACCGGGTCAGCAGCGGTCCGGCGTCCGTCACGTAGCGGCGGACCGCCGAGTCCGTCCAGCCGCCTTCGCCATAACCATGGAATCTCAAATGCAGCTCGACCAGCTCGCTGACATCCGTCACGATCTCTTTCCTGTAGCGCAGCGCTGCCAGTCTCTTCCGGGCCATCTTCGCCCCGACGACCTCGTGGTGGTGGAAGGCGACCCGCCCGTCTGCCAGCTTGGACCGGGTCCGCGGCTTGCCGATGTCATGCAGAAGCGCCGCGAGCCGGAGCACGATGTCGGGCTGCAGGCCGTACTTTTCCTCCAGCTCGATCGCCTGGGCTAGCACTGTCAGCGAGTGCTGGTAGACGTCTTTGTGCCTGAAGTGCTCGTCCGACTCCAGCCGTAGCGCCGCAACCTCTGGCAGCACCTGGTCGGCCACCCCGGTGTCGACAAGCAGCGCGATGCCGGCTGCGGGGCCGCCGGGCAGCGGGGACAGCAGCAGCTTCGTCAGCTCGCCCTCGACCCGCTCGGCCGAGACCTGGGGCGGAGCGACGAGCCCGGCAAGCCGGGTCATCGCCGCCCGGACCTCGGGCACCACGGTGAATCCGAGCTGGGCGGTGAACCTCGCGGCGCGCAAGATCCGCAGCGGGTCATCGGTGAACGACGCCTCCGGCGTGCCCGGCGTACGCAGCAGCTTGTGTTGCAGATCGGCAAGGCCGCCAAACGGGTCGACCAGCTGGTGCCCGGGCAGCCGTGCCGCCATCGCGTTGACAGTGAAGTCGCGCCTGGACAGGTCGACTTCGAGCGACCGGCCATACGACACCTCCGGCTTGCGGGAGGTCCGGTCGTAGCTTTCGGTGCGGTACGTAGTGATCTCGAATATCGAGTTGCCCTTGCGCAGCCCCACGGTGCCAAAGTCGATCCCGATCGTCCAGAATTGGTCAGCCCAGTCGCGGGTGATCTCCAGTACCCGGTCGGGCGGCGCGTCCGTGGTGAGATCGAAGTCACCGGACCTGCGCCCGAGGAACGCGTCCCTGATCGGCCCGCCGACGAGGGCAAGCTCATGACCGGCTGCAGCGAACAGGCCGCCTAGCTCGTCGGCGAGCGGCGAAATGGTGGCAAGCAACGCAGCGGCAGCCTGCAACTGGCGCTTCTTCAGCGAATCTGGATCTGGCACGGCCATCGAGATTAAGTCCTGCGCGTAGCCTGTGGGAAACCTTAGAGCCGGGAAGCCCGGAGGATGTGTCGCAGAATACTGCCCAGCGCAGATGGAACCGAGCATTCGCCGCAGCGCGGCCTCGGGCACCCGGCTGGCCGCAATAGCATTCTGGACATGTCACCGCAGCACGGATCCCGCGAGGTTCCGGTTGCCCGGCTGATGGCAACGGGCGGTGGCGTGTCCCGCAGGTCGGCCGGCAAGCGGACCACGCCGCGGCGCGCTGGCCGCGCCAGAGCACCGCGCGCGGGCCGGGCTCTGGCGGCTTCGCTCGCACTAGCCGCGATCGGGATGCCAGCCGCCCTGCTCGCGAGCCAGGCTCCCGCTGCCGCAGCGGCCGGAAAACGGTTCGCGCAGAGCCAGGTCAGCATCGCCATCACTGGCATGTCGCCGCAGCAGGCCGGGCCGGGCACCACAATCACCGTGACCGGCACGGTGACTAACTCCTCGCGGCAGCCGATCAGCAACTTGTCGGTGGGTCTGCTCGCGTCGAGCACGCCAGTCAGCACCTCAGCCAAGTTGCGGCCAGGCAGGACCGGCCAGGGCGAGCTTGCCAGCACGCCGGTGCCGCGGGGCACCTGGAAGCCCGGCCGCGAGTTGCAGCCAGGCAGCACGGACCCCTGGTCCGTCAAGGTGAAGGCAAACTCGATCGGCATGAAAAGGTTCGGCGTGTACCCGCTGACCGCCCAGGCGCAAACTGCGCCGACCCGGGTGCTTGCCGCTACTAACACGTACCTGCCCTACGTGCCAGCCAAGAAGGGCCCGTTCGGCTCATCCATCCCGGCCCCGACGAAGATCTCCTGGGTCATGCCACTGATTGACAAGCCGCTGCTCGGTCCGCCCTGGCAACGCAGCTGCCAGGGTTCTCAGGCGCAGGAGCTGGCCGCGAGCTTGCGCACTAGCGGTCGGCTCGGCCAGCTTCTCGCGGCCGGACAGGATTCGACGGGCACCGCCGACGATTACTCTGCGGCGGCCGGATCGGACCGGACTTCCCAGAACCACGCCGTCAGGTCCGGGCAGGCGCAGAGCCTGTCCGCCAACGACGGCGTTACCTGGGCGGTCGACCCTGCCTTGCTGGCGAACGTCAACGCCCTGGCCGGCTGCGGCAGTACGCAGCCGCGCGGGGCGAGCGCAGCCCGCTCATGGCTCGACGAACTCGGGCGGGTCACCAAGGCCGAGCCGATGTTCCTTACCCCGTACGCCGACCCGGACGTCGCCGCGATGGTAAACAACGGCTTCTCAGACTATGTGGCGGCGGCGTTTACTCGCGGCCGGGAAATCAGCCAGCAGATCCTCGGATCGCTAACGGCCACCGCTCGCTCGTCCGGCGCTCAGAGCCAGGCTGCTGG
>DATMMA010000170.1:0-4146 GCA_035570295.1 Streptosporangiaceae bacterium
ATTCGGTCCAGGTATCCGTCTGCCCCGACTCACCGGAGGACGACCGAGGCCCCATCGCCCGCCCGCGCAGCGTGCCGTCCAGCACTGGCATTCCGCGAGCGATCACTGATCTCACGCTGATTGTCGGCTTCAACGACCTGGACGCTGTCAGGCTCCGGCTGGAGGAAAATCCTGGCCAGATAGCTGGCATGATCCTTGAGCCGATCATGATGAACGCCGGCATCATCTTGCCCGAGCCTGGCTTCCTGGCCGCATTGAAGGACCTGCTGCACGCCCACGGCGCTTTGCTGACCTTCGATGAGGTCAAGACCGGGCTGACAGCCGGGCCGGGCGGCGCGACGGGCGTCACTGGCGTCACGCCTGACATCGTCTGCCTGGCCAAGGCCATCGGCGGTGGCGTCGCGGTGGCCGCCATCGGCGGCACGCACGAGGTCATGGCGCACGTCGCCAACGGCGACTACGAGATGGTCGGCACCTTCAACGGCAACCCGCTCGCCATGGCCGCATGCCGAGCGATGCTGACCGAGGTCGCCACCCCGGATGCTTACGAGCGGCTGGAGAAGCTGCGCCTCCGGGCAGTCGACGGGCTGGAGCGCGAGATCACGCGGAACCAGCTCAACGCGCGGGTCGTGTCCGTCGGCGCGAAGGGCTGCGTGGTGTTCTCGGCCCGACCGGTACGGAACTTCCGTGACTTCCTCGACGTCCGGGACTCCTTCAGTCACGCGCACTGGCTCTACCAGCACAACGGCGGCGTCTTCCTGCCGCCGTGGGGCAAGATCGAGCAGTGGCTGATGTCGGTCCAGCACGACGAGGCCGATATCGACAGGTTCATCGGCAACTTCGCGACCTTTGCGGCAGCCGTGCGGCCATAATCCAACTGAATCAGAAGAAAATGTGAGCTAGGTTACCTCGAAAGTCTTGCGCGGTGCCGCGCACCGGGACATTCTGGGCGGGTAATGCGACAGGGCAACGAGTCTCGCGAAACGCGCAGCTGGCACCCCCCGCGTACGTCGAGCTAGTGCCCGCCAGGCGGAAGGCGGCGGTAGATGCACCCAAGAGAGGGCTGGCAGCCGGACGGCACCCGCCGACGGCCCGGACTCTCCCGCCGCCAGGCGATCCAGCGCGGTCTCGCCGCGGCGCTGGCGGCAGGTGGCGGCGCTACGCTGCTCGACGCCTGCGCGGCCTACCTGGTCGGGCCGAACAACATCCCGCTGCCGCGCCGCGACAAGCCAGTGACCTGGCCAGTCGCTGGCGACAAGGCCATTCCCGACGGCTTGCAGCCGGAGACGGGCGCCACCCTACAGGTCTACAACTGGGTCGCCTACATCAACCAGGCCTGCGTCAACAACTTCGCCAAGAAGTACAACTGCAAGGTCCAGGTGACCACGTTCAACACTATGAACGAAGCGCTCTCCAAGCTGCGTAGCGGGCTGAAGTTCGACGTTCTCATGGGCGCCACCGTGGACGTGCTAGGCGACCTGATCGAGGGCAAGCTGATCCAGCCGCTGAACCACAGCTACATCCCGAACATCACCCAGGCGTGGCCGGACTTCCTGAATCCGTACTACGACCGCGGCTGGCAGTACACGGTGCCGTACACGATCTACACGACAGGCATCTCCTGGCGTAAGGACAAGGTGCACGAGAACCCTTACGCCATGCGCAACCCGTGGCGCGAGATGTTCTTCCAGCCCAAGTACAAGGGCAAGATCGCGCTCCTGGACGACTACCGGGAAGACATCAGCCTCGGCCTGATGATGAACGGCATCTACGACCTCAACACCACGAGCAAGAGCCAGATCGATCTGTCCCGGCAGACGTTGCTTCAGCTCGCCGATGCGGTCGACATGCAGATCGACAACAACGACTACAGCGAGGTCCCCGACGGGCAGATCTGGATCCACCACGCCTGGTCGGGAGACATGGCCGCCGCGGCTGGCTATATGCCCAAGGGCGTGCCGGTAGAGGTCGTCGGCTACTGGTTCCCTAAGGACGGCAAGGGCCCGATTGCCAACGACACCAATACAGTGCTCCGGTCGGCGTCCAGCCCGGTGCTGGCGCACCTGTTCCTGAACTACATGCTCGACGAGCCTGTCGTGCTCGAGAACATCGGCTTTAACGGCTACATGCAGCCGGTGACCACCATCACCCCGCAATTGCTGGTGAAGGAGAAGATCTTGCCGCCGAGCTTGATATCCACCGCCGTTGTGCCGTCAGATTTCCGCCGCGGCATCGGGGAACTTCAGCTCCCGGTCGACGCTGACGCCTTGTGGCAGCAGGCCTACCTCGTCGTGAGCAACGGGATCTAGCCGTGGCCCACCTACCGCCCGAGGAGCTGGAGAGGGCGCCCGGCGCCGGGCCGACCAGGCGGACCGGCCGGTCGTCCGCGGCATTCCAGCCGAACAGGTGGTTCTGGGTCCTGCTCGCCGCGCCAGGCATGATCTGGCTCGTCGTCCTGTTCGTCGTTCCCTTCTACGCGATGCTCGCGATTGGCGAGGGCAAGCTGGACCGGCAAACCGAGTCCCCGGTCGCCGTCTACAACCCGTTCACCTGGAGCTCAGCGAACCTGACCAACGTCTGGCGCGACCTGTTCGGATCGGGCGCCTTCGCCGGCGCGATCGCCTGGCGCACCATCTGGTACGTCGCGGTCGCATCGCTGCTGAGCCTGTTGATCGCATATCCGGCGGCTTACTTCGTCGCCAGGTTCGCCGGCCGCCGCAAAGGCATCTTCCTGGTCCTGCTGATCGCGCCCTTCTGGATCAGCTACATGATGCGGATGCTCGCCTGGATCGATCTGCTGCAGACCAACGGCTATATCAACAAGGTCCTGTCGTTCGTCGGCCTCGGCTCGCCCGACTGGCTCGGCGGCCACTCCTACACGGTGATACTCGGCCTGGTGTACGGCTACATCCCGTACCTGATCCTGGTCCTGTACGCAGGCCTGGACCGGATCGATCCGTCCCTCATCGAGGCAGGCCGCGATCTCGGCCTCGGCCGGACATGGACGTTCTGGCGGGTGACGCTGCCGCTGTCACGCCAGGCGATCCTCACTGGCATGCTCATCACGGTGCTGCCGATGCTCGGCGATTACTACACCAACCAGCTGCTGTCCGGCGCGCGCGACACCTCGATGATCGGCAACCTGATCCAGGGACAGCTCAGTCAGCCGTCCGCTGGGCAGGGCGCGATCCTGTCGCTGATCGTCCTGCTGGTCCTGCTGGTGCCGATGATCTACTACGTGGTGCAAACCAACCGGGCATCCCAGGCGGCGTCATGAGCAGCGCAGCAGTCACAGAGCAAGTCTCGTCTGTACCCGCAACGAGGGTGTCTAAGTCCCGGTTCTTCCGTAACCCGTGGCGGCATCCGTGGTTCCTTGAGGGCTTCACCTGGCTGTACCTCGTCTGGTCGCTCGCGCCGATCGCCGTGGCGGTCCTGTTCTCGTTCAACACGGGCAAGTCGCAGGCGACCTACCAGGGCCTGACCTGGCGCTGGTACTGGGGCGACAAGGTCAACTCGATCTGGCACAACCCGCAGCTGCACAGCGCCATGTTCGAGACGCTGAAGCTGTCGGCGTACACGACGCTCATCGCGGTACCGATCGGGGTGGCGTTCGCGCTCGGCATCAACCGGTGGCGCGGCGTGCTGCCGTCGAGCTTCAACTTCATCATGATCTTGTCGTTCGTGGTGCCCGAGCTTATCTTCGGGGTGGCGCTGTTCTTCATCTTCACCAAGATGCCCGGCCTCGACAAAGTCGGTCTCGGCAACTGGGCGGAGGTGCTTGGGCTGGTGACCTGGAACGTGAGCTGGCCGGCCATCCTCGTCCAGGCGCGGCTGGTCACGATCGGCAGGCAGTACGAGGAAGCATCGGCCGACCTCGGCTGCACGCAGTTCCAGACCATGCGCCGGGTCATGCTGCCGCTGCTGACGCCTGCGATCTTCGCGTCCGCGATTCTGGTCTTCGCCGGCGTCATCGACGACTTCGTCGTCGTCGACCTCCTGTATTCCAACGCGACCAACACGCCGATGTCGGTGATCATCTACTCCACGCAGCATGGCGGTAACGGCGGACCCGCGCTCAATGCGCTGGCCACCGTGATGCTGCTGCTGTCGTTCGTGGTCGCCGGGCTTGGCTACGCCGGCTACCGC
>DATMMA010000171.1:0-5449 GCA_035570295.1 Streptosporangiaceae bacterium
CGACTGATCCTGGCAATCAGCCACGCCGCCGCCACGGTGCCGACCGGCTTGCCGATGACGTAGCCGGCCAGGATTCCCAGCGTGACCGGGGAAGCATAGGCATGCGCCAGGAAGCTGGCGCTGAGGTGAATCCCGGCGTTCGCCAGCGCGAACAGCGGGACGATCAGGTAGCTGGTCCACGGGTGGAAGAGCTGCTGCAACCGGTCGTTGGGTGATAGCGCCATCCGTACGCTCTCCCGCGCCTGGCTGGCCAGTTCCGGTGTCGGCTGCTCCCTGAAGAGGCGGAAAGACTCCGACGCTTGCTCCAGGTCGATTCGGGCTGCCGGGTAAGCCAGGGCCAGCATGCCCATCACCAGACCGACGATCACTGGATCGACACCGGAGGAGAAGAATGCGATCCAGGCCCCGACCCCGAGCGCAAGGTAGACGGCACCGTGGCGAAGGCGGCGCGCACGGGCGACAACCACCACCGCAAGGATGACCACCCCGGCCGCGAGCGCGGTCACGTCGATATGACCGCTATAGGCGAGCGCGATGATGACGATGCCAGCCACGTCGTCGACGATCGCGAACGTGAGCAGATAGGTGCGCACCCGGTCGGGCACCCCGGATCCGACCAGAGCCAGCATGCCGAGCGCGAACGCGGTGTCGGTGGACATCGCCGTGCCCCAGCCGCTCGCGGACGCCCGGCCGGCGTTGAAGGCGAAATAGATGCCGATCGGCACGACCATCCCGCCCAGCCCGACCAGAAGCGGCAGGGCCAGCCGCCGCCGGTCGCGCAGCTCGCCCATGTCAAACTCGCGGCGCGCCTCCAGGCCAGCGACCAGGAAGAAGAACGCCATCAGCCCGGAGTTCACCCAATCGTGCAGGCTGGCTACCAGGCCGGCCGAGCCGACCTTGATCGACAGCTGCGTGGACCAGGTGGCCGCGTATCCTGCGGGGTCGATGTTCGCCCAGGCCAGCGCCGCAAGAGTGGCTGCCAGCAGGACGGCTGCGCTCGCTGTCTCGGTACGCAAGAACCGGCGGAGCGGCGTCTGCCGGCTGGGCGCCCAGACCGTACCGAACGGGAATCGCTGTCCCCGCGTATCCCCCGCCTCCGGCGCTTCCTGCGCGTCCGGGGCCTCCTCAGGATCTGGCACTGCCGACGCCTTCCTGCCTACGGGGGCACAGCAGGAGGATATCCAGCGCCAGGCCGGCGGCCGCGACCGCGGCCGCCGGCTATCGGCTTATCAGCCGCCCAGCTCTGAGAAGATCTGCTGTGCCGTCGACGGCCTTACGTCGGAGTACGTCACAGCCGGCTTCTCGAAATTCGCAGAGAAGAAGTCGGCGGCCGAGACCGGGTTGCTGATGGCGTTGAGCTGGTTCACCAGCGACTGGCCGATCTCTGAGGAGTCGTAGTACAGCAGGTCGGCGAGCTGCGTCATCATGTCCTTGGCGGGGTTGCCCGTGATGATGTTCGGATTGGGCGCGGCCGAGCTGAGCGGCGTCCAGCCGATCAGTCCCCCGCCGCCGGAGCCGACCGACTCGGGGTTGCCCGCGGACTCGCCGGCTATACAGCCGACAACGCCAGCGGCTCCTGCTTTCGAGTAGCCGTTCTCTACCAGGTACTGGGCAACGGCCAGCTCATAGTTGCCGCTGGCGATGTCCTTCTGCACGGCCGACTTCAGGTTCGAAGTGCCGCTGCCTGACGACGACGGGGATGGCGACGGCGACGCTGAATGACCGCCGCCCTGCGGGATCACCGACGGCGCGGGCGCCTTCGCCTTGCCGCCGGATCGACGAGCGTGCGCCGTGTTCACTGAATGCCGCGTCGCCTTCGGTGCTGGCTTGCGGCTCCGGCTGCTCTTGCTCGTGCCGGTCTTGTCGCTCTTGCCTGCCGCGGCAGGCTGCTGGAGCATCTCCGCGGATCCCGCAGCGGACAGAACACCGTGCGAGCTCAGCGTCTGGCGGTGATAGGTGGCCACGGTCTTCGCGACGGGATCCGTCTGCAGACCTGCCTCCGCCTGATAGCCCACGAATGCACCAGCGACTCCGGCGGTGACCGCTGCCGCTGCGATGATCTTGATACTCTTGCGAACTCTCGGTTGGGCCCGGTGCCGCCCCGTCGCCCGGGATGCCTTGCCGCTCTTCCACTCAGATGAGGAGGCTGATTTCACTACCTGCCTTACGCCGGTTCCTCGCCCAGTGACTCGGCAGGAGGGCAAGCTGCGAGCCGGGCCTAACACTTCTGACCTGCGAAATCCTGGCAGGCCGAGGATCCGGTGTCCGACGGAATCGTACAAATAGCTCAGGTGGGCTACCGGTTCAATAAACCGGTCACACAGATCGAAAGCTCCTGCGGGCAAAGGGATTGCGGTGATCGGGCCGCCACACTCTGTGCTCTGATAGCTATCTCGGAACCACCCGAAATGACTAGTCCATCAATGACCGGTCAACGGAGTTTCCCTACTATACTGATAGCTAATCTCTGACCAGGAGGTCTACCAGTGCGAGCTATGGCCGCAGCAGCGCCAGGGCTGCCGGCAGGCGGCCACGCCGCCCAGCCGGATGCGCTCGCCGACGGCATCGCCAGGCTCCGCCGGGCGTTGCGCCGTGGCGCACGGGTCGCTGACCCGGAAAACCCGCTGGCCGTCGCCCAGCTGGAGTTGCTGTCCGCGGTAGTGGAGAACCCGGGCGGCCGACCCGGTCAGCTCGCCCTGCTGCTGCATATGCGCCCGAACACGGTAACCACGATCGTCAACGCTCTGGTGGCGCACGGGATGGTGAGCCGGGTGGGCGCCGACAGCGACCGGCGGGCTATCGAACTGACGGCGACCGAGGCCGGCCGGAAAGCGGTGCGCGCCTGGCAGGCGACCAACGCCGACCTCTTGCACCTGGCGCTGTCAACCTTGCCCGCGCAGCAGCGGCGTGCGCTGATCGCGGCGATACCCGCCCTTGACGCACTAGCCCGGGCCATTGACCGGCAGGCCGATGAGCCGCTGCAGCCACCGCGTTAGCGCAGGCCTACCCGTCGGTTTACTCGGCTGGTCCTCGGGTACTGCGGAGGCTTATTGCAGCCTTCCCTAATAGTGTGTGTCTGCTTGGGGCCACTCGCAACGGGAAGGACGCGGCGGATGCGGCAACGGTACCCAGCGCCATACCGGCCGGCCAGCACGGAACCTGCCAGCCCGGAAGACCCGGTCAGCGATGAACCGGCAGCCACTGACTCCACCGGCAGCGACGACGCGCCGGACGCTACTGCGGTGCTCGCCAACCGGATCGCCGCCGCCCTCGCGCATCGCAAGCCCGGCTGGACATTGCCCCGGCAGAGCGTGCTCGCCCGGCGTTATCACGTGACCACCCGTCAGGTCGCCGCTGCCATCGACGAACTCGCGGCGCGGCATCTTATCCGGCTACTGCCCGATGGCAACGCGTGCCGGGTCAGCCCGGCCGAGTACATGTTCGACCTGGCTGGCCAGCATGGCCTGGTCGCCCGTGTCGAACCGCTGCACGGACAGTTGAGCTGCAAGAGTCACTCGGTGGCATGGCACCCGGTTCCGGCCGACATCGCGTCGGTGCTCGGCATCCCGACAGGCGAGCAAGCCTGCATCCTGCAAAAGCTCTGGACGGTGGGCGGCGAGCCTGCTGCCGCGACCACTAGTTACCTCGCGGGCCCAGCCGCCGAGCCCTTTCTTGCCGCACTGAACGGAACGGAAGCCGACTCGCTCGACGCCATACTGCCGATGCCGCCAGCCCGCTCGGCAACGCACGGCGGTGCCCCGAGGCCGGGCGAGCGGGTGCTGGTGCCGCATGCGCTGGGCATCGAGATGCAACAGCCGCCGCCATGGGCGGCCGGGGTCCTCCGGCTGCCGGCAGCCGACTCTGCCATCGGCATCACCGTCAGGTACACCGAGCTTGCCGACGGTGACGCGGCCGCCCTCACCGTGGCGGTGCTTCGGCCCGACCACTTCCGCGTGATCATTGACTCAGTAGTCACCTCGCTGGCCGCACCCGTCAGGGAGATCGCCCCGCGAATGGCACAGTCGGCTAGCACCGTATGGTGATCTGAGCCGGTCGCATCCGGTAGCGGCCGCCGGTCCCCCGCCGGAGACGACGATGACATCGACAGCACGCGTGCTGGCCCAGTGGGCGCACGATCTGGAGCCGACAGCGGCAGACCTCGCGCTCGCCGACCGCTCCCTGCTCGACGCGGTGGCGGTTACGCTAGCTGCGCGCGACCACCCGGTCACGAAGATCGCGGCCAGTCTCACCGAGGCCGGCCGCTGGGCGACCGCCGGGCACGTGCTCGACTTCGACGACCTGCATATGCCGTCGACCACCCACGTCAGCGCCGTCTGCGTGCCGGCCGCGCTCGCAGCCGGCGGCGGTGCGCGAGCATACCTGGCCGCCGCCGGGGTGATGGCTCGGCTCGGCACCGCACTCGGCTGGCCGCATTACTCGGCCGGCTGGCACGCGACCTGCACGGCTGGCGCTCCGGCCGCTGCGGCTGGCGCAGCTGTGGCACTCGGTCTTGACGCGAGCCAGATAGCTACCGCGCTCGCGCTCGCCGTGCCGGCCGCAGGCGGGCTGCAACGGGCCTTCGGCACCGACGCGAAATCGCTGCAGGTCGGCTTCGCGGTAGAGGCCGGCCTGCGCGCCGCGACCCTGGCCGCGGACGGCGCTAACGCGGATGACTCCGTGCTGGACGCCTGGCTGCCCCTGGTCGGCGCCGGACGCGATGTCGACTCCAGCGGGCCCGCCGTACCGGACGGGCTCGCCGTCAAGATCTACCCGTGCTGTTACGCGCTCCAGCGCCCGATCAGCGCACTGGCCGGCCTTGCTGTCGCAACCGGCCTCGACCCGGCTGACGTGCGGCGCATCGAACTGCGCACGCCAGAGGCGAGCGTGGTGCCGCTCATCCACCACCGGCCCGACACCGGCCTGCAGGCGAAGTTCAGCCTTGAGTACGCGGCGGCGGCCGCGCTGCTCGACCGCTACCCGGGCTTCGCCAGCTTCACCGACGATGCCGTCCGCCGCGACGCGGCACGCAAGCTGACCGCCCTAGTCGAGACGACGCTGGTGCCTGGCGGCGACTGGCTGCTTGACGGGGAGCTGGAAGTACGAATTCATACCGGGAACGACCGCGTGCACGACGCGGTTCTCGCGTTCCCGCCCGGCAGCCCGGCGCG
Source organism: Streptosporangiaceae bacterium (assembly GCA_035570295.1). GTDB lineage: Bacteria > Actinomycetota > Actinomycetes > Streptosporangiales > Streptosporangiaceae > JAJYUU01. The sequence continues at coordinate 5,169 of DATMMA010000171.1, forward strand.
ACCGCCGACCGCCGAGCAGCTGTCCGGCAAGGTGGCGGATTGCCTCGCCGGGCTGGACACCGACTGGTCAGCCTGGACCTGGCAGAACGCGGCTGACGTACTCCGCCGGTTCGTGCCGTGACGCACCTTGCTTCGAAGACACAGCGTCGCCTGCCGCTGGACGGCATCGTGGTGGTCTCACTTGAGCAGGCGGTGGCCGCCCCGTTCGCCACCCGTCAGCTAGCCGACCTGGGCGCGCGGGTGATCAAGGTGGAGCGCGCGGGCGGCGGTGACTTCGCCCG
>DATMMA010000172.1:0-15478 GCA_035570295.1 Streptosporangiaceae bacterium
CGCTGATCGAGCGCGAGGAGCAGCGGCGTTTCCCGGATGGCCTGGCTGAATCGTGGACGGCCTGGTGGGAATCGGCGGCGGCCGATCCGGCGCTCGCGGCTCTGGTTGCCGAACGGGAGGCCCGGCGAGTCGATTCTGAGCACCACGGCTCGCCTGCCGGCCGGCTGAGCGTGCACGTGGCGGCGCTCCGGGCAGCGGGTTTCGCTGAGGTCGGCACGCTCTGGCAGCGCGGGGAAAGCCGGCTGCTTTGCGCGGTCCGGCCCGCAATCGAAACGCGCCACACCACTTGAGCCCGGCCCGCCGCGCGCGGCAGCGGGCGAACCGTAGCTAGCGCGTGCAGCGCTGACGACGATTCCATCTCGTTCTCAGAGAAATGCGCATGCGGAGTGCGGGCGGGATGCGTTCGCCGCCACAATTCGCCGGAGTGTGTCCATCTCGGCCGCGGGGGACCGTCGCGATGGTGACGACTACCCGAGGGAGACTTCCGATGAAGGTAATGATGATCCACTGGATCGACGACGCTGCGCTTCCGGCGGTTGGCTCAGCTGAGGAAGTCGCGTTCGACCAGGACATCGACGTATGGGACGCGGAGATGAGACGCCGTAGCGTGCTGGCGGGCGGTGGACGGCTGGAGCCCGTCAGCACGGCCACGAAGATCTCCATGCGCGACGGGGAGGTGCTGGTGACTGACGGCCCGTTCGCCGAGACGAAGGAGCAGATCGCCGGCTACATCGTGCTCGAGTGTGCCGATCTGGCCGAGGCGATAGAGATCTCGTCCCGGCATCCAACGGTCAGGTACGGCGGCTTCGAGCTGCGCCCGTTGGCGGACTAAGTTCCCTGGCGCGGCCCGCTGCTATCGGGCTCTCGGAGGCCTGCAAGCCTGGCCTCGATCCCGTCCAGGATGAGGTCCACGCCGGCTAGCTGCCACAGGTCCTCGTCCACTTCGAGCTGAGACACCGCCATGAGGAATTCGGTCACGTGCGGGTACTGTCCGCTCTCGGCGAGCTTCTTCATGATCGGTGCCGCGTGCTGGAACGCGTCCTGGTTGGTGACGCCGAGACGCTGTTGCGCGTCTTCCTCGATGATGCGATCCAGGGCCGCGTGCAGCGCGAGGTGGTGGACGGAGCCGACGAACTGCATTCTCGTCATGATGTCGATGTCGTAGGGATCAAAGATCGATAGCGCGTACTCGAGCCCGGCGACACCGTTGGGGGTCAGCGGCGGGTACGCGATGCTGGCCTCCGGGTACCAGCGGTGCCGACGGGAGAGCTCCCAGACCGACTCGGCCAGGGCTCGGAGGCTCTCGCGCCATCCGGTCGGCTGCGGGGGCTGCTCACTCATCGCATCGCCAAGCACAGTCTCGATCATCATGGTCACGAGCGCGTCCTTGTCGGGCACGTGCCGGTAGAGCGACATAGCACCGGTTCGCAGTTGCTGCGCGACGCGGCGCATTGTGACCGCGTCCAGGCCCTCCTTATCGGCGATATGAATCGCGGCCCGCACGATCTGCTCGCGGTCCAGGCCGGTGGCACGTCGGGTTGGTGGCTCGGCCGGTGCGCTTTCCCACAGCAAGTCCATGCCTCGCAACAGGCCGGAGGCTGCACGGTCGTCGTCGCTGCGCGGGCGGCGCGAGTTACCGCTTGACATGCGTACAGTGTATCCATAGCGTACGTTGTACTCTACGAGTACAACGTACGCAGGAGGTTAGTAGTGCCTGAGGAGGCAATTCACGCCGAGGGACTCGTGAAGTCCTTCAAGAGGACGCGCGCCCTGCGCGGCATCGACCTGACGGTTAGGACCGGCACCGTGCTCGCGCTGCTCGGCCGAAACGGGGCAGGCAAGTCGACCGCTGTGCGCATCCTGACCACGCTGACCAGGCCGGACGCCGGGTCGGCGATCGTGGCCGGCTTCGATGTGATCCGGTCTGCAGAGCGGGTCCGGGCCAGGATCGGGGTCACCGGCCAGGGGCCGACCGTCGATGAGCTGCTCACCGCCCGGCAGAACCTGGTGGTCATCGGCCGCATGTTCCACCTGTCACCGCAGCAGGCGCGGCTTCGGGCCGGTCAGCTGCTGGAGGAGTTCGGCCTTGCTGACGCGGCTGGCCGACTGGCCCGCACCTACTCCGGCGGCATGCGGCGACGCCTGGACCTGGCGGCCAGCATGATCGCGGCACCACCGGTCATGTTCCTCGACGAGCCGACTACGGGGCTTGACCCGGTCAGCCGAGCGCAGATCTGGCAGGCCATCCGCGAGATGGTCACGCAGTCAGGCACGTCCGTGCTGCTGACCAGCCAGTACCTGGAGGAAGCCGAGCAACTGGCCGACGACGTGACAGTCATCAACGACGGGCTCGTCGCCGCCAGCGGCACGCCGCGCCAGCTGCGCGAGTCCGTCGGCCAGGCGAACGTCCGAGTCGTGCTTCGAGATGCCGACTCCTCGGCTGCTAGCAGGCTCGGAGCCTTGCTCGGCCCCACGGCGCGGATCGACGGTCGCGTCGTGACACTGGCTGCGCCCGACGGGCTCGGGTCGCTCGCCGACGTCGTCGCCCGGCTCCACCCGATGGCTGCCGAGGTCGACGACGTCGCGCTCCAGCGCCCCTCACTTGAGGAAGCCTTCACAATCCTGACAGCTGCCGGGCCGTCAGAAGACGGCGCCCAGCCCGAGCTCGCTATAGCAGGTGCGCGATGACGATGAGCCTGACCTTGACCGGCACCGTCCGCGAGCCATCGGGCGTTCTGCAGCGCCTGGCTCAGGCGCTCGGCGACGTCAGGACAACAACGCTGCGTTATGTCCTGCGGGCGCGGAGTCAGCCGGACGTGATCATCGGCAGCGTGCTCATGCCGGTCATCTTCGTCGTCCTGTTCGGCTACGTATTCGGCAGCGCCATTCACCTTCCCGGCGGGCATTACCGCACGTACCTGATGTCGGGGCTGTTCGCGCAGACGACGCTCTTCTCGTCCTCGTCGGTTGCCGTGGCGGTGGCCACAGACATGAGCGAGGGCGTTATCGACCGGTTCCGGACGCTGCCGATCGCCAGGTCCGCCGTACTACTAGGCCGGACAATCTCCACGATCATCGTCGGCTTGCCGTCGCTCGCGGTGATGATCACCTGTGCCCTGATCGTCGGCTGGCGGCCAGAGGCGGGAGTGCCGAGCGCTGTGGCCGGATTCGCGCTCCTGTCGCTGTTCGGTTTCGCGATGAGCTGGGTCGGCGCGCTCGTCGGCATGCACGCCCGCAGTCCTCAAGCCGCGGACGCGCTGTCGATGCTGCCCGCGTTTGTGCTCGGGTTCGTGTCGAACGTATTCGTGCCGACGGCCGGGCTGCCGGCCTGGCTCCGCGTGGTCGCGGAGTGGAATCCGCTCAGCGCTGTCGTCGGTGCGGCGCGGCAGATGTTCGGCATACCGCAGGGCGGATCGGCGCAGGTGTGGACGCTCGAGCACCCGGTCGTCACGACGCTCGCCATGGGGCTTGTGCTGCTGGTTGTGCTGATTCCGGTCACGGTGCGCCGCTACACCAGGCGGGACTAAGGTTCGGCCGAATGCCGGCTCGAGCGAGGCGCGGCTCGAGCCGGCCAGCTCGGCCGCGGGGCACGGGGCGGGCCCAGGCTCCTCGGCGGGTGCGCGTCACTGGCGGCGGTCGGCGCCCGCGGAGCGCGCGGCGGGCGCCGGCTCTCGCAAGGTGGCAGACTGAAGAGATGTCCGCGCCAGCGTTGCCCGTTGTTCACCCGGCTGATCCTGACACCGCAGGTGAGCTCCATGAGCCGTGCGTGTTGCTCAAGCTCGGTGAGATCGTGCTCAAGGGACGCAATCGCCAGCAGTTTGAGCGGTTGCTGCACGACAACATCAGGCGCGCGGTGCGCGATCTCGGGATCGAGATACGGGTGTGGCAGCGCGAGGGCGTCATCGTGGTCCGCGTCGCCGGCGCGGAACGTGGCGGGCTGGTCGCCGAGACTGCCGTCGACCTGGTCGCGGAGCGGTTGACATACGTCATGGGCCTGGCCCGGGTGTGCCGCGCGGTCCGGGTCGCGAAAGAGCCGGAGGCGGCCATCGCTGCGGCGGTCGGACTCGCCGCAGGCTGCCCCGGCTCCTTCGCGGTCCGCGCGCGAAGACGGGATAAGCGTTTCCCGATCAACTCGGCCGAGCTCGCCGTGCAGATCGGCAGTCGCATCCAGGAGGAGTACGGCTATCCAGTCGATCTCCGCTCGCCCGACACCACGGTGTTCGTCGAGGTCGACCAGCGCGAGGTCTTCGTCTTCACCCAGGGCTGGCCGGGCCAGGGCGGGCTGCCAGTCGGGATGAGCGGCCGGGGCCTGGTGCTGATGTCCGGCGGGATTGACTCCCCGGTAGCCGCCTACCGGATGATGCGGCGCGGGCTGCGCTGCCATTTCCTGCATTTCTCTGGCATGCCACTGACCGGCCCGGAGTCGGTGTACAAGGCGTACGGGCTGACGCGGCAGCTCGACCGCTACCAGACCGACTCACGGCTGTTCGTCGTGGCGTTCGGAACGGCGCAGCGGCGGCTCGCCGCGTCCGGCGCTGGCCGGCTGCAGATCGTCGCTCAGCGACGGCTCATGCTGAAGACCGGCGCTGCTCTCGCCAGGCGGCTGCGAGCCACAGCTCTCGTGACCGGAGACTCGCTTGGTCAGGTCAGCAGCCAGACGCTGGCAAATATCACCGCGCTCGACGATGCGGTCTCGCTCCCGATCCTCCGGCCGCTGATCGGGCTCGACAAGTCGGAGATCATGGCTGAGGCCCGGCGGATTGCCACTCTGTCCATCTCCGAGCTGCCAGACCAGGATTGCTGCTCGCTGCTGACGCCCCGCCAGGTAGAGACCAAGGCGCGGATCGAAGACTTGCGGAAGATCGAGTCCCGCCTGGACGCGGACGACCTGGCCGGGGAGCTAGCTGCCGCAGCGCAGGAGTACACCCCTGACCGGAATTCCGGCCTCACGCATCGTCAGCACCCCGTGGACGCGCCGGCAGAGTGAGCCGGCCTTCCCAGATGACGGCATCTCCGCCGAGCCGGGTCAGGACGCCGCCACTCGCCAGCAGCATCTTGGTGCCGCGTAGCACGGCCACTGCACTGACGCCGCTGCCCAGGCCGGACCGGATCGCCGTGGCACGTCGCTGTCCAGCAGCATTCACCTGCAAGATCAGACCGGCAGCCGACGCGTAGGCCGGAGTCGCGGTGACGAGCACGGTGCCGTGCGCGCCAGCCGCCAGCCGTCCGGCGAAGGCGGTCACGCCAGCGTTAATCCGCGTCCAGCGAGCGCCGTTCCAGTGCGCAAGAACGAGCCGGATAGAGCCTCCGCTGATCTCGTCACCCAGAACCCACACATCGCGCTTCGATGTCGCCAGGATGTCACTCGGCACGACACCAGCGAGGACACGGCCGGTTCGCACTGGCCGCCACCTCTTGCCGTCGTAGCGCAGAACGGGATCCGCCTTGGTTCTGGTCGTGATGGCCCAGATGTCGCGGCGCGAGATGGCGCTGGCGCGGTAGATCGCCCCGGCCGGGCCGTCGGCCCGCTGCCAGGACCGGCCGTTGAAGTGCCACGTTCCCGTGCTGTTGCCGCCCGCAACTGCGCCGAAGATCCAGACATCGTCCGCTGAGACCGCCGTCAGCCCGGTGATCATGCGGCCCCAGCGCTTGGCGAGGTACCAGCGGGCGCCCTTCCAGTGCAGCACGTACCCGCCGTACTCGCTGGCCGCCCAGATGTCGGCCGCGGACGGCGCGCTCGCGTCGGTGATGAAGCCGGTGAGCCCCGGTGGCAGCGCGGACGGCATCATTGCGGCGCCGGTCCAGTGCTCGGCTACCGGTGCGCTCGGGCCGCCGGGGTTGGTCCCGCCGAAGGCCCATGCCTGCCGCTTGCCAGTGACCACGATGGCTGAATAGCCCGACGCATTCGCCGGCCCGCCGAAATGACTGCTGACCAAAACCCGGTACGGCGACCTGCCGGCCGGCGCAGTAGACGCGGCGTGAAGGGGGCTGCCGGAGGCACGTGGCACTGCTTGCCGCGCCATAGCCGGGACCATGCCACCGGCCAGCGCCAACGCTGGCACCAGTCCCGCCGCCGCAGTCGCACGAATCCCCAGCATCGACGTCCCCGCATTTTCAGCCAGAGTTCATTGGCCCATTGCACGCAACGTTCTGGTCAAGTCTTTTCCAAGATACCTGGAAGAAGCAGGTACCGGGCCCTGATCATCCGAGCCAGCCTTCGCCATGGCATTCTTGGTTGCCGGGGGTGAGCGACGTGCGAATTGGCTTGCAGATTCCGGACTTCAGTGGTGCAGGGGGCGCGCAGCAGCTCGGCAGGCAGCTGGCCGCGGTTGCCAGGACTGCCGATGACGCGGGTTTCGACAGCATCGCGGTCATGGATCACTTCTTCCAGATTTCGATGATCGGCCCGCCCGAGCAAGACATGCTCGAGGCATACACAACGCTCGGTTACCTGGCGGGCTGCACATCACGCGCCAGGCTTCTGACACTTGTGACCGGGGCGGTCTACCGGCACCCAGGGGTCCTGGCCAAGATTGTCACGACGCTCGACGTGCTCTCCGGCGGCCGGGCGTGGCTGGGCATCGGCGCAGCCTGGAACGAAGAGGAATCGCGCGGCCTTGGCATCCCGTTCCCTCCCGTCGCCGAGCGGTTCGAGCGGCTTGAGGAGACGCTGCGAATCTGCCTGCAGATGTGGCAAGGCGACGAGAGACCCTTCAAGGGAGAGTATTACCAGCTGGAGCGGCCGCTGAACCATCCTCGAGCCTTGTCGGCTCCGCACCCGCCGATCATGATAGGCGGGTCAGGCGAGCGGAAAACCCTCCGGCTCGTGGCGCGCTACGCCCAGGCGTGCAATCTCTTCACCGGCCCTGATCTGGGCCGCAAGCTCGACGTGCTGCGCGCGCATTGCGAAGCTGAGGGGCGCTCGTTCGACGAGATCGAGAAGACTTGCTACTTCAGTTTCGACGTAGGCGAGCACGGCGAGCGGGCTGCCGAGGTCGTCGATCAGCTGGGCAGCCTGGCCGAGATGGGGTTCGACATGGCGATCGGGGCCGTCGCGGGCGTCTGGAACCTGCGACCGCTTGAGATCATCGGCAGCCAGGTGATCCCGGCGGTCGCCGCACTCTGACGAATCCCTTTCCGGCGCGCCCGGAAGCTCCGTTGCTCCCGGTGCGCGCATTGCCGCGGCAGTCAGGGGCGGGTCGCGTTGCCCGCGCTCGCAAGCTTTCCGGCGTGTGCGACAGGCTGCGGCGCGGGCGTGAGCGTCCGGCCCAGCAGCCCAGGGAGCGTGTTCACCATGTCGGCTAGCTCGCGGATGTCTTCGCCGGTCAGCGCCTGATCGCCGTCACACATCGCGGCTGCCGGGTGCGGATGCACGTCGACGATGATGCCGTCGGCGCCGACGGCTACTGCGGCCCGGCTCAGCGGCAGGACTAGATCACGACGCCCGCCGGAATGCGACGGGTCGATGATGACGGGCAGGTGCGAGAGGCGCTGGGCGACCGGCACCGCGCTGATGTCGAGCGTGTTCCTGGTGGCGGTCTCGAACGTCCTGATGCCGCGTTCACACAGCACGATGTCGAGGTTGCCGCGCTGGGCGATGTACTCGGCCGCCATCAGCCATTCCTCGATGGTGGCGTTCATGCCGCGCTTGAGCAGGACGGGCTTGTTCGCGGAGCCGACCGCCTGCAGCAGCGTGAAGTTCTGCATGCTGCGCGTGCCGACCTGGAGCATGTCCGCGTACGAGCTGACCAGGTCGACCGAGGCCGGGTCTATGACTTCCGTCACTACCGGCAGGCCAGTCTCCGCCCTGACGTCCGCCAGGATGCGCAGCCCGGCCTCGCCTAGGCCCTGGAAGGCGTATGGCGACGTCCGCGGCTTGTAGGCGCCACCACGCAAGATCGAGGCTCCGGCGGCTTGCGCCATGCGCGCCGAGGTCAGCGTCTGCTCTGCGGTCTCCACCGTGCAGGGTCCGGCGATGACGGTCAGATGACCCGGCCCGATGGGCACTCCGCCAACCGTGATCACTGACCGGTTCGGATGATGCTCGCGGCTTACCAGCTTGTACGGCACCGAGATCCGGACCACGTCGCTGACGCCGGAGTAGCTGCGCAAGTTCAGCGCACCGAACTGCTCGACGTCGCCGACCAGCCCGATAATCGTCCGGGACACGCCACGGCTGACGAATGCCTCGCCGCCGGCTGCGGTCACCAGGCCGACGACTCCGTCGATGTCACTTTCGGTGGCCTCGGGGGCCATCACCACCACCACTGCGTCCTCCTCGTCCCCATCATGACGAAAGCCCCGGACCGTCTGGGCCCGGGGCTTAGGTTAAGTGTCGCCTTGCGTCAGCGCAGAGTCTGGCGGGCGACCGTCCCTGGGCCGGGCCGGTAGCCGAATCCAAACCAATAACCGCTACGCACGAGCGCTAGCCTAGCGCACCGGCGCACGGCCGCGCTGCGCGGTGGGCGCGGCTAACGCACTGCTGGCGTGGTGGCAAGATAGCTGCACCTTGGGGACAAGAGGTCGTAGTCGCGGCATGCACTGGTGCGACATCAGGAAGGGGCAGGTCAGCGCGATATGATGCAGCCCGGTACTGATGCGCGCGAACGCGGCGAGCACGGCGAGGGCTTGCAGGCAGCGGAGCCGGAGCAGCGGGTGACTGACGACCAGCGCGGGCCCGGCGAAGACGGCTCCCCCGCCGGGGCTGGGGCGCCTGGTCAGCGGCCGGAACTGCCGCCCGGCCAGTACGTACCGCGGACCTTGCCGGTGCTCCACTACGGCCCGGTCCCCGCGTTCAATCCGCAGACCTGGGACCTGCGCATACTCGGAGCGACGGAATCCGGGGCTGAGACCAGGCTGCGCTGGAACGACGTCGCGGCGCTTCCGGTCAGCGAGGTCACGGCGGACTTTCACTGCGTGACGAAGTTCACTGTCCCCGGCGTCCGCTGGGCGGGTGTGCTGGCTGCCGAGATACTGCGCCGCTACCCGCCGGCCGCGACCGTCACGCACGTGATGATCTGGGCTGACTTCGGCTACAGCGCCAACATCCGGATCGGCGACTTCGCGGCCGAGGAGACGCTGCTGGCCACGCACCGGGACGGTGCCAGACTGACCCCCGACCACGGCTACCCGGTCCGGCTGGTCGTCCCGACCTTGTACGCGTGGAAGAGCGTCAAGTGGCTCCGCGCGGTCGAGTACCTGACAGCTGACCGGCGCGGCTTCTGGGAAGAACGTGGGTACCACAACGTAGCCGACCCGTGGCAAGAGCAGCGGTACTCATATCAGGAACGCGCAGGTGAGGGTCCGCCGCTTTGAGCCCGTCGCGGCCAGCACCGGCGACGTCCTAGTTCCCGAACCCGCCGAACAAGCCGACGTTGATAGTGATCGTCGCACCCTGCTGAGCCTGCCCGGTCGGTGAGTAACTCCCCACCGTCTGCCCGGGACCCATCGAGTTCACCTGCACCTGGAAGCCGGCCTGCTGTAGCACCGACTGGGCCTGGTTGGCGTCCATGCCGGTCACATCCGGGACGTTCACCATCTGCGGGCTCGAGTAATAGACGGTCACGACCTCGCCGCTGGTGATCGGCGTCCCGGCTGCGGGGGACTGCCGGATGATGGTGTTCGGTGGCTGCGAGCTATTGGTGTCCGGCACCGGGTTGACGCTGTAGCCACCAGCCGACGCGGCTCCCTGGGCTGCGGTGACTTGCTGGCCGACGAAATTCGGCAGCGGCTGTCCGCTGCTCACCACGAGCTGGACCGGCTTGTTCTTCGGCCAGTGCTGGCTGGCGGCCGGGTAGGTTGAGAGCACCAGGCCCGCCGGGATGCTGCTGGAGGTCTGGTACGTCGGATGGCCTGGCGTCAGGCCGGCTGCCTTGAGATTGTGCTCGGCCTGGGCCAGCGGCTGCCCGGTCACCGGCGGCACCGCGACCAGGACCGGCCCGAGTGACGGGATGATCGTGACCGTGCCGCCGTGGCTGATATGACCTCCGGCGGCTGGATCTGTGGTGATCACCTGGCCGGCCGGCACGGTGTCGCTGTGCCGGGCCGCACCGGTGACCACGGTAAGGCCGGCGTTGGTCAGGTCGCCGCGGGCAGTGCTGACGGTCATTCCGGCCACTGGCGGGACGGCGGTGTACTGACCGCTCGCTAGCCACCAGACCCCGATGGCGATCACCACGGCGGCCAGGACGAACAGGATCCGCCGGCTGAACAGCCATCGTTGCAGGATTGGATCGTTGTAGCGGCGCTCGCGGCGGTGACCGGCGTATCCGTTGCTGTTGGCGTAGTCCTGGTCCAGCCCGGCCGGAACGATCAGGGTGTGCGTGGCTGCCCAGGACCCGCCGCCGGGCTGGGCCGGGTAACCGGCTGCCCAGGATTCTCTCCCGGTGCCATGTATCGGACCAGTACTGTTCAGGTCGGCGCTAGCGTGCGCGCCTGACCCGTTGCTAGTCAGCAGCTGAGTGACCGGATCATGGCCGGGCAGCAGGACTTCGCCGGTCACGGGGCCGTCCGCAGCCCCATACGACGAGGCAGACCAGCTTGCTGCCTCGCCCAGGCCGGCCGCTCCGGTGCCGTCTGCCGCCGCGCCTGTGCTGTCCACTGGCGCACCAGCGCCTAGCCCTGTGCCGACCGGTGGCCGCCAGGACTCACGATCAGCCGGTTGCTGGGCGTTCCCCGGCGGCGGCACGGCGCGGCGCACCTCCGTGATGGCCTTCAGGTAATGTCGCGCGTCCGGCGGCCGCAGCTCCGGGTCGCGCGAAGTGCCGAGCGCGACAAGCGCATCTATTGCTGCGGGTAGCTCCGGGACCAGGGTCGACGGTGCCGGGACAACCGAGTTGACGTGCTTGTAGGCCACGTCAAGCGGAGAGTCACCAGTGTGCGGCTGCACTCCGGTGAGCATTTCGAACAGCATCACGCCGGCCGCGTAGACGTCGCTGCGCTCGTCGGCTGAACTGCTGGCCACCTGCTCCGGTGCGAGGTAGGCGGCAGTTCCGATCAGCAGTCCGGTCTTGGTGTTACCGGCGCCAGCCAGTGCCCGCGCCAGGCCGAAGTCTGCCACCTTGACCGACCGGCCGTTGCCGAGCAGGACGTTCTCTGGCTTGACGTCGCGGTGGATGATGCCCGCTTCGTGTGCTGCCGCCAGGCCGGCCAGGACCCGTTCGATGATGTCCAGCGCCTCGCGCGGGTCAAGGCGCCCGCGGGCGGCAATCAGGTGGCGCAGCGTCGGGCCGGGCACGTACTCCATGGCGATGTAATGCAAGTCACCTGTCGAGCCCTGGTCGAAGACAGCCACGACATTCGGGCTCGACAACCTGGCTACCGACCGCGCCTCGCTGATGAACCGTTTGATGAAATCCTGGTCGCGCGCCAGGTCCTGATGGGCGATCTTCAGCGCGACGGTCCGCTCCAGCCGCACGTCGCTGGCGAGGTACACGGTAGCCATGCCGCCACGGGCAATCTGCGACTCGACCAGGTAACGCCCGTCAAGCAGCTGCCCTATCGGTGCCGGCAACGTCGTATCCATCGGGAGAATTCTAGGGTGCCCGTGACGTTCTGCGACCAGTATCGACGTGCACGCGCCCGCTGGCCCCGTCGCGCCGGGCCAGGCGCCAGCCTAAGGGCGGTCCTCCGAGCGGGGCACGGCACCCGGCCGCTGGCCGGAAGGCCCCACCTGGCAGAGAAGATCCGCAGCCTGAGGATCCGGCTGCCGGCCGTCGTCAGCCCGCCGGTGGCGATGACGCCAGCGCGTACCCTCGGCACGGGACGCCGGCCGGTGCCGGCAGCCCGCCGGTGGCGATGACGCAAGTGAGTGCCCGCGGGGCGGACCCCGGCCGCTACGGTTAGCCCGCCGGCGGCGATGACGCCAGCGCGTACCCTCGGCACGGGACCCTGGCCGGTACGGTCAGCCCGCTGGTGGCGACGACGCCAGCGCGTACCTGCGCCGCGGGACCCGGCCGGCGAGGAAGGCCAGGCGGCCCGCCGCGACGGCTAGCCGCATCGACTCGGCCATCAGCTCCGGGCTGCGCGCTCTGGTCACCGACGTGGCGAGCAGCACCGCGGCGCAGCCGAGTTCCATCGCGATCGCCGCATCGCTGGCGGTGCCGATCCCGGCGTCCAGGATCACCGGCACCCCGGCCGACTCGACGATCAGCTCGATGTTGTGGTGATTCCGGATGCCAAGTCCCGAGCCGATGGGGGAGCCGAGAGGCATGACGGCGGCGCAGCCGGCCTGCTCAAGACGCCGCGCCAGGACCGGGTCGTCATTGGTGTAGGGCAGTACGACAAAATCGTCGGCAACGAGCTGCTCGGCCGCCGCCAGAAGCTCGATCGGGTCCGGCAGCAGCGTGCGGTCGTCGGCGATGACCTCGAGCTTGACCCAGCTGGTGCCGAGTGCATCGCGAGCCAGCCGTGCCACCCGGACTGCTTCGGCCGCGGTAAAGCAGCCAGCGGTGTTCGGCAGGACCCGGATGCTGCGCTCGGCCAGCAGATCGAGGACGGATCCGGCCGACGATGGCGCTACCCGGCGCATGGCGACTGTGGTCAGCTCGGTACCGGAGGCGACGAGCGCGCGGTCCAGCACGTCCAGGCTCGGCGCGCCGCCGGTGCCCATGATCAGCCGGGAGCTGAACGTCTCGCCAGCGATCAACAGCGGATCGTCCACCATCAGCCTCCCTGAACCGCAGTCAGCACTTCGACCTCGTCTCCGTCGGTGAGTGACGTGGCATTCCACGCGGCACGCCGCACGACGTCACCGTTCACCGCTGCCGCCACGCCTGTCTGCGCGCTGGTCAGCAGTGCCACCGCTTGCGCGAGCGAGAGCGGGGCGGGCACCTGATGCGGTTCGCCGTTAATGATTACCTGCATGCCGCAGCCTCCTTCGGCAGGCCCTGATCCTGGCGCGGGCTGTGCGCGCGCGCCGGGAACCGGCCGGCGCCGAAGGCGGCCCAGATCGGGTCGGGCGTACCGGTCCGCAGGTAAGCGGCCATGGTGTCCGCGGTGACCGGGGCTAGCAACACCCCTGCCCGGAAGTGCCCGGTCGCGAGCACCAGGCCCGGCAGCTCGCTCGGGCCGAGGACCGGCGCGTTATCCGGCGTGCCCGGCCGCAGTCCTGCGGTCACGTCCTGCAGTTCCAATTCGGTGATGCCGGGTACGAGCGCGCGCGCGTCCCGTAGCAACTCCCAGACCCCGCCGGCCGTCACCGTCGTGTCCGGCCCGAGCTCCTCCTGAGTTGCGCCAATCACAAGCTCACCGCTGTCGCGCGGCACAAGGTACACGCTCGAGCCGCGGACCAGCCCGCGCACGGTCCGCAGCAGCAACCCCGGCGGCAGCCCTGCCGCGCTTGCCGCGCTGGTCATCCGCAGCCGGATGATCTGGCCCTTCACCGGGCGAACCGGCGGCGCTACGCCAGCGGGCAGTCCGGGCAGCGCCGCCGACTCCCAGCCGGCTGCCAGCACGGTCCAGCGCGCGGTGATCACGCTGTCGTCGGCCAGCCTGACTCCGCTGGCCCGCCCCGCGGCACAGCGGACCTCGGTCACGGACTGTCGTACCAGGCTGGCGCCGTTGCCCTGAGCTGCCTCCTGCAGGGCAACGGCCAGCAACCGGGGATCGATTGACCCGTCGTCAGGCGCTAGCAATCCACCACGGACTGAGGGGTCGAGCATGGGCTCCGCCTCGCGGCAGTCGCGCGCTGTGAGTTGCTCCAGGTGCACCCCGAATGACTCCTGGAGTACCCGGGTCTCGGCTAGCAGCGCCAGGTCGTCGCTGTCGTAGGCGACCTGGAGCGTGCCGGCTTGCCGGAACCCGGTCGGCAGCCCCGTGACGTTCTGCAGTTCGGAGACGAAGTCCGGGTAACGGCGCAGCGAGTCCTGACCAAGTGCGAAGATCTTCCGCTCGGCATAGGCCGCCTCGGCAATCGGCGTGAGCATGCCTGCTGCCGCGTGGGTGGCGCCCTGGCCGGGCCGGGGATCGGCGACAACGACTGACAGCCCCTGCTGACTCGCGCGCCAGGCAATACTCATGCCGATGACTCCGCCGCCGACGATCAGGACGTCGCATTGGCCAGGTGCCGGGATACTCAAATTCGGCTCCCTTCGCCGGCATGACCCGGATCAGGTTCCTGCGGTCGGTGGCTCGCCAGCCGCCCTCTCAGTCCGGTCAGCACCGGACTCCCGCGCGATAACCACATAGCTTAGCCGCCCGTGGTCAGTCCGCCGCGCCGAAGCCCGGCACCACTGAGAGCGCGGTCCCGCGGGAGGACAGCGCCGCAGTGAGCACGACGCCTGACGGCCAGTGCCTAGGCGGCCACCGGGCGCCGGCCGCAACGGCGGTCAGCTCAGCCGCGGGACAAACGATGCCCAGGTCCGCCCCGAATCGGAGGTTCGGAACAGGCGCGGCGGAACTGCCGGCGGTTCCGAGCCCGGGAACTTCCAGCCGAACCCAGCGCGCTGGCTGACGAAATCGAAGTCGTCCCAGTTCCCGCCAAAGCGCAGTCCCTGGCGGACCGCGGTCCAGGTCAGCCCGCCGTTCGTCGTGATGAAGAAATCGCGGCCGATCCTGCCTTGCGACCAGGCCGAAACGGCGATCCCGTCCCGGGCGGTGAAGAACGTCACGCGAGGATATGGCCCGGCGCCGGCGGGCATCGGGCCGGCCTGCCATGTCAGGCCATGGTCAGCGCTCACCAGCAGGCGGGCGTTCGCTGGATAAGCTTCGGCGACCAGGAATACGCTGCCGCCAGCGATCTCAGGAGCCGGGATCTCGCAGCCGCCCTGCTGGCAAGCCCGAGCGACGATGGGCAAACTGGCCGGCGTCCAGCGTGCTCCGCCATCGCTTGACGCCAGCACCACCGGGCAGTAGCTAGTAATCCAGCCGACTTGCGCCGACTCGAAAGCGACGCCGCTCTTGTCACACCCGACCGGCAGCCCGCTGCTCGTGGCAGGGTCACCGGCCATTCCCGGCGACCTGGCGACTAGCGACCAGCGCACGCCGCCGTCCGTGCTGCGGTACAGCGAGACCGGATTCTGGTTCATGGCCTCGCCCAGGCTCTCCAGCAGCCAGCCACGGGAACGGCCGGTAATGTCCAGCGCGACCAGCTCGCTGCCGGGTAGCGGCTCCGAGTGTTGCCAGGTACGCCCGCCATCACCAGTCCGGTACACCACCGTGGTCCCGCGAGCGCCCCCGCCGGCCGACTTGGATCTGGCCACCGCTAGCCAGGCCCGGTCTGCCGTTGCTGCGTTGAGAACGAGGTCTGCTGTGGCGAGCGGCGGAGCCGTGGCCGGCGTCACGATGCGCCAGGTCCGCCCGCCGTTGGTGGTCCTGGCCAGCTGCATAGGGGCATGGGCATTGGGATTACCTGTCCAGAGCAAGGCCCAGCCGGTAGCGACCGAGGTCATCTGCAGCTGGCTGATCCAGACCGGCGTGTCCGCGGCCCCTTGGGTGTGCGCGACTGCCTCAGTTGGCTTCGCCGACGCGCTGCCGGTCT
>DATMMA010000173.1:0-8807 GCA_035570295.1 Streptosporangiaceae bacterium
CTGGGTAGTTGCCGCTGGGCCTGGGTAGTTGCCGCTGGGCCTGGGTAGTTGCCGCTGGGCCTGGGTAGTTGCCGCTGGCCTGGCCGAGCGCATGGCCTGGCGGCCGGGACGCCGCGCGCCGCAATAAGAGCGCACGGCCCGGCTCCTCCGCCTCGAACAGCCCCGCGGCCGCCTCGCGTCCGGTCTGCTGCGATGCAGCCTGCGGCTTTGGCTTCGGCTGAGCGCCAGCTAGCCATCCCGTTGCCGAGGGCGAAGCGACTGCGTCGGCCGACGCGCGGCGATTCATCGCGATGATCGGGCCGACCACGGCGCACCGCCAGGACCCACCGGCGCCGCCTGACTTATCCGGGACTCTCCGGCCTATCGCCGACTGCCGGGGGCGTGCTCAGCAGGCGATCCGCGTGGCGTCAGCCGCCAATGGCCGACATCGGCCTCGCGGGCTGCAAGAAGCCGGTGTCGTTGATTCCATGGCCGGGCAGCTTCGCCGCGATGCACCGCTCCCAGCGTGCCACGAGCTCGTCGTCAGACGCTCCGGCCCGCAGCGGCCCCCGCAGGTCGCTCTCCTCGCGGGCGAACAGGCAGTTCCGCAACTGTCCGTCGGCAGTCAGCCGGACCCGGTCGCAAGCTCCGCAGAATGGCCTGGTCACCGACCCGATGATGCCCACCGTCTGCGGGCCGCCGTCTACCAGGAATGCTTCCGCCGGGGCGGAACCGCGCTCCGCAGGATCGGCGGGCGTGAGACAGAACTCGCTGCTCAGCGACGCGAGGACCTCGTCGGCCGTCACCATTTCCGCACGCCGCCAGCCGTGCTGCGCGTCGAGCGGCATCTGCTCGATGAATCTCAGCTGGTAACCCTGTGCCAGGCAGAACCGCAGCAACGCCGGCGCCTCGTGGTCGTTGACGCCGCGCATCAGCACGGTATTGACCTTTACCGGTGCCAGCCCCTCCTCAGCCGCGGCCGCCAGGCCTGACAGCACGTCATCCAGCCGGTCTCGCCGGGCAAGCTGCACGAACACATCGGCCGAAAGCGTGTCGAGCGAGACGTTGATCCGATCCAGTCCCGCAGCTCGCAGCGGCCCGGCTAGCCGGTTAAGCCCGATGCCGTTGGTGGTCAGCGAGGTTTCCGGCCGCGGTTCCAGCGCCGCAACTCGCTCGACGATGCCAGGCAGCCCGCGGCGCAGCAGGGGCTCCCCGCCAGTGAACCGGACCTCGGTGATGCCCAGCCGGGTGACCGCGAGGCCAATCAGCCGCACTAGCTCGTCATCCGTGAGCAGCTCGGGCTTGGGCAGCCAGTCCAGGCCCTCAGCCGGCATGCAGTACGAGCACCTCAGATTGCACCGGTCTGTCAGCGAAACCCGGAGGTCAGTGGCCGTCCGACCGTACGAGTCGGTCAACATCACAGCACCTCCTCGGCCTCTGCCTGGTCGGACCAGCCCACTGCGGCTCACGCCAGCCACACCGATGATCTCTACCCTAAAGGCTGGCTATTGGGGGCGCGCCTGGCTACTGCAGCAATAACTGCGCACGGTAGCTTCCCGTCTGGCCAAGATCATGCCGGGAACGCGCGCTTTCGCGCCAGTCCAGCCGGCAGGCCGCTGGTTCGGGCCTGCTCAAGCCAGTTGATCCGCCGTCGTGGTAACGACTGGCCAGGCCCGGTTTGCATAGTCGGCGAAGTCTGGCTGAAGCCGGTCATACGGCCGCCTGAACAACGGCGAGGAGATCATGAAATCCGCACTCGCCCGGTTGCACGCGACCGGAATGTTCCAGGCCACGGCAAGCCGGAGCAGGGCCTTGACGTCGGGGTCATGCGGATGCGGTTCCAGCGGGTCCCAGAAGAAGATCAGGATGTCGACCTGTCCCTCGGCTATCCGCGCTCCGATCTGCTGATCACCGCCGAGCGGGCCGCTTCGCAGGCACGTGACCGGTAGTCCGAGCTCGCTGTGCAGCAGCTGGCCGGTGGTGCCTGTCGCGCACAGGTCGTGCTGGGCAAGCAGGCCGCGATTGAACCTGGCCCACTCTGCGATATCGGTCTTCTTATTGTCGTGCGCAATCAGCGCGATCCTGCGCCGGACCTGGTGCTCTGGCTGGCTGCCCATGTCAGCCAGCCTGGCAGAGCGACATTGCGCAGTCAGGAACGCCGCATTGCCAGAATGTTTCGGCTAGGCCAGCGCTGCTAGCCGGGGCTTTCGGTCGCCGGTTACCCGGCGGAGATCGCGGCCAGCCCGCTGTTCGCCTACGATGCACTCGCTGGCTCCCGTTCTGCGGGAGCCTGCGGATCGCCAACCCGGCCGGTCAATCGGCCGGATTACCCAGGACCGGATCACCCAGGATGAGTCGCATGACCGTGAACGCCGCCATCTGGCGCGATCAGCTCACCGCCGAGGAACGGGCTGTCCTCGGCCGGGCGGATGAGGGTGTAGCGGGCGCGACCCCGGACGTTCTGGTCGTCGGCGGCGGCATCCTGGGCGTAAGTACGGCGGCGGCCATTTCTGAGGCGGGCCTCGGCGACGTTCTGCTTATCGAGACTGGCCGACTGGGCGCCGGCGCAACCGGCGGGGCGACCGGGCTGCTGATCCCGGAGCCGCACCAGTGGAGCGATCCCGAGCCGTTCGTCGATCTCGAGCGCGCCGGGCTGGAGCGCTGGCGGGATCTCGAGCAGAGTGTCCCGGGCGGCGTGGGCCTGGTGGAGCTGGACTGGCTCGGGCTGGCGCCCCATGAGGGCGGCTACGCCGCGCATCAGCCCGCAGGCGTCGAGTGGCTGAACCCTGGTCAAGTCGAGGATCTGATTCCGGGCCTGGCCAGGCCGATGGAAGGCGCCCTCATCCGCCGGCAGGCCAGGGTGAACCCGCTGCGCGCGGTGGCGAGGCTGGCCGCCGGGCTTCCGGCCGTCGCCACTGGTGTCGCCGCGATGTCGGCCGAGATCAGCGGTGACCGCATCGTCAGCATCGGCACGTCGGCGGGCGAGATCATGCCGGGCGCAGTGGTCTTTGCCACCGGCCGACCGCCGGTACTCGATGGTCTGCCGCTGGACATCCCGTCCGACCGCGTAAAAGGCCACCTGCTCGTGACGGAACGGACAGACGTAGCGTTGCCGGGCATCGTTGCGCCGCTCGCGACGCAGATCGAGAACGGTCAGCTGCTGGCCGGCGGCACCTTCGATCTCGGCGATGAGAGCCCGACGGTTCAGGAGGACGTCATCGACGCCATCGCTGACGGGCTCGCCGCCGTGCTGCCGAGCCTGCGCGGCGTCGGCGTCGCTTACCAGTGGTGCTGCTTCCGTCCGCGGCATCCGGACCGGCGCCCGGTCATCGACAAGGTGCCCGGCCTGGCTAATGCCTGGCTGACGTCCGGCCATTTCCGCACCGGCATACTTAACGCGCCGGTCACGGCCGCAGTGCTGTCACGCTGGATCGCCGCCGGGGTCCCACCCGTGGAGCCAGCCACGTGGTCAGCGACCCGCTTCGGCGCGCACTAGCTCTCGCAGCCCGGTCAGCATGATTTTGATCGGCGGACTCATATCACTACGGCCACGCGCTCGCTGAGTAGTACCGCACTTGCGGGTAGCGGCCGCA
This sequence comes from Streptosporangiaceae bacterium, assembly GCA_035570295.1. GTDB lineage: Bacteria > Actinomycetota > Actinomycetes > Streptosporangiales > Streptosporangiaceae > JAJYUU01. Next base: position 3,573 of record DATMMA010000173.1, read on the forward strand.
GGTCCTCCTACCGGTGATGATCGGCGGCTCGCAGTGACTCGGCGGCTGTCAGGACCGAGGCCCCGAGAAGCACGATGTCCTTCACCACGAACTGTCCCGCGAGAGAAAGCTTCGGCGTCCTCCGCTGCCTCTCCTCCCAGAGCTCAGGCGTCGTGGCCAGGAAGCTGAGCGTCGTCAGGAACATCCCCACGGCCCCGAGGCTGCCGGCCGCCGAGACTCTGGGTGCAAGCGGCTTCGCGGCGATCAATGAGCCCGTGACTATCTCGGTGACGCCGATGAGCCGCGCCAGTTTTGGCCCGCCAAGCTTCTCGTGCAGCCGCGCGAACAGCGGACTCGAGCTGACCAGCGGTTTGATGTTCTCGACCTCGTAGTCCTGGAACTTAAGGGCCCCGATCCACAAGAGGTTTGCGACAAGTCCGGAGCGCAAGACTGAGAAGCCTACGAACGCTAGGGCGTTGGCCGGTGCGTGCTGTTGTCCATGTTTGCCCCCTGCCTGCCAGCCGACGGCCGTGCCGGTGAGCGTGCCCGCTGGAGGGACCCCGCACGCCCCGGCCGGTAATCCACCGCGACGCTCCAACTTCCCTGCAAGAACGGCGAGCGCAGACGGTGAGAATGCCCCGCGCGGCCAAGCGACGTACGCTTCAGCAGCCTGAACTGACACCAGCCGTACTCGCGGCAGCATTACCGGCCGGAGCCGTGCCGTTACCGCCCGATTCTGCAGGCGCTGACGGCCTCGCGTGCATCACCCGCCGGTCGTCAGGCAGCCGCTTGGTAATCCCGGCAGAATCCAGGTACTCCAGCAACGGGATGGCAGTGCGTCTGGTGGTACCAAGCGCCTCCCTGGCCTGCGCCGCCGTGAACGGCTGAGGCAGCCTGGCCAGCACCTCGCCAGCTAGCACGTCCGCGCCTGGAGCTAGCACTACCTGGTCGCTGATGCGCATCAGCTGCCCGGCGCGGACCGCGGCGGCGATGCTGCGCGTGTCGAGCCCGAGCTTGCGCAGGCGTTCTGCATCCGGCGAGAGGAACGGCGCAGCAGCCAGATCAGCGCGAAGTACCCGCACTGCCGCCTGCACGGCCTCAGGGAGATCCGGGCCAGCGTCCTGACCGGCCGGCCGCGCGATGTGCAGGGCACCGCAAGCAAGCCGGAATGGCGGCTTCGCGAGGGCGAGCACCAGCCTCCGGTCCGGCAGATCCAGGGCGGCGCGCGCGGCATCGATCGGCATCCCCGCAGCCAGCGGCTCGGCGGCTGCGTGGTTCGCGAGCACCTCGCCGAGCTGATGACCGAGGGTCCGCCAGTGCTCAGGATCGGTCAGCCACTCGCCCGCTACCGTCGCCGGGTGCTCCGACACGCCCATGGCCAGCATCGTGCTGGCCCGGATCATCCCGTGCCTGGCAAGCAGCTCAGCCGCGCCAGGCTGATCAGGCCAGCCGGACAGCAATCGCGCCGCTGCCGCGGCCGCACCCCGGCGAGCGAGCGGCGGCGGGGCCACATCGAGCACGACCGCACCCGTCACCGCCGGGAACGAGCCGTCGCGCCGGCTTCCGGGGTCGCGCAACAGAATGCGGTCGCCGACATGCAACGGCAGCGGGTCCGCCAGGCTGAGCCTGGCCAGTCCGGGGCCGAGCGGTCGCACCCTGGCAACAACGCGGGCTGAGCCGATGTGCAAGGTGACTGCCCGGGTCAGCTCGCCAGGCTGCACTGGAAGTGCTGGCAGGCCGGGCTGGACCGGCTTGCCCGGTTGTGTGGCTAGCCGCACGTCGATCAGGTCGGTAAGCGTCCACCGGCCGGCCTGTACGAGCGCCATGCCGCGATGGACCGTTTCACGTGAGATGCCGCGCAGGTTGAGCGCGACGCGCGCCACCCCCGACGCGGCCTGCACCGTATCGCCTAGTGATTGCAGGTCTCGCACCCGGACCGGTCGCATTGACGGAGTGATCACCAACTCGTCACTCCGGTGCACGGTGCCAGCCGGCAGCGTGCCGGTGACGACCGTGCCGCTGCCCGTCATGCTGAAAGTGCGATCGACCCAGATCCGGACCGGGGCGCCTGGATCCGGCTCGGGAATGCTGCGGCCAAGGTCGTCCAGCGCGGATACCAGCTCCGGCAGGCCCGTCCCGATCACCGAGCTGACCGCGACAGCCGGCAGCTTTCCCAGGGCCGTCTGGGCGATCTGCGCGGTTGCCTGGGCGATCGCGGGCCCCGGATCGGCCAGGTCGGTTTTGGTGACGACCAGCAGGCCGTGCTCGATCCCGAGTGCACTGACCACGGCTAGGTGCTCAGCGGACTGCGGCATCCAGCCCTCGTCCGCCGCGACGACGAACATGACAGCCGGCACCGGCCCAGCACCGGCGAGCATGTTGGTCACGAACCGTTCGTGGCCGGGCACATCCACGAAGGCCAGCTGATCGCCGGAGGGAAGGGTAAGCCAGCCGAAACCAAGGTCAATCGTCATGCCCCGGAGTCGCTCCTCAGCCCACCGATCCGGCTCCATCCCGGTCAGCGCCCGGATCAGCGCGGACTTGCCGTGGTCGACATGGCCGGCAGTAACGACGACATGCATGGTGTTAGCCCGAACCTCCATAGGTCTCAGCCCGCCGCAGCCAGGACGGCTGCGGCCTGTACAGCAGCAATCAGGCGCTCGTCGTCCGCCGGACTCACCGCGCGCAGGTCGAGTAGCAGCCGTCCGTCTTCGATACGTCCTATGACGGCCGGCGTCGCGCCCCGCCGCACGGCCGCGCCGTCCCGGAGTTCGGCCGCGAACGAGGCCGGCAGGCTGACAGCAGCACTCGGCAGGCTGACTCCGGGCGCGCCGCCGCCGCCGACTGCAGCATCCGATTGCTGAGCCCGCGCGTCGACGCTCACGGCCGCGAGGGCATCGGCGATTCGGCTGGCACGCTCTGCCAGCCGTACCTGGCCGGCGGCCAGGTGCTCGGCCACTGGCGGCTGCGGTCCGGCCAGTGTCGCCTCGAGAGCCGCGACCGTCAGCTTGTCGACGCGCAGCGCCCTCGCCAGCGGATGACGGGCGAGTTGCCCGATCAGGTCCGACCGGCCGAGCAGCAGGCCGGCCTGCGGGCCGCCGAGCAGCTTGTCGCCGCTGGCAGTCACGATCGCGGCGCCAGCGCTGAGCCAGCTGCTGGCGTCGGGCTCGGCTGGCAACAGCGGGTGGGGCGTCAGCAGGCCAGAACCGATGTCGCCGATCACCGGCACGCCCAGGCCAGCCAGCTCGGCGATGGAAGCGCTGGTCGTGAATCCTTCTATCCGGTAATTCGACGGGTGCACCTTGAGTACGAAGCCGGTCTGCGGGCCGATGGCGCCCGCGTAATCCGCAGCTGTCGTCCGGTTGGTCGTGCCGACTTCGCGGATCCGGGCTCCTGTCGATTCCAGCAGGTCAGGCAGCCGGAAACCGTCACCGATTTCGATCAGCTCTCCGCGGCTCACCACGACCTCACGGCCGGAAGCCAGCGCTGTGGCGGCGAGGACCAGCGCGGCCGCGTTGTTGTTGACCACGTGCACGGCCTCGGCCGCGGGCACGGCGGCCGCGAGCGCACTCAGCATGCCGCGGCCGCGCCGTCCGCGCGTGCCTGACGGCAGGTCGAACTCCAGGTCGGTGCTGCCGGCAGCTACCTGGAGCGCATCTTTAGCGGCAGCCGACAGCGGCGCCCGCCCGAGATTCGTGTGCAGCAGCACGCCAGTCGCGTTGATCACTGGCGTCAGCGTCGCCGCGAAGGCCGGCAGGCTCTCGGCAGCGACGTCAGGCACAGAGGCTGGATCGATCTGCCCGGAGCGGGCGAGATCCTGGGCCCGGCGCACGGCCGACAGCACGATCGCCCGCCCGAGCCGGTGCTCGGCTGCGGCGAGCCGCGGATCTGCCAGCACCGCGTCGGTACGCGGGGTCAGCCTGCGCACGTCCACGAGCGCGACCATACCTGGCCTGGTCCACGCGCCGGCAGGGCCTAGACAGCTCTTCCGTGGTGATTTACCACTACTTTGCCCAAGGTACTAGCCAGCGAGCACAGTGCATGTGCAAGTCTTTAAATATCCGATCACGCAGAGAGTGAGCAGACATGGACGACGTAGTCAGCATTCCGCGAACTCGCGGAGCAGTTTGCGGTGTGTTGCTGATCTTGCTCGGACTGTGGGGCGGCCTGGCGCCGTTCATCGGCCCCTACATCCACTTCGGCTTCACGCCCGACAAAGCCTGGGCATACACCACGGGCAGACTGTACTTGTCAGCCATTCCGGGCGCGGCTGTGCTGGTCGGCGGGCTGATGGTGCTCATCACGCGGAGCCGCGCGTTCGGCATCTCCGGCGGCGTGCTCGGCGCGCTCGCAGGCGCGTGGTTCATCGTCGGCGGCGGGTTCGTCACCGCGGTGCTGAAGAACACGTCAGTCAACGTCGGCGCTCCGCTCCAGAGCGCGAGCCTGACGGCCACGCTGCAGGACTACCTGGAGAGGGCAGCGCTGTTCTTCGGGGTAGGCGCGCTTATCGTGTTCGTCGCTGCACTCGCCATCGGCAGGTTCTCGATGCTCGCGGCGAAGGACATCGAAGAGGAGGCGGACGCCTACTCGTACGCGAACCAGCAGCAGTCGTTCCCGACGCCGACCGGCGCCTACCGGACGACTACCGGGCAGTTCCCGTCAGTGCAGGAAACGACAACGGCGCAGTACGCGCCGCCTCCGCCCGAGAGTTAGCTCTGGCCCGCAGCAGACGATGTCTGCTGGCGCACCGCGAGCAGTTCCGCCCGCCGGGCGTACTAGCCCATCGCTACCGCCCGGCGGGCAATGGGGGTTCTCTCAGACTGCAAGCTCGACGCTTGTCCACCGCTCGACCGGCAGGTACCCGAGCGCCTCGTTGACAGCGATCATGTGAACGTTGCTGGCCGCATTGAACGTGGTGATGCGGCGTACCTGTGGCTCGGCTGCCATCAGCCAGCGCAGCATGCTCGCTTTCATCGCAATGCCCAGGCGACGGCCTCGATGCACAGCAGCGACCGCGGTGTCTAGCTGGGCAGCCAGGTCGCCAGCGGCCGGGACTGCAATCCTGGTCATGCCGGCCGGCTGCCCAGTCTCAGCACTGGTCGCCAGGATGGTATACACGCGATCTCCTCGCGCAAGGAGCCACTCGTCCAAGCCGGTCACTCGCTCGGGGGTCCATTTCTCGTCCTCGAGGGCTCCGCTTTCGAGCGGCGCGTCGTTCATTACCTCGTACATTGCCGCGACCGAGTCCAGGTAGCC
>DATMMA010000174.1:0-5803 GCA_035570295.1 Streptosporangiaceae bacterium
GTATCGTCGCAGCCCGCGAGGGAAATCCAGCCGATCTGCGCCGACGAGGTATAGACGATGCCGGGGATGTCGCCGAAGCGGCGCAACCATTCGGCACGAAGCATCGCCGGCATCCGGCATTCAGCCGATCAGTGGGCTGCCTCGTACTGCTGCATCACCTCGGCGCTGATCCTCCCCCGCTCCGAGACATTCAGACCGTTCTCTTTCGCCCAAGCGCGGACTTCGGCCCTATCGTTCCGCGGTCCGGTCTGCCGTGAAGAGGCGGGACGGCGGCTCCGGCTGATCCGCCGACCGGCCTGGAGATACGGCTCGAAGGCTTTCTCGAACTTAGCCCGGTTCTTCTCACCGAGGTCGATTTCATAGCTCACGCCGTCGAAACCGAAGCTGACGGTCTCGGCACCGTCAGAGCCATCCAAATCGTCACTGACAACTACCTGTACATTTCTCGCCATGCCAGAAATAATGCGGATGGATCAAGTGGCTGTCAAATCGGCACACTAGCATGAGTGGCCACGCCGTTAATCCCCAGCCGAAGCACTGCGCTGTGACGATCGCTTCTTGCGCTTTCCAAGTGTGCCTCAGCGCAACAGCCTCAGCACGCCAGACTGGCCTACGGCCAATGCCCGAGAGCCTATTGCAACGTAAGGTCACCCGTAACCGTGGCCAGTACCCCGCGTCGACATGCTGGGTTGTGGATTGTTTTCCAAAGTGCGGGCCATTACGGCGGCTCCGATCGCGCCGGAGTACTCGGCGAGCGCGGCCCCGACTATCGGCGGGGACCAGGTGAACGGCCGGGCTCTGGTGAGGGCGCGGTTAATGCCTGGCGTTATGAGCGGCAGGTATCGGGCGGGGCTCCCGCAGATGACCACGCGGGCCGGACGGAAGATCGCTGTCAGGGTGCTGAGGCCTACGCCGACGTGTTCTCCGTAGCGATCGAAGATCCGGCGGCAGAGCTGGTCGCCTGCGGCTGCCTTGGCGGCGACTTCCGCAGTGGCGTTCCCGGTGAGAGCATCCAGGGCGGTCCGGGAGGCAAGCTGCTCCCAGCATGTTGCGAGTCCGCAGTAACAGGGCGCGGGCGGTCCCGGGACCGGAATGTGGCCGGCCTCGGGATGCGTGCCGTCGCTGCCGCGGTAGGCAGCGTTGCCGATAAGCAGGGCTACGCCCACGCCTGTCCCGAGGGTAATCGCCAGTAGCGCCGAGCTTTGCTCCCCGGCTCCGCAGGCGTTCTCGCCCGTGGCGGCGGCGACCGCGTCATTGTCGATGACGCAGGGGACGGCGAGGCGGGCGGTCACCAGTTCAGCGAGCGGGATGTGGCTGTAAGCGGGCAGCGTGTCATCGTTGCGGATGATGCCGCGCGAGTCGACTGGGCCGCTGGCACCGATGCCGACCGCGGCCAGGGCCGCACCGGCCGCGACCTCGTGAATCAGGGCGGCAAGATCAACGATGAGCTGGTTGCTGCCGGCGGGTGCGTCATGGCGCGTGCTGGTGCTGAGCGCGGATCGTACTGTGCCGGAGTAGGCGAGGGCGACCAGGCGGGTGCCGGTGCCGCCGAGGTCCACTCCCACGGTCACGCTGGTCCCGGGGAGCGGATCCGAGACCGGCTGGCGGCTGGTCACAGGATCGTGGTGACTTTCCGGCCGTAAGTGAACACACCTGGCTCGATCCCGCGCGCTCGCGCCAGGTGGACGGCGATGTGCTGGGCGACGACTGCGCTGGCCGCGAGTTCGGTCAGCGTCTGCCCGCGGGGGATCGCCACGGTCCGCGCGCCGGGCCTGACGAGGTCGCCGACGAGTGTGACATCCGCCCCGCTGTCGGTGAGGTCGGCGGCCAGGCGGGGTATCGCCGATGAGGTATCACCCGCCCAGGCACCGAACAGAACGGCCGCGAGGCCAGGGCCGGCCAATTCGAGAGGGCCATGGCGAAACTCGCCGCCGATGAAGCCTTCCGCGGCGACCTTGGCCGCTTCCTTGGTGATGAGGCCTGCATAGAGGGCGGTGGCAGCGTGGTCCTGGCTGCCGATGAAGGCAATGCGGGGGTTGCTGGCCGTGGTCGCGACCCGGGACAAGGCTTCGGCCGCGCTCGCGGGATTCAGTTCTTCAATGAGCTTCGCAGTGTCGGTCAGAGAGCCGGGCGTCGCGGGGTCGCCGGTCATCATGTGGAGCAGTTGCTGATGCGCGGCAAGGCTGTTGAGGTAACTCTTGGCGCTCACGGTTGCCTCAGCTCCGCTATGGAGGGCGATGATGGCATCAGAGGAACGAGCCAGCGGGCTGCCGACCTCGTTGGTGATGCCAACAACGGCCTGGGGGCGGACTGGCTGATGGCCGCGAGGTGAGAACAGCGCGGTGATCTCGCCGCTGGCGCCCGACTGGGAGGTGATCACCAGCAGGGAAGCCGGAGTAATCAGCCGGGGGCTGTCGAGCAACTGGCCGGTGTCGATCCACCAGGTGCTGCGGCCGTCAGCCGTGAGCTGGCGCCAGCTGGGCAGGGCCGCGAAATGGGACGAGCCCATCCCGGTGAAGATGACGCGGTCGTACCGTTCGCGCAGGATGGCGGCTAGCTCACCTCGAGCGGTCGAGCAGGCGAACTGTCGCAGAGCGTCGGGCTGGCCGGCGATGTCTCGTTCAAACGGGGTGAGCGGCACCAGAGTCTGTTCCATTCGGTTCGAGGGGTAGTTGGGGCTGCAGGGACGGTCAGTGCGCTGCGACGGCCGCTGGGCTCTGCCCGAGGAGCCCCGCGGCGACCCGCGCGCCGATCATGGCGACGGGCAGATTGGGGTTGCCGCGGGTGATGCTCGGCATGATCGACGCGTCGGCTACGTAGAGATTACCGACGCCGTGGACAGCGCCGGTCGAGTCGACAACGGCGTCAGGGTCCGTCGGGGGACCGAGCTTGCAGCTGCCTGCGGGATGGCAGTAGTTGACGACCGAGCCCAGCGGATCAGCGTCGCGAGTGACCGGCTTGCCGAGGATGCGGGCGAGTTGGCCGTCGGCAGTCATGGCGCGCAGCAGCTCGAGTGCCTCGCTCAGGACCGCCTGATCATGTCCGTCGGCGTCGCTGAGGTAACGGTGATCGATGACCAGGCCGCCAGGAGCCGCGGGCGACAGGGTGATGCGTCCCTCGGACCGGGCGCGCATGGCGCCTCCGTAGAGGCTGATCGGCGGCAGGCCGGGGTGGCCGCTGTTCGCGCCCGCGACCATGAACACGTGGATGTCGTAGGGCCCGGCGTCACAGCGAGCCGACCGGGCCCGGCCGACAGTCTGCTCGTCCGGGGCCCAACTGCTGGCGGCAAGTTCAGACCTCAGCGTCGCAGCGCCGGCGAAGTCGAGGGCCACGCAGGGGTGGTCAAGGAGATGCCGGCCCACGCCGGGGAGATCCGCGGCAGGGGTGATACCCAGCGCGCTCAGCTCGCTGGCCGGCCCGACACCGGACCGCAGCAGCAGGGCGGGCGAGTGGTAAGCACCGGCCGCTAGTATGACGCGGCCCGCCCGGATGGTCTGCTCGCTGCCATCCGCGGCGATCACCTCGACACCAGTGACGGCGCCGTGATTGATGAGCAGCTTGCGGACGGTGGTGTTGCCGGCGATGCGCAGGTTCGGGGCAGCTCTGACCGGGTCCAGGAACGCGAATGCGGCGTTCCACCGTACGCCGCCGACGATGTTGGCTGGCATCGGGCCGATGCCCTGCGCTGCGTCGAGATCGTCGAGGTCATCGGCAAAAGGCAGGCCCGCTGCCAGCCCGGCGTGCACGAACGCCGACTGGGGAGAAGTCAGCTCGTCCATGGCGTAGCGGCGGACGCGGAAGCGCCCAGTGACCCACCGCAGCAGCGGCTCGACATCGGCGCTGGCCCAGCCGGCGTTGCCGCGGGCGGCCCAGTCGTCGTAGTCGGCGCGGGCACCGACGGAGGAAGTGCATCCGTTGTGCGATGAGCAGCCGCCGATGATTCTGGCCCGCGGCAGGTCCACGACGCGGCCGGGAATGCTGGTGCCGGTGTTGAGACCCCAGTCGTGTGACAGCGGTATCACGCGAGCGTCGAGGACGTCATCTGGCCACTGGCCGCTCCCGCGCGAACCGTAGTCGGGGCCGGCCTCGAGCAGCAGCAGGCTCTGCGAGCTGTTCTGGGCCAGCACGCCCGTCAGCGCAGCACCGCCGGTGCCGCCGCCGACCACGATGGTGTCAACCTGGCCGGGCAGGTCATTGCCGGTGCTCATCTTCCCGGGACTCTCCTGTCAGGAGTGGACGTGAACGACGGCCGCCGGAGCGCGCTCATCGCGGCGTTACCAGGGCTGTTCACGCGATCCTCAGCTCGACGTCCGCGGCCGTGAAAGCGGTGCGCTGCCCGGCGGGGATCGCCGCGTCAGTGATGATGACGTCCGCCTGCTCGACCTGGCAGATCCGGCCGAATGCCGTCTTGCCGAACTTGGTTGAGTCGCAGGCGACAATGCAGCGGTTGGCTGCCGCAAGCGCTGCCCGCTTTACCGCGGCGTCGTCAAGGTTCCACTCGGTCATGCCAGCCGTGATGTGCAGGCCGCTGACGGTCATCACGTAGACATCGAACTGGTGCTCGTCGAAGATCCGGAGCGCTGGCGGGCCGATCAGGCTGCGTTCCCCCGGCCGGACGATGCCGCCGGGAATCATCAGGCGCACGGTGCTGGAGCCGCTGAGCACGTCGGCCACCCGCAGCGACGGCGTGCAGACAGTGATGTCGCGGCCCATCAGTTCCTGGGCAATCGCGGCTCCCGTCGTTCCGCCGTCCAGGATCACGGTCTCCCCGTCGCTGATCAGCTTCGATGCCAGCATGGCGATGTCGCGCTTGGCCGCGGAATTCAGCTTGGCCCGTGCGGCGAACGGCGGCTCGTAACTGCCGCTGGCCACGGGAAGGGCGCCGCCGCGGACGCGCCTGACCGCGCCCTCGGCGTCCAGCGCTGCCAGGTCCCGCCGGATGGTCATTTCCGAGACCCTGAGCTGCCGGGTCAGCTCGGTGATACTGACCCGGCCGCGGGCCGCGACTAGTTGCAGGATCGCCTGGTACCGGTCCTCAGTCGTCGTCATTCCGCGATGTCCTCCCTGGCCGGCGCCTGCGGGTCGATTCCTGCGGGGCCGGGCGCGGCGGCTGCCGGGAGACTGGCGGACCCGGCGCCGGCGGCGGCCTGCCCGGAGCTTCGGTGAGGTTCTCCATGACGCCAGCACGCGTCATCCAGTCCCGCCGTCCAGGCCGCAGCGCCCACATCAGGCACCCGGCGCCGACGACGACGTACACGCCTACGATCACCGGGGCGAACACCACTGGTGCCGCCGGGAGCGGTATGTAGGACTTGTAAGCGATGTACAGGAGCGCGGCAGTCGCCACGACGGGAAAGACAACGTACTTGATGACGCTGGACTCGTCCCGGCCGGCCGTCCGGAAGTAGCGCCAGGCGGCGACGTTCCCGAGCCCGTAAATGATCACGTACGTGAACGTCCCGGTCGTGCCGAACAGGTTGAACATGTTGTAGGCACCCAGCGGGATGCCCATGGCGACGAGCAGGACGATGACGACGCCGAACTGAAGAATCACAGCGCGGTACGGGGTGCGGTGAGTGGGGTGTACCGCGGACAGCCATTTCGGGAGCCCGCCGCTTCTGGCCATGCTGAACAACGTCCTGGTCGAGGACGTCGTGCAGGCGATGCAGACTCCGATGCCGCTGTTCAGCAGGGCGATCAGGATCAGTATCCAGGCCGCGCCCCAGAGCCGGTGACCGAGCACGAAGGCCGGCGCCGTGGGCGAGTTGGCCAGCGCGGTGAGGTTACTGACCCCCCAGCCCAC
>DATMMA010000175.1:0-4701 GCA_035570295.1 Streptosporangiaceae bacterium
TGCTGGCGGAGAAGAAGCTGCAGGGCTCGATCATGGGATCCAACCGGTTCCGTACCGACATGCCCTTCTTCATCGACCTTTACCGGCAGGGCCGGCTCAAACTCGATGAACTGCTGGCGGAGCACATTGGCCTAGACGACATCAATGACGGCTACGCACAGATGAAGAAAGGCGAGACCGCCAGGTCCGTCATCATGTTCTGACGCAGCGCCCGGCTGCCGCGGGACACCGGCAGGGCCCGCGCGGGCGCGGCCCGGCCGGCTATTGGCGTGCCCGGGAAATACGCCAATCACCGACTACTCGCAGTCTCACACGTCATCAAGATTTCTTACTTGACATCATTTATATCCACAAGACACCATGTCTTGTGAAGGCCTGCGTGAAGGCCAGTGGAGACGGCGGAACAGCCGGCGCCCGCCATGGCCTCAAGGTGGAGGACGGAGAGCAGCATGAAAATCGGCACCACGATGTACATCCAGAACTACCCGGACTGGGGGCGGTTCGGCCAGCTGGAGAACGGCGAGGACGTTCCCGTGCTCGAGCCGAACACCGACGCGCAGATCTGGGCCCAGGAGATCGATACCGCCCTCAAGCTCGAGGACCTCGGATACGACTCCATCTGGACGGTCGAGCACCATGTCAGCCCGTACACGATGATCACCAATGCCATCCAGGCACTGACCTTCTTCGCCGGCGCGACCACCAAGGTCGACGTCGGTACCATGATCGTCGTCGTCCCGTGGCACAACCCGCTGCGGGTAGCCGAAGAGATCACCATGCTGCAGCACGTGCTGCGCGGCCGCCGTGCCTTCATCGGCTTCGGCCGGGGTCTCGGCCGTCGCGAGTACAAGGCCCTGGGGGTGGACCAGAACGAGTCGCGCGAGCGGTTCAAGGAAGGCATCGACGTCATCAAGCTGGCGCTCACCCAGGAGCGGTTCTCGTACGACGGAGACATCCAGCACTACGAGAACACTACGATGCGACCCCGTCCGCGCGACGCCGCGCAGCTGATCGACGACTTCTGCTTCTCCTGGGGCAGCCCGTCCTCTGCTCCCGTCGGCGCGGCGCTGGGCCTGCGGCCGCTGATCATCCCGCAGAAGGCCTTCGCCGAGTACCACAAGGACCTGGAAGACTTCGGCAAGGCGCGGGCCGAGGCCGGCTACGCGCCCGCTCGCCCGCGGATCCACCTGCACATGTACTGCGACGAGAACGCACAGCGGGCGGAGGAGAACGCGACCCGGTTCATCCTCGAGTACCTGGACTCGGCCAACCGCAACTACGAGCTGACCAGCGACCACTTCAAGAGCATCAAGGGTTACGAGCACTATCAGGCCCAGCTCGAGAACCGTCAGGCCGCGGACTACAACCCGGGCCAGGCCTGGGTGGACAACTGCGTCTGGGGCACGCCGGACCAGTGCATCGCCAAGATCCAGAAGCTGGTCGACGCCTTCCACCCGGACGAGTTCATGCTGACCGGCCGGTACGGCTCCATGCCGCATGACGTCTCGCAGAAGAGCCTGGAACTGTTCGGGCGCGAGGTGGTCCCGGCAGTGCACGAGATGCCGACGCTGGAGCCGATCACCTACACCGCATCGGTCTAACCGCCGTCACCGCGGCGATCACGGAAGGTCCGGCCCCTACGGGGGGCCGGACCTTCCGTGATCAGGGCCTGCTCGGCCGATCCGGGACATGGCCGTCGGCTCGGTCAGGTCCCTCACTCTCGGGATGGTCAGCGGCGAAGACCTGCAGCCAGAAGCCGGTCAGGATGTCGAGCAGGCGGTCCTCCGGCACGGGGAGCTTCGACCTGCTTGCCAGCGCGAAGATCCGCTGTGTCATGATCTCCAGCACCAGGGCACGCTCGCGGGCGGCCGCACGCGCACCGGCAGGCATGCGATCGAAGTAGACCACCAGGCTGTCGACCAGAGCCTCCGACAGCCGCAGGTAGTGCATTTCGACCTCGGGCTCGAGCATCGTGGCCTGCAGCGTGGCGTGCGACGCCTGGGCACCGTCGGTCCAGCGTTCTAGCCACTCCGCCAGCCACCCGCGCAGCCGACTTGGCAGCTGCGGTCCGCCGTCTGCCAGCTGCTCGTCCAGGACGTGATAGGTCTCGACCGCCATCGGCACCGCGGCGTCGATCGCGGATCCCATCAGCTCGGCCTTGCTCTTGAAGTGCAGGTAGAAGGTGGCGCGACTCGCGCCGGCCGCACGGGCGATGTCATCGACGGTGGTCTCCGGGTAGCCCTGAGCCGCGAACAGCTGCTGGGCGACTTCCATGAGCCTGCGCCTGGTAAAAGCGCGCTGCTGTTCTCGTATGGACAGCGGGCTGTCTACCTCAGTCATGCTAACTACACTAGACGCTATGTCAGGCGAGTAAACACATAATTGCTACCGGACGTGACCGATCCCTTGCGACCTGGTGACATCGCCCCAGGTTGGCCTGGCCGCAGGATCGCACGCCCGCGGTGCTGGAGACCGCCCTGCCGTTACCGCCGTTCGTGCGTCGGTATGACCAGCGCGACCGCGGCTCCGAGGGCGGCCGCTGCGGCGCAGATCGCGAACAGGATGCGGTAAGCGGTCAGCGACGGCAGAGCGACGCCGCCGAGGCTGACGGTAAAGACGGCCAGGATCGTCCCGCCGAGCGCGCTGGCCAGCGAGCTTCCGGTCGTCCGGGCAAGGGAGTTCAGGCTATTGGCGGCGGCCAGTTCGCCGCTCGGCGCGGCCAGCAGGATCAGGCTGGGCATGGCCGCGTAGGCGATGCCGGTGCCGATGCCGGCCAGTGTGGTCCCGACGAGCACCTCCCACAAGTAGCCGGGTGCCGCGATGCGCTCCACGAAGCCGAGGCTGACGATGACCGCGCCCAGGGCGAGGGTGACCTTCGGGCCGTAGCGGGCGGAGATCTTCGGTGAAAGCAGCGAGAAGATGAGCATGAACACGCCGCTTGGCAGCAGGCACATGCTGCTGACCAGGATCGAAGAGCCGAACCCGTAGCCATAGGCAGGCGGCGCCTGGACGTACGACGTGGTGCCGAGCAGGACGGCGAACAGCGCGAATCCGACCGCCAGCGACGCGATGTTGGTCAGCAGCAGCGCCGGGCGGGCGTTGACCCGCACGTTGACCACTGGCGACGCTAGCCTGCGCTCGACGGCGACGAAGACTGTGAACAGCACCGCGGCGGCGACGAGCAAGCCGATCGTCCGCCGGTCGCCCCAGCCCCAGACACCGGCCTCGGACAGCGGCAGCAGAAGCGCGACGAGCGCGGTGCCGAGGAGGATCGAGCCCCCCACGTCCAGCTTGCCGCGGGCCAGGAGAGGCGTTTCCGGCACGAAGTACGCCGTCCCGGCCAGGCAGGCCGCGCCGCCCGCGACGCAGGTCCAGAACAGGATGTGGTAGTCCGCGTGCTCGGCGATCGCGCCGGCGACCGGGAGGCCGAGCGCGCCGCCGATGCCGAGCATCGCGCTGATCAGGGCAATGCCGGAGCGGGAGCGTTCCGGGGGAAGCGCGGCACTGACCAGGCTGATGCCAAGGGGTATCGCGGCCATGGACAGGCCAGTGACGGCGCGCCCGGCGATCAGGACGGCCAGGTTGCTGGAAACGGCGCACACCAGCGAGCCGGCGACGAACGCGACGAGGGCAAGCGACAGCAGCTTCTTCTTGCCGTACAGGTCGGCGAGCCTGCCCGCGACCGGTACCGCCACCGCGGCGGCCATGAGCGTCGAGGTCAGCAGCCATTCCGCGTTCGTGCTTGAGGTGTGCAGGCGCACGGTCAGCGTGGGCAGCACGGGGATCAGGATCGTTTGCGTCAGCGAGACCAGCAGCCCGGCGGCCGAGATCAGCGCCAGGGTGACCCGTTGATTCGTCCCGGCCGCCGACCCCGGCGCCCCCGTGCGCGGCGGGGATGAGGTCAGGGCTGGAAGAGAAGCGGCCACGGCATCGGGGGCATCATCACCCAGCATGGCCTGAGTAGACCAGACGATCTGACTGAAATCAAGACTCAGTCCCTAGACTATGTACACGCTGTCTAGCGACGTCGCGGCGGCGCTCTAGTCTCTCGTCGTTGCCGTATGGCCGGCACCGATGTCGCCGACGACAGCGCGCACAGTGCGCAGCATCGCGGCGATCTCCGCCGCTTCTTGCCGGGACAGCCCCGGCAGCCCGAAGGCGGCGCGGTTCAGTGCGTCAGTTGCCTCCTCGGCCAGCGCACGCCCCTCGTCGGTAATGACAGCGAGGACGACGCGCCGGTCGTCGGGGGACATCTGCCGCCGGACGAGGCCTCGCTGCTCAAGCTTGCCGACGGCGTTGGTGACCGCGGCCGGGTGGACCATGAGCCGCACGCCCATCTTGCCCATGGGCAGGGAACCGGACCGGGTGAAAGCGAGCAGCCGGAGGGTCTCGTAGGCGGCGAAGGTCAGGCCGTACGGCTTGAGCGCGTCCTCGACGCGCGCGAGCAGGAGCTGCTGCACGCGCATGACCGAGGTAACCGCGGCCATGTGGTCCGCCTGCTCAGGCCACCGCGCTGCCCACTGGCGGAAGGCCTCGGCGATCGGGTCGAAGGGCTGATCATCGGGCACGCGGCTAACCGTATGCCATCTGGCGGGCAGATCACCCTCATGGTGCCGCGCGGCCGGGCTCACTTGACGCTGCCCATCACTTATTTTATCGTCAAAATATTGAGCGTGCAAAGTTAGGTCGCCCTACTATCTG
>DATMMA010000176.1:0-5493 GCA_035570295.1 Streptosporangiaceae bacterium
CCCGGGCATTCACCCACGATGAGACGCGCGACATGGAATCGGCTGGTCCTTATGCTCGGACCTTCTCACTTCCGGCTCTGTGGCTTTGCCCGAGCAGGAGGATCGCCGTGATGTACCACGGCGTGCCGAATAGGCAGTAGAGGCCCTCGATCACAGCAAACCAGATCCTGCCCCCGACAAGCCCATCTGCAACGCCGCCCATGCCGGCGAGGAGCCACCCGCTGCCGATGATGAGGCTATTCGCAGACTGGTCGTCACCTGCCACCAGGGCCTCATTAACTCCACGCATAAATACTAGTCCTGAGCTGGGAGAACATCCCTAGAAGCAGTCGCCACCTATGGTCGGGCATTGCCGCCGAACCTGGCTGACCTGCACGCTCCACCCTCTGCGGGCTTAAATAGCCAGCAGTTGGCACCACCACCGCCGTCAGCCCCGACGGCAGCAAGACCCTCCACAGCGCCCCGGTGGCTAGGTCAAGAACGTACAAGACCTCCGGCCGGGCCGCTCTTACGGTGGCTCGCATGCCAACGCAGCAAGCTGAGTCAGCCAGGCCACCGAACGGTGAGAGCGCTGGCCTGGGGCGGGGCGGCCGGCCCGCGGACCGGCCGCCCCGCCCGGTCCGCGACGGTATTGGCCTCGGACTGGCGGTCGGAATATCCGGAGTCGCCTTCGGCGCGGCGGCTGTCAGCTCCGGACTGACGGTCTGGCAGGCATGCGTGCTCAGCATGCTGGCCTTCACCGGCGCCTCGCAGTTCGCGCTCGTGGGCGTGATCGCGGGCGGTGGCAGCCTGCTGGCCGGAACTGCCGGGGCCATCCTGCTCGGCAGCCGGAACACGCTCTACGGCCTGCGACTCGCCGAAGTCCTACGGCCGCGTGGCCTGTTCAGGGTGCCGGCCGCGCTCGCCGTCATCGACGAGACCACTGCCATCACGCTCGCGCAGCCCGACCCGGCTGCAGCGAAGAAGGCGTTCACGGCGACGTTCTGGTGCCTGTATGTGACCTGGAACCTGGCCACCCTCGGCGGGGCGCTCGGCGCCGGGCGGATCGGTTCACCGCAGGCTTTCGGGCTTGATGTGGTCGGGCCAGCCGCGTTCCTGGCCCTGATCTGGCCACGGCTGAAAACCGGGCGCACTGAACGGCTGGTGGCGCTGGCCGGCGTGGCACTCGCGCTCGCCACTACCTCGGTGCTGCCGGTCGGTGTGCCTGTCATCCTCGCAGCAACGGCAGCACTGGCCGGAGCGCTGGCAGCCCCTGGCGCCCAGGACTCTCCGGCCTCGGCATCGTCGCGGCGGGCGGCGGCCGCCCCGAACGACTCCTCCCCAGGGGACGCGATATGACCGCGACCTGGATCGCCGTGCTGGCGACGGCCGCCGGCTGCTATGCGCTGAAACTCGCCGGGCTGACGGTGCCACAGCGGATTCTGGCCGACGCGCGAATGCGCCGGTTCGCTGAACTGGTCCCGGTCGCGTTGCTCGCGGCGCTGTCGGCAGTGCAGACCGTAACCAACGGCCAGGCGTTTGACCTCGATCCGGCGCGACTGGCGGGCCTTGGCGCGGCCGTGGTCGCGCTAGTGCTGCGGGCGCCGTTCCTGGCCGTGATCGTCGTTGCGGCTGCCACAGCAGCCATACTGCGTGCAACCGGCATCTCCTGACCGGCGGCAGGCTTCCGCAAAGGCACCGCCGCGCTCAAGTTGCCGAGACGTAAAGACTCCGTCAGACGCGACGGAACAGCTTCGTGATCATGGTTAAGGCGCGTCGGCCGCCCGCCCGCGCGCAGGGTAGAGTGCCCCGGGTGACAACCGAGGTGGAAATTCTCGACGAGGTGACCGACGAGGTAGTCGAGGCCTTCGGCCGGTTGATGCCGCAGCTGTCTAGCTCGGCCAAGCCGCTCGACGCAGCCGGGATCGCCGCCGTGGCCTCTTCCCCGGCGGTAACTGTGTTGCTCGCCCGCAGCGATGGCCGGATTACCGGATCGCTCAGCCTGGTGCTATTCCGCATCCCGACCGGGCTGCGCGCCTGGATTGAGGATGTCGTGGTCGACGAGGCGGCCAGGGGCCAGGGCATCGGCGCCATCCTCACCCGGGAAGCGCTGCGGCTGGCCAGGGAAGCCGGCGTGCGCACTGTCGACTTGTCGACCCGGCCGTCCAGGGTTGCGGCCGGCCGGCTGTACGAGCGAGAGGGATTTAAGCAGCGCGACACGCGCATGTACCGGTACGCGTTCGAGTAAGAGCCTGTTTATGCCGCTGCATGGGCTGGCGGATCCGGCTGCCCGCGCGCTCCGTCCGCTATGCGGGCAGCTTCTGTCTCACTGAACGCGCTCACTACCGCAGGAAGCCCTCGTAGTTGCGCTGCTGTAGCTGGCTTTCGATCTGCTTCACCGTGTCGAGCGCGACGCCCACCATGATCAGGATGCTGGTGCCACCGAGCGCGAACTGCGAGGTGACGCCCAGCTTCGCGATGGCGACCACCGTAAGGAGCGCGATGGCCGCGAGATAGAGCGAGCCGACGACCGTGAGCCTGCTGACTACGTGGCTGAGATACCCGGCTGTCGGACTGCCTGGCCTGATGCCGGGGATGAACCCGCCGCCTTTCTTTATGCCGTCGGCTACCTCGTCCGGCGGGAAGGTGATCGACACGTAGAAGTAGGTGAAGAAGACGATCAGCACGAAATATGAGACCACGTACGCGGGCTTGTCGCCGAAGACCAGGTTCGTCTGCACCAAGCCAGCCCAGCCGGTGACGGCGCCGTGCCCGAACAACTGCGCCGCGAGTTCCGGGATGTACAGCAGCGACGAGGCGAAGATGACCGGGATGACGCCCGCCTGGTTGATCTTGAGCGGGATGTACGTCGACGCGCCGCCGTACATCCGGCGGCCGACAATCCGCCTGGCGTACTGGATCGGGATCCGGCGCTGCGCCTGCTCCATCAATGCGACGAACGCGATGACCGCCACGCCCATCAGCAGCACGAGCGCGAACACGTATATGTGCTTGGTTTCGTAGACCTGCTGCAGCTGGCCGGGCACGACGGCGATGATCTGGGTGAAGATCATGACGGACATTCCGTTGCCGACACCTTTGTCAGTGATCAGCTCGCCGAGCCACATGATCACCGCGGTGCCCGACGTCATGATGATGACCATCGTCGCGATGGTGAAGATCGACGGGTTGGGGATCAGCGTCGCCGTGCAGTTGGGGACCAGTTTCTTGGCCGTGGCCAGGGCAATGGTGCCGGTCGATGTCAGGATGGCCAGTCCCACCGTGAGGTACCGGGTGTACTGGGTGATCTTCGCCTGGCCAGTCTGGCCGTCCTTGCGCAGTGTCTCGAGCCGCGGGATGACGACGGCGAGCAGCTGAAAGATGATGCTGGCCGTGATGTACGGCATGATGCCGAGCGCGAAGACCGTCAGCTTGGTGATAGAGCCGCCGCTGAACAGGTTCAGCATCTGGAACACGCCGGTGTTCGACGCGGCATTGGCGCAGACTCGGACACCAGCTTCGGAGACGCCGGGCGTGGGTAGCTGCTGTCCAAGCCGGAACACGGCGATGATGAAGAGGCTGAACAGGAGCTTCTTGCGCAGGTCAGCCGTCCGGAGCGCGCCGATGAACGCGGTCAGCATGCCGCCGCCAGCAGGGCCAGTTCGGCGAGGTGCGGGCAGGTCATGGTCTCGTGGCTCCGCCGCCGACAACGCAGTCGGCGGGCAGGCAGACCGCATACACGACGGGTTCCTCCCATTTACTCGGGGACACGCGCCGCCCTCGGCGGCGTCGGTCACTAGAGTGGCGAGCCGCGCAGAACGTGACCTCTGCCGTGAAATCTCCTCGAGGATGTCCGGGTGCCTGGCCTGGCCGGGTCTAGCGGGCAGTGCCGCGAACTGAACGTCCTCCGCGAGCCGGACTCGATGTCCGCGATGAGCGAGCGAACGTAACTGAGCGCGACCTCACGGAGTGCTGGCGCGTACTCGCAGTGTCAGAAAAGGGAACTCGGAGATTCCGGGTAGTCCCGCTCTGGAGCTGACGATCTGCCCGGCGCGGCGAGCCGATAGGCGGTCCGCTCAGGCAGCCAACCTTCGCGGCTCGAGGTGCCTGGACGGCAAAGATGACCAACCGCCTGCGCCGGTAGCCGGCCAGGCGACCTCGGCTGGGCAAACCTCGGGGCACCGGAACGATTCCCCGGGAGTTTTCACGGCAGAGGTCACGTTCTGCACGGCTCGCAACTCTAGTAAGCGACACGCCGCGGGCGGCGCGTGTCCCCGCGTCATGGGAGGAACTTGCCTTAGATGCGATCTGTGTGCACCTGGGAACTGTGCCGTGCGGCGGGAGAGTGAGTCACCCGGCACGGGCAGCCGCGGGGCGGTTCGCCAGCCGCGGGGCGTCAGAAGCTGGCTGGTTTCTCACGTCCTGGCGTCCGCTGCGCGGGCTCGGTCGCCTCACACGGGAACGCTTCCCGCGCCACAGCCGCGCGGGGCGGAGGCTACGTGGTTACCGTGACGGCCGGCCCTGATGCGGGAGCGTTGCCCGCAGGCTCTGGCGGTCTGCGGGATGTAGAGTTCGCCGAGTTCTTCCGTGCCGAGCACAAGAAACTCATCAGATTCGTGATGGCAAACGGCGCCGACAGCGATCGGGCCGGGGAGATCGCGCAGATGACGTTCGTCAAGGCATTCGAGTGCTGGGATGCCATCCGGGCGCCGCGCGCGTGGATCCGGCGGGTAGCCGTAAACGAGCTGACCGCCGCACGGCAGGCTGCCCGAAGGGAAACGCCGCAGGCTACACTTCCCGACTCCCCCGTGCCCATGTCGCCGGCCCTGGCTGTGGAGCTGACCGAAGAAGCCCGCCTGGTGCTCGCGGCACTTCAGGCACTGCCACCAAGACAGCGCCAGGTCATGGCGTGGATCATCGACGGCTTCGGCGCCACCGAGATCGCCCGCGAATTGGGGGTCAGCCCGGAATCAGTGAGGCAGAGCTACGCCAAGGCCCGTAAGAACCTCGGCCGGTTCTACGGACGGAGCAAGAAGCAATGATCAGGCGGCTTCGCGAAGCTATCGGCGGCGGGTCCAGCAGGGAGGCCGCGGACATCGCCGTCAGTCACGGCATGACCGACTTGCTGGCCGCGCTCGACGTGATCGATGATGGCGCGGCGCTGGACCGCGTCTATGCAGGGCTGAGCAAGAACGGACCCGCTGCAGCCCCAGGCCGGCGTACTGGGACGGCGGCCGACGAGCCATGCGCACGGATCGGCATGCCGGGATCGGCCGGGGCGACGGCTCGCCCACGCGGGCCTGCGGCATCCCCGCGGCGACCGGTACTGCGCTCGGCGGCCGCGGTGGCGGCGGCGCTGACTGCAGGGGCCGTGGTTCTGGAGGCCATCCTGGTGCCTGAGGCACTTCACAACGGCACCGACGGGCCGGTTGTCAATACCGCTTTCGTGGTGAAGCGCATCAGCAGCGCGCTGAGCGCTGCCGACCGGGGCGAGATCGCGCAGATGACGGTCTC
>DATMMA010000177.1:0-6034 GCA_035570295.1 Streptosporangiaceae bacterium
GTGACTCGCGCGCTCGCGGCGGCGGCCGCCAAGCGAGGCGCTAGCAGCATCTACCTGCAGGTGGCGGACGGCAACGCCGGAGCGCACGCGCTGTACCGGCGGCTGGGCTTTGCTGACCACCACGGCTATCACTACCGCGTCACCCCGGCCTGACCTGCTGTGAACGGCGCAACTGACCGACTTGGGCCCACCCAGGGGGTGGCCGGCCGGTAGCGCGCGGGGAGCTGGGCACGCCACATCCCCGTGCCCGTCAGCCGCTGTCCGCCCAGCCGGGCGTGGCTCCTTCTATATACTGAGAACTGACGTACCTATGTACAGAACCTGCGAGGTTTGATGTCCACGACTCAGATAGACCTGGACCAGAGCCTGCTGGCGAAGGCTGCCAAGGTCCTGGGTACCAAGACCAAGAAAGACACAGTCAACGAAGCGCTCCGCCGGGTGGTAGAGCAGGAGGCCCGACAGCGTCACTTGGACGAACTGGCGAGCGGCGCACTGCCCGATCTGGCTGACCCAGAGATCATGGCCGGAGCATGGCGGTAGCCCGCTATCTGGCCGACAAGAGCGTCTGGGCTCGGCTCACGAAGCCCGCTGTCAGGGCAACTGTCGCGCCGCGCGTGGACCGAGGGCTCGTCGGGACCTGCCCCATCATCGACCTCGAGATCCTCTACAGCGCCAGGACGGGCAGTGAGCATGACCACTTCAGGGCGCAGCGGACCGCTTTCGAGTACTTCCCGATGACCGACGAGATTGCCCAGCGCGCCGTCGAGGTACAGGGCCTGCTCGCTCAGCGCGCGCAGCACAGATCGGTCTCTATCCCGGATCTGCTAATAGCCGCGACGGCCGAACGCTACGCTCTGACGGTCCTTCACTACGACGGCGACTATGACCGGATCGCAACGGTGACCGGACAAGCTACTGAATGGGTTGTCCCGCCGGGAACGGCGGACTAGAACCTCGTCCGGCGGACAATCTCAGCGATTCGCCTTCTTCGGACAGGGCGGCGGCGCTCGGGCGGTGCAGTCCGACTGCGACTAGCCCTGACCGGCCAACGATTTGCCCTGTTTGCCGGGCAGCAACCAGCCCGCGACTCACATTTCACGGATTTTGGCCGTGCGAAACGGGGCAAATCATCCTGTATCGCCGACAAGATTGATGAAATGTCTTTCCGAGGCGCGGTGCTGGGCCTCGTGAGCGGCCGAACTTGTGACGTAACGTCCGATTAGCCCCCGGCTGGCCGTTGCCGGCCGGCGCACCAGCTAGCTGCGTAGTGATCTGAGTACCAGTGCCGTCTCTAGCGCCGCGACGACCGCATCCCAGCCCTTGTCCTCAGCGCTGTCCTCGGCGCCGCTGCGATCCCGCGCCTGATCGAGCGTGTCACAGGTCAGTACGCCGTTGCCGACCGGCGTCCCGGCGTCAAGCGCCACCCTGGTCAGGCCGTAGGTCACCGCGTCACACACGTAGTCGAAGTGCGGCGTCCCGCCGCGAATCACCGCGCCTAGGCATGCCACGGCGTCGTGGCGGCGGGCCAGCTCAGCGGCCACCACGGGCAGCTCCACGGCGCCGGGTACTCGTACGACGCGCGGGTCAGGGATCCCGCAGGCACGCGCCGCAGCGACCGCACGGCCGACCAGCTGATCGGTGATCTCAGCATGCCAGCGAGTTGCCGCGATCGCGACACTGAGGCCTGCGGCGTCGACCACCTGCCCGTCAGGCCGGCCCGCCCCGCTCACCGCAGGCCCGCGGCAGAGGTTGCGGGTCCCGGACCTGACGCCGGCGAGCCCGAGCCGGAGTTCGCGTCCTGGCTAGCGCCGGAAATGCTGCCGCCCAGCGGGCGGCCGTTTGCCGTTAGGCCCACCGCGCCCAGATCACCGACGGCCGGGAGGTTATCTATCTGGTGGCCGAGCCGGTCCCGTTTCGCGGTCAGGTAGCGCAGGTTATGCGGGGTCGGCGGGGCCGGAAGCCCGACGCGCCCGGTCACTGTCAGGCCGAATCCGGCCAGCGCGCTGACCTTAACCGGGTTGTTGGTCAGCAGCCGCAGCGAGAGCACTCCGAGGTCGGTCAGCATCTGAGCGCCCGTAGAGTACTCCCGCGCGTCCACCGGAAACCCGAGCTCGGTATTAGCGTCGACGGTATCCGCGCCGCCGTCCTGTAGCTGGTAGGCCCGCAGCTTCGACAGCAGCCCGATCCCGCGACCCTCGTGACCGCGAAGGTAGAGCACAACGCCGCGGCCTTCGCCAGCGATCGTCGCCATAGCCGCGTCGAGCTGGGCGCCGCAGTCGCAGCGGCGCGACCCGAACACGTCGCCGGTCAGGCACTCCGAGTGCATCCGGACCAGCGGGTCCGCGCCGGGCGCAGTCAGGTCACCGAGCACCAGCGCGAGGTGCTCGGTGCCGTCGACCGAGTTCAGGTAGCCCACGGCCCGCCACTCGCCGAACTGGTTCGGCAACAGGGTCTCGACTACCCGGCTCACGATCCGCTCGTGCTGGCGGCGATAAGAGATCAGCTGCTCGATCGAGATCAGGGCGAGGCCGTGCTCATTGGCGAACTTCCGTAGCTCAGGGAGCCTGGCCATGGTCCCGTCATCATTGACGATCTCGGCGAGCACGCCCGCCGGGGTCAGCCCGGCAAGCCTGGCCAGGTCGACCGCCGCCTCGGTGTGCCCGCGGCGACGGAGCACGCCACCCGGCGCGTACCGCAACGGGAACACGTGGCCGGGCCGGGCGATCTCGTACGGCTCCGTCGCCGAGTCCGCCAGCGTGCGTATGGTCCTGGCCCGGTCGGCAGCGGAAATCCCGGTGGTCACGCCATCGCGAGCGTCCACGCTGATGGTGTAAGCGGTGCGCATCCGCTCGGCATTCTGCGTCGTCATCAGCGGTAGCTGAAGCCGGTCAAGCATCTCCCCCGGCATCGGCACGCAGATCACGCCACTGGTGTAGCGGATCATGAAGGTCAGCAGCTCAGGCGTCGCCTTGCTGGCCGCGAAGATGATGTCACCCTCGTTCTCCCGGTCAGCGTCATCGACGACAACCACTGGGCGGCCGGCCGCGATATCGGCGATCGCACGCGCCACGTCATCCAGTTGGATGTCAGCTGCCGGCGCTACGCCGTCATGCCAGGTCACAGCGTCCTCCCGGCCAGCAGGCGCTCCACGTACTTTGCAATCATGTCGACTTCGAGGTTAACGACCGCGCCCGGCTGCTTGCTTCCGAGCGTGGTTCGCTCCAGCGTGGCCGGGATCAGGCTCACCTCGAACCAGTGCTCACCGTCAGACTCGCCCAGTGCCGATACCGTCAGGCTGATGCCGTCGACCGCGACGGATCCCTTTTCCACCAGGTAACGCGCTAGTGGCGGCGGGATCGACATCCGCACCACGTCCCAGTTGGCGGCCGGCCGACGGGCCACCACGGTGCCGGTGCCGTCGACATGACCCTGCACGATGTGACCGCCGAGACGGTCGTCTGGCCGCATCGGCCGCTCCAGGTTGACGGCGGCGCCGGGAGTCAGGGCGCCCAGGCTGGACCGGCTGAGCGTCTCGCCCATCACGTCGGCGCTGAAAACGCCGTCCTGAGAACCGGTCACCGTCAGGCACACACCGTTGATCGCGATGGAGTCGCCATCGCTGGCGTCGCCGGTAACCAGCGGTCCGCGCACCATTAGCCGGGCCGAGTCGGCGGCCCTCTCGATGTCGACGACCTCGCCGACTTCTTCCACGATCCCGGTAAACACCGCGTCCTCCTCCGGAGCGTTCGAGCGAGTCGACCTCGCCCGGCATCGGGCTCCGGGGGATGCGCTGCCTGCGCTACTGCGGGTTTGCCGCCCGCCCAGCATCTGCAGGCACTGCATCTGCAGTCCCTGCATCAGCAAGCTGGCGCTCACCGCGCACGTGCTGCCTCCCATCCGGACTTTTACCGTCGGTCCCGGAATTTCACCGAGTCAGCCAGCCGATGGCTTCGGCCGGGTCGCGGACTGTCACCGCCGGTTCGGAATTTCACCGACCCCGGAGCACGTACTTCTCAGAACTAGTCTGCCATATCAGGTATTCCGGTGTCGCCTGCCGCAGTTGTGGCCTGCACCACCCTCTGGCCGACGGTCACGCCTGGCGAGGCGCGCCCCTGCGCGAGAGGACATCGACGGCCGCGGCCGCGAGTAGCACTGCGGCGACCACTACGTCAATCCACTGGCTCTGCACGCCGAGCAGGTAGAGGCCGTTGTAGATGCCACCGATGACGAGGCCGCCGAGGACGCCGTGCATTGTCCTCCCCCGGCCGCCGAAGAGGCTGGTGCCACCGATGACCGCGGCGGCCACCGCCAGCAGCACGTAGCTGTTGGCGGCCTTGATGATGTTGGTGGTGATCGAGACCTGCCACGAGACGAACAGGACGCCGGCGATCCCGGAGGTCAAAGAGGCGAGCACGAAGGCCCAGATTCGGACGGAGACTAGCTTTACCCCGGCTCGCCGCGCCGCCTCGGGGTTGCCGCCGATGGCGTACACGTACCGGCCGAAGCGGGTTCGCTGCAGCAAGACCGTCCAGGCGGCGAGCACGACAAGGACGATCGGGATGATGTAGGGAACTCCCTCGATCGTGCCGGAGTGTGCTCGGTTGACGTTGCAGATGGCGACGAGCCCGATGCCGGCCACCGTCGTGAGGACGATCTTCAAGGCGGTGAGGCTTCGCGGCGGAGTTTCCAGGCCGTTGCGGCGCTTGCGGGCCTCGCTGAGCAAGACTCCTGTGACAGCGGCTCCCACCACAACGACCAGCAAGATCCAGCCGACTACCGGATCGAACCACCCATTAAAGATGTCGTAGAGGACGCGCTCGTTGGTAAACCGGGAGTTGCCGATGCTGACCAGCGAACCACCGAGGAGGACGATACAGACGCCTTCCAGAATGAGCAGCCCGCCGAGGGTGACGATGAATGACGGCATCCTCAGCCGGGCCACGGCCCAGCCCTGGATGGCACCAACCGCAGCGCACGCGAGCAACGTCACTGCAATCGCCGCCCACCACGGCCAGTGCAGGCCGTTCGGCTGCACAAGCTGAGCAACCACGACGGCGCCAAACGCCATGACCAGGCCGACGGAGAGGTCGATCTCGCCGAGGAGCAAGGCGAAGATCTCAGCCATCGCCAGCAGCATGTACACGGTGCTCTGCTCGAAGAGGTTGACCAGGTTCTGTGCCGACAGGAACTTCGAGTTCGCGACCTGGAAGCTGATGGCGACGATCACGATGGCCAGGACCACGGGCAGGACGCCGCTGTCGCCGCTGCGGACGCGGAGCCACCAGGCCCGGAAGTACTGCCGCAGCGACTGGGCGAGTAGCTCGGGCGGGACGTCAGCCGCGGTGGCCGCGGGAGCGGCGGTGGGGTCGATCACGTCAGACACGGGTCACGCTCCCAGTCCCGCGCCGTGACAGCACGTCAACTAGCACTGCGGCGAGGAGCACCCCGCCTGGCACGATGTATTCCAACGGGGTGGCCAGGGTTCCCAGGTTCAGCAGGGACACGCCGTAGGCAATGCCGCCAATGAGAAGGCCACCGAGAACTCCGTGGATTGCCTTACCCCGGCCGCCGAAGAGGCTGACGCCGCCGATGACCGAAGCGGCCACCGAGTACAGGACGAGCTGACCGGGATCTGCCGTGTTGGTGCTGTACTGACCGTAGAAGAAGGAACCGAGCAGGATGCCGCCAAGACCGGCGGTCGCCGAGCACAACGCGAAGGCCCAGGTGCGGATGGCAGCGAGGCTGACGCCGGCGCGGCGGGCCGCTTCGGGGTTGCCACCAACGGCATAGACGTAGCGGCCGAAACGGGTTCGCTGGAGCAGGAGCGTCCAGGCGCCAAGGACGACAAGGACGATGGGGATCACCCATGGAACCCCCGCCACAGTCACGAGGGCGGTACCACGGTTGGCATTGCAGACCAGCACCACAGCTACTCCGGCCAGCGCCACCAGGGCGATTCTGATTGCTATCAGGCTGGCCGGGGGAGCCACCATGCCTTGGCGTCGCCTAGCGGATGCGCGTAGCCAGAGGGCCG
>DATMMA010000178.1:0-20531 GCA_035570295.1 Streptosporangiaceae bacterium
GCCGACGATGGCCACGGCGACCAGCGCCAGCAGAATCGACGGGAGCGCCATGATCACGTCCATGCCGCGCATCAGGACGTCGTCGAGCGCGTTGCGCGAGTACGCGGCCACCAGGCCGACCACCACGCCGCCGATCAGCCCGAGCGCGGTCGCGATGACGGCCATCACGAGGATGCTGCGGCCGCCGTACAGAACCCGGCTCAGCACGTCCTGCCCGAGGTAGTCCGTCCCGAGCACCGCCTTGCCACCGGGGACGGAGTTGGGCACCCCGACCGGGGTGCTCGGGCCGTAGGGGGCGACGTACGGCCCGACGATCGCCAGCAGGACGATCAAACCCACCAGTACGACGCCGATGCGCGTCCGCCACAGCCGCAGCGAACGGCGTAGCAGAGACGTGCCGCGAACCGGGGGCCGCGCCCACTCGGCGTCGGAGACCGCGACGTCGCTCACCTGGCTCACAGCCGGGTCCTTAGCCTCGGCGTGACGAGGATGGTGGCTACGTCGGCCAGCAGGTTGAGTACGACGTATACCGCCGCGATCAGCATGGCAAGCGCCTGGACAACGGGCAAGTCATGGTTGATCACCGCCTCCTGGATCGCGCTTCCGATGCCGGCGTAGTTGAAGACGTACTCGACGACGATGATGCCGCCGGCGAGGTAGGCCAGGTTCAGGGCGATCACCTGGAACACCGGCCCAAGGGCGTTCGGCAGCGCGTGCCGGACCAGGACGGTGCGCTCCGGCAGGCCCTTGAGCCGGGCCATCTCGACGTAGTCGCTCTCCAGGACCTCAATCATCGAGGCCCGCATGATCCGGGCGACGTAGGGCGCGACCGCGATCACCAGGGTGATGGTCGGCAGGACCAGCGCCACCCAGTTGTTCCACGGCCGGGACCCTGGCGGAATCGAGCTGATGGCGGGCAGGAAGCCGCGGAACACCGTCGTCGCGAACAGGATGACGAGCACCACGGCGACGACGAACTCCGGCAGCGCCGCCAGCACCAGCAGCAGGCTCGAGCTCGTCTGGTCGAAGATCTTCTCTCGCTTGAGCGCCGCCCACGAGCCGATAGCTATCGACAGCGGAATGGATACCACGGCCGAGATCAGGACGAGCACGCCGGAGTTCACCAGCTTGGGCCCCAGCAGCGTCGTGACCGGCTCCTGCGCTGCCAGCGACTTGCCGAGGTTCCCGTGCAGGAGGCCGGCGATCCAGCTCCAGTACTGACTGAGCACCGGCTGGTCGAGGTGCAGTTGCCGACGCAACGCGGCCAGGCTCTGCGGGGTCGCCGATCGGCCGAGGATGGCCAGCGCCGGGTCGCCGGGCAACGCCTGAGTCGCGGCGAACACAACTACGGAGACCAGGAACAGGACCAGGACTCCGAGCAGCAGCCGGCGCACGATGAATCCCGACACGCCGCCGGATGCAATCCTCCTCACGACAGCCAACCTAACTGCGGCTTAGCTGAACCAGATCGTGCGGAAGCCATGGCCGAAGCTATCCAGGTTGAGGGTGCCCTTGCTCGGCTTGAGTCCCTTCACGTTGGCCGCGTAGCCGTCGATGAGACCACCGAAGAACGGGATGATGTACCCGCCGTTGTTGTACTCGATCTGCTGCATCTCGTGCTCGATCTGGATGCGCGTGGCGGCGTCGGTGGAGGCCAGCGCCTGGGTGTACAGCGACTCGAAGTTCGATCCAGTGCCGGACTTCGGCGGCCAGTGTGTCTCGTTGTAGGGGGAGTTCGGCAGCGAACCCTGCTGCACCTGGTTGAGGTAACTCCTCGTTCCCCAGAAGTCGATCGAGAACGCCAGCTTGAGGTACTGGTTGCCGTAGAAGTTCGGGTCATTGATCACGTTGATCTTGACGCCCGCGGCCGAGGCCTGGTTAGCGAAGACCGTCGCCGTCTCCACCATGCCCGCTGCGCCGTCAGTGGTGTGCAGGTCGACGCTGAGACTGGACTTGCCGGCCGCCTTGAGTAGTGCCTTCGCCCCGGCGATGTCCTGTGTTCGCTGCGGCAGCGTGTGGTCGTAGCCGGGGTCGAAGGGGGCGTAGAGGTCATTGCCGATGAACCCGTAGCCGGAGGCGACCTGCTCGAGCATCCCCGGCCGGTCGACGAGCAGGCGCATCGCCTGGCGTACCCGGACGTCGTCGAAGGGTGGCAGGTCGATCGCCATGCATATCGGCAGCCAGCCGCCGGTCTTGGAGACCAGCGCCGCCATGCCGCGCGCCTGCACCACTTTCACCTGCGAGGGCGGCAGGTCGGTCATCGCGTCGATCTGGCCGCCGAGCAGCGCGTTCACCTGCGCTGTCGAGTCGCTGAAGTCGATGATCGTCACCGTGTCGAAGTACGGCTCGCCGGTGCGCCAGTAGTTCGGATTGCGCTCGTGGATGCTCTGCTGACCTGGTGTGAACGACTTGAGCTTGTAGGCCCCGGTGCCGATCTGCGGGTGCGGGTAGCCCTGGTACCCGACCGGTACCATGCAGAACGTGTAGCTAGCTAGCGTCTGCGGGATAGTCGAGTCCGCGGAAAGCAGCGGGAGCCCCACGGTGTACTGGTCCAGCTTCTTCATGCCCGCGATGTCCATGGTGGCGGTGGCGGCGTACCCGGTGAGGCCGAACTTTTTCGTCCCGATGCGCTGGAAAGAGTAGATGACGTCGTCGGCCGTCATCGTCTTGCCGTTCTGGAACTCGATGCCCTTGCGCAGCCTGATGGTGTAGTGCGTCGGACTGTCCTGGGTGACGCTCTCAGCGAGGCCGTCGTTCGTGAGCTGGTAGTTCTCGTTGAAGAGCAGCAGTGTCTCGAAGGCGCTCACCAGCCGTGCCTGGTCGGGCTTGGTGATGATGTTCTGGCCGTCCATGATGTCCTTGGAGCCGCCGCCGGTGACTCCGAGGCGGAAGTTGCCGCCCCGCTTTGGCGTTCCGGCCGCCCCGCCCGTGGTTGAGGTCGCGCTGGGCGACGACGAGGTACCGCATGCGGAAGCCAGACCGCCGACGACCACCAAACCGGCGGCACCGGCAAAGAGCTGCCGCCGTGAGACATCCGTCATGTCATTACCCTTCTGTTCGCCGACCTCCGCGCTGTGCAGTGGGCCGGGGGGCAAATGCCGATGAAGCCGCGAATAGGCAGGGCGCAGGAGATCCCTTCGCTGCCAATGGCCGGTTCAGATCCATTTCCGGTCCCGACTATGAGCTCCGGCTGGGTAACGCCGACGTCACTGATACGGACCTTCGGCGTTCGCGATATGAACAAAGGGTGCACAATATGCTATGCAGGAGTGTAGAGACGGTGTCAGCTAGGTGTCAATAGATATGGCTTTAGCCCGGCCAATAAGCCGGCAATGGCTGGTCGTTATCGCCCGGCCGTTCGCTATCGTCCGGCCGATCGGAAGGCTCGCTGCCGTCGGCCACCTCGAAGATGCCGGCTTTAGCCGCCGGACTGACCGGGCTAAGCGAGTAGCGCTCGAGCATGGTCAGGAGATCCGCGAGAAAATTGTCCCGGTACCGTTCCAGTTCGCCGACGGACCGGCCGGCTGCCTCGCGTTCGCAGCCGTCGATCATCCGGTCCCGCAGCTGCTGGGTCAGCGGCGGCGCCGCAAGCCTGGTCCATGGCTCAAGCAAGGCTGCTCCGAAGTGGTCGAGCATGTGGGCCATTCCGCCGGCGCCGCCGGCTAGATGAAAGGTCAGGCACGGACCCATCAGTGCCCACCGCAGGCCAGGACCGAAGGCAATGGACTCATCGATTTCCTCGACACTTGCCTCGCCCGACGCGACCATGTGCAGTGCTTCCCGCCACATGGCCTCCTGCAGACGGTTGCCGACGAAACCCGGCAGTTCGCGGGTCAAGCGGAGCGGCCGTTTGCCAACTGCCGCGTAGAAGTCGCTCAGCCAGGTCACGGCCGCGGGGCTCGTTCGCTCGCCCCCGACGACCTCTACCAGCGGGATCAGATAGGGCGGGTTGAACGGATGACCTACCACGCAGCGTTCTGGTCGGGCACAGTCGGCCTGCAACGCCGTCATGCCGAAACCTGAGGTGCTTGACGCGATCACCGCGTCCGGGCGCGCGAGGCGGTCAATATCCGCGAGCACCGCCCGCTTGATCGCGAGGTCCTCTGGCGCGTTTTCCTGCACCATGTCCGCGTAGGACACGGCGCTGGCCAGGTCGGCGTGCAGAACCAGCCGGTCCGGGCTGGCCCCTTGGCGCACACCCATTCGCTCAAGTAGCGGCCAGATCTCGGCGCGCATCCGCAGCAGGTCGCTCCGGGCGGCGGGCGCGGGATCGTAAACATCCACCGCCAGTCCCATTCGCAGGAAGTGCAGCGCCCAGCCGCCGCCAATCACGCCTGCCCCGACGACGCCGACTCTGCGAACCTGATCCGGGGGGACTGCGCTCACGATGGTCCTCCTCTATATGCCCGTCTCGGTCAGCCATCCGCTCACCAGGTCCCGCAGCGCGCCTCGATGCCACGCGAACGCGTGGTTCGCACCGTCGATCTCGACGTACCGGCGCGGCTGGCCTGCCCGCTCGTACAGTTGACGGCTCGCAGCGGCCGGGATCCATTCGTCCGCACTGCCGTGCACGACGAGTAGAGGCCGGGGCGATATTGCCGCGACAACGTCGGCCGGACGGCGCCAGCCGCCGATCTCCGCTTGTTGTCGGCGCAGCTCAGCTGGCGTCACAGCAAGAAACCTAGTGAACTCACGGTCCAGCGCTTCGGAATCGGCTGAGGCGAAACCCAGCTCGGCAGGAGCCGCCATCGCCACGACGGCGCGTAGCCGCTGGTCTGCCTCCGCCGCCAGCACGGCAGCCCAGCCGCCCAGGCTGTGCCCGGCGACTGCAAGCCGATCGGGGTCGAGACCTGGGTATCCCGCCTGCTGAAGGTGGTCGGCGGCCGCGCGCACATCCTGCGTAATTGTCCGCAGGTCGTAGCGGCCAGCGCTGCCCCAGCAGCCGCGGTAGTGGAATACCAAGGAGTTCCAGCCGCAGTCGCGCAGTGCCACGGCAATGTCCAGGTTCTGCTCCAGGCCGGGGCAGCCATGCAGGAGCAGCACGGTCGGCTTGGGAACGTCACCCCGGGCCAGGTACAGCACGCCCACCAGCCGATTGCCGTCGCTGAGA
Organism: Streptosporangiaceae bacterium; assembly: GCA_035570295.1. Classification (GTDB taxonomy): domain Bacteria; phylum Actinomycetota; class Actinomycetes; order Streptosporangiales; family Streptosporangiaceae; genus JAJYUU01. The sequence goes on from DATMMA010000178.1 coordinate 5,111, forward strand.
AAGGTGACGCCGGTGATCCCCTCGTGCCCGTATGCGGTCATCGGCGGATAACGTGGCCGGGTCAGTATCCGACGCTGTCCAGGCCCTTGAGACGGAGGAGCTGACGCGCCTCGGCCGGCGTGGCGATCTCGAGTGACAGCTCCTCCAGGATCCTACGGATCCTGGCCACCTGGTCGGCATTTGACTCCGCTAGCTGGCCCCTGCCGAGGTAGAGGCTGTCCTCCAGCCCGACGCGGACGTGCGATCCCATGATGGCGGCGGCCGTGACTATCCCCATCTGGTACCGGCCAGCTCCGAGGGTGGACCACTGGTAGGCATCGCCAAGCAGGCGATCGGCCGTTCGCTTCATGTGCACGATGTGATCTACGTCTGGGCCGATGCCGCCCATTGTGCCGAAGATGGTCTGGATGAAGATGGGCGGCTCGACGAGGCCCTTATCCAGGTAATAAGCCAGGGTATAGAGGTGGGAAACGTCGTAAGCCTCGGCCTCGAACCTTGTTCCAGTCTCCGGGCCGACCACCTTGAGCATGTGCTCGATGTCGGCATACGTGCTCACGAACGGCTCGGCCCTAGTGCTCTCCAGGTACGGTTCTTCCCAGTCGTAGCGGAAGGTGCCCCGGTACCTGTCGATCATCGGGAAGCTGCCGTAGTTCATCGTTCCCAGGTTCAGCGTGCACAGCTCGGGCCGCAGCTGCAGCACACCAGCAAGCCGTTCCTGCACCGTCATGCCGGTGCCGCCGCCGGTGGAGATGCTGATGACTACGTCGCAGCGATCGCTGATGCCTCTGGCGTATTTCGCGAAGACAGCGGGATCGGCCGTGGGCTTGCCGTCGCTCGGGTCACGTGCATGCAGGTGCAGCACGGCTGCTCCGGCGGCCGCAGCAGCGATGCCCTGCTCGACGACTTGCTCCACGGTGTAAGGCAGATGCGGTGACATCGACGGCGTGTGTCCGGAGCCAGTGATTGCGCAGGTAATGATGACCTTCTGGGAGACCGCCATCGTCGCAGCCCTTCGTGCCACACAGAACTTGTTCACGATATGAACGTTATGTTCTCATCGTGATTATGCTAACAGCCCATTTCGGGAATGGTCAAAGGGCATTCGCCGTGAAATAAACCATCTGGCAGCCATGGAGCGTGGGCGGCCAAGTGACACTGTTGGCAGGCAGCCTGCAGTCTCGGCGTCACTCGCTACGCGATCAGAGCGCTGACGCTCTCGGCGGTAGCCGCCGCTTCGCGGCCGATCTCATGAAGCCGCCGCGGCGGGTTGCGGGGCGCCGGTCCCCAGACGTTGACCACCGCCATCGGATACCGGCGCGAGTTCAGCACAGCCGCCGACACACCCGATGAGAACTCCTCGTACTCGCAGTCGCAGAGCGCATAGCCGACCTCTCGCGCAGTCTCTAGCTCGCGTAGCAGCTCTTCATGATCGGTGATCGTGCGCTCGGTATAGCGCTGCATTTCCCTCGGCAGGATCGCCGCCCTCTCATCGGCGCGCAGCCAGGCAAGGAAGATCTTGCCACCGGACGTAGCATGCAGCGGCAGCGGAACGTTCAGCCAGCTCGGCACGATAAAGTCCGGCGGATCTACCTGATCCACGTACACCAGGTTGAATCGCTTGGCGACCGCGAGCGTCACTGACTCCCCCACCCTGTTCGCCAAGTCCTCCAGCAGTGGCCGGGCTCGGCGAACCAGGGCGTCGTCAGTGACTGCGGCGGCAATCGGGATTGCCCCGTAGCCCATGGTGTATCGCTGGGTGATCGCATCGCGGTCCAGCAGGCCGTGGTACTCAAGAGTTCGCAGTAGCCGCCAGGCGGTACTCCGATTGATGCCAGTCGCCTGAGCGAGCTCTAGCGCTGTCGGCGGCGTCGTGCTGTTGGCCACCGCCTTCAGCAGCACCACTGCCCGGTCAACCGCCTGAATGCGCTGAATCCCCATGCCCGTGGCGCTACCGGTCGCGGTGTCGGCGAACTCCGACTCGATGACCTCTGCCACAGCTGCAGCATAACCATTTGCCGCGAAAACGGTATTCGCTGGTCCGGCAGCACAGTCGCGCATGCTGAGAGCCCCGGTGGCGGCCTGACATTATGGATACACACGGAACTTAGCGACCGGCGGCACGCGGTAGCGGTCGAACTCGAGCGCGGAGCCGAGGTAATGCGGGAAGCGGTCGAACGCCAAAGCCCGGATCTGATCATCGCCCCGATTCTCACCGCGGCGATGGAAGCGCGCTCCTCGAAGGACAGCAAGCGCGCCGCCAGACGTCACCGGGGCCGTTCCCCGCTTTCACGCTTTCACGCTTTCACTGGTGACGGACTTCTTGCCGGTCGAGCTCGGCCTGGACGAGGCCGACGTCAAGCTCATGGAAGGGCTGGCCGGTGCGCACGGACAGCGCGGCCGCGATCCCCGCAGCCTGCCCAGTGACCGCGCAGCAGGCCATGTTGCGGGTGGCCGCGTGCGCGATCCTGTCCCCGCCGATCGCCCGACCGGCGACCAGGAGGTTCCTCACCCTCCGCGGCAGCATGGCGCGATAAGGGATGTGCAGGTAGCGCCCGGTCGTCGGCAGGATCAGCACGCCGTACCCGTCGATGAACTCGGGGTAGATGCCGATCGAGTCACAGAAGCGCGCCTCCCCGCGTACATCTTGCTCGGTCAGGTTGTAGACCGCATCGATCTTCCTGGTGTCCCGGATCCCGATGGTCATCCCGAAGTTGCGCAGCCGCGCCTTCCGGCAGCCCGGCGTGTAGCGCCTCAGCGCCTCGATCGCCAGCAGCGCCTGGCGCCGGCCCTCGATCTCGAAGCGGGTCAAGCTGTCAGGGTCGGTCCCGTCGCATCCCGCGAGGTGGACCAAGTTCATATAAGTGAGCTCGCCGGTGTCGTGGAGCGCACCCCACGTGCCGGCGAGTGTGGTCAGGTCGGCCGGGATCACCCCGTCGCGTATCGCCTGTGCGAACGGCTTGCGCAGGAAGGGGGAGAAGAGTTCGTCCTCCTTGCCCGAGGTGTCGACCGTCCACTCGCCAGCCGACCAGTCGGCATAGGTCGCAGGGTCGGCTCTGACCCCGGACAGGAATGCTTGTTTGTCGACGCCGCTGAGGTGGAAAATGACCGAGGCTGCTTGCATCTCTTCGACGGGCGTCTTGCGGGTCAGCGCACCCGCGCGGTAGGCGACGTCGGCATCCCCGGTACAGTCGACAACCCGGTCTGCCAGGATCGCCTCGCGGCCGGCTTTTGACTCCACGATCGCCCCGGCCACGGTGTCGCCGTTCATGACCGGAGCGGCGAACGCGCGGTGCAGCAGGGGGCGCACTCCGGCCTCCTCGACGAGCCGGTCGGCGACCAGCTTGAAACCCTCGGAGTCGATCTCGTAGGACAGCGACTGAGAATCTGGTGCCGCAGCGCCCATGACCTTCGCGCGCTCTTCGAACTCCCGCCCGATGCCCCCGGCCTCGACAGTCCCCTCGTGCCGGTACCAGGCCAAGCCTTCGACGCCGACGGCGGTGAGGTTGCCGCCGAAGCACCCGAACCGTTCCAGCAGGGACACTTCGGCGCCGGCCCGCGCCGCCGCGATCGCCGCGGCAAGGCCGCTGGGGCCGCCTCCGACGACGAGCACCGGGACGCGGTGCACGACGTCGATCGCGCGCGCAGACTCGTAGATCGCACTAGGTACGTCGTCGGTCACGCACACCAGTGTTGCCGGCGCTAACCTTCCGGACCTAGCCGCCTTTCCTGATGGACCCGGCCAGCGGGACCTCAACGTCGACCAGGCTGCGCAGCACTGCGGAGCGCATGCTCTGTCTCGTTACGGGACTCGCGAGTGATTCTCGTAGATGTGTTGTTTGCCGGGCTGGGTCGTGCTGTCCAGCAATTCAAAAGTGACAGGCGCGCCCATGGCGCGATCGCGCCCGGAATCCGCACACTCACGGCCTGCACGACGAGGACACATCCGCACGGCGACGGGGCCGGATCAAACAGCCGGCAGCCAGACCAGGGGGTATATAGAAATTTATTCAAATGGCAAGCACCATAAATCGGAACTGCAAACGACACGAATGAGGAACTGCTGGCCCGACAGCATGGGAGCCAATCAACCAGAGCCATCAAGCCACGTCAGTCATCACAAGGCCGCAACTAGCGATGGACCACGCCTGCTCACAGAATTGCAAACAAAATCGAAAAGTATCTGTGACCAGCCGGGATGGCGGGCAGCGGCGGGAAGGCGAGCAAAGCAGGGAAATGCCCAGAATGCGAGGCCCCGTCCGCAACGTTACGCGCCGCCCAACGGTCGCTGCACCGGCTAGCCCGCAGCGGCGCGTGTCATGGTCTGTGCGGTTGAACATCTGCGGACGTGCCGTGCTCGGCGGCTAGTCGCGCTACCTGCACCCGTGATGATACGTCCAGCTTGCAGAAGACGTGCCGCAGGTGATAGGCGACTGTGTTCGCGCTCAGGAATACCTGGCCCGCAACCTGCCGATTGCTGAGACCCTGCGCGACGAGTTCCACGATCCGCCGCTCGGTATCGGTGAGGCTGTCCCAGCCAACGGCGGGCCGGTCCGCATACGTCCAGTGATGCAACCTGATGCCCAAGGCCCGCAGCCGTGACCGGACTCGTGCCATGGCCTCGGCGCAGCCGAGCTGCTCGTACTGCGCATATGCGCTCTGGAGCTGGTCGACGGCATCTTGCTGCTTGCCGTGTACAGCCCGGTTCAAGCCTGCATCCTCGGTGGCTGAGGCGCGCGCCACCGGAGCCGCATACTGGTCGGCTGCCTGCTGCAGCAGATCAGGGTTGCAGTCGATGAGGCCGCGGACATGACAGGCAGCAGCGTCCATGTCGGATTCGCCCGTCGTCACTTCCGCTAGCCGCTCCGCCGCGTGCGCGAGCCGCTCGGCCTTCGGCCGGTCGCTCGCGGACAGCGCCCTGCGGACAAGCAGCACCACCGCCGTCGAGCCGCCGTCGTCGCTGAACAAGATCAGCTGAAGGCTATCTTCGAGTTCGCGTATGTATGTGCGCTCATCGGGATCTGCGCTCATTGCTGGCCCCCCAAGCTTCTCCTGAGCTTACGTGCCTCAGCATTGGCAGCCCGCTCCCTTGGCGGCACTGTCCCGCGGGGCCAATCGCCGCAGTACCTGGATTTGTCCGCCGGGCGCGGATAGCCAGATGAAGATTGACTGCCTGCCCGGGACGTCAAGATCATGGCTGGAGACCTCACGGATCCGCCGGAGACGTTACTTCAGGGTGCTGCGGTGCACCGGCAGAGCCGTGGCGTCGTCGCTGCCGCCACAATCCAGGTACTTCACGCGGCGAGCTGGGTGCTGTGAACAACGTCGTAGTTGAGCAGTGTGCCGAGCCAGGCTGCGGCGAGCCGCTCAATGGCGAAATGCCCCTCCGCGACCTCTTATATGCCCAGCTCGTCGAAGACCGTGACCGCATTGCCGTCAATGAAGACGCCCTAGGCTCGGCACCGCCCCGTGAGTCGGCACCTTCCGCTGCAAGGATCAGGATGCGGGCTTTGTCGTCTTTTTGGGTAAGCAGCGCTGAGCGGGCGAGCAAGTGCCGGTGTGCGGCCAGCGGCTCGCGCACTGTGCTGGCGCCGCCTTCTGAATGACCCGTCATCGCCCATCGCTGGTCGGGGCTGCGCCAGAGGAGCATCTAAAGATGCCCAATGCGACATTTCGTCACTGGCAGCTCCCTGATGGCAGGGCAATCCCAGGCCGCGCAGTCAAGACTGCACGGACTGTTGATGTACAGAGCCGCGCCGGCCGCAAACCTTGCAAGTGGGTGCTGGCAGCGTGAACGCACCGGAAAACAGGCTATCCAGAGCTAGGCCCGCGGGCCGGGCCCGGCGGGCCGGTGAGCCCAGCCATGAGAAACGCACCAGGAGGCGCCCGATGAGTGACCTCATCGTCATTGGATACCCGGACGAAGAGACAGCCATGAAGGCCTGGCAGGAAGTTACCAAGCTCGAGCGGGATTACCTGATCGACCTGGAGGATGCGGCTATCGTCCGCCGGGACCGTAAAGGCAAGCTGCACGTCACGACTCCGGCTCACCACGCCGTCACCTGGGGAACCCTAAGCGGGCTGTTCTGGGGAACCCTCCTCGGCCTCATCTTCCTGTTCCCGCTGGCACCGCTTGTTGGCGTCGCAGGCGGCCTGATGGGAGCAGCGCTTGGCACCGCCGACGACCTTGGCATCAAGGACGAGTTCAAGCAGCGCGTCCAGGATCTGGTGCAGCCGGGAACATCCGCGATCCTCGTCGTTCTGCGCAAGGCCACGCCGGACAAGTTCCTGGAGGCGCTGCGGCCGTACGGCGGGACGGTCCTGCGGACATCGCTCACCCATGACGCTGAGCAGCAGCTCATGAGGGCCCTACACGGCGACGACCAGGCCGCGGCTACCTGGGCACGCCCACGGCCTGCACCGGCGTCGGATTGAGGCAGGCTGGCCGCCGCCGGAGACGTACAGAGCGACTCGACGAAGCGTCGCGACAGCAGTCGGCGAGGGAGCGATGGCCATCCGGCTGGCGTTCCAGAGAATGCAATCCAGGCAGGAGGACCTGAGGGAACGTAATCCAGTTAGGAGGGCAGCATCCGATGCAAGTCATTGGATTCACCAAGTTCGAGCGATTCTTCCGGGAGGCAGCGGGGGTCAGCGTCGACCGCAACGACGTCGAGCGCTACCTCGACTTCGTGAACGACGCCATCTACGACACGCTGCTCCTCGCCCAGGCCACGGCAAAGGCGAACGTCCGCGACGTAATCCTGCCCTGGGACCTGCCGATCGCGGCCGGCCTGCAAGAGCGGATCCACAGGTTCGCCAAACTCGATGAGGACATCGAGGTCGAGCCCATCCTCGAGGAGGTCGCCGCCCGGCCGCCGCTAGACCTGGCCTTCGCCGACGACACGGTAGCCCGGCTGCCGGCCCTGTTCGGTGCGATCAGCCTGGCCCTCGCCGAGATCTTCAAGATCCTCGACTCAGATCTTAAGGAAGTTCACACGCGCGAATGGGAACGCGCGTTCCGCATCGTCAAGGTCCTCATCTGATCAAGGTCGTCATCTAAGCGGCTAGGTTTGCGCGAAGGCCCGGCCGGCCTCCGACCCGTCGACCAGAGTCCTCGGCGGACGTCGAGGACGAACTGCGCCACGCGACGGCGGTGTTTTCCGCGCTTGGCGGCGCGCTAAGCCCCAGGGTGGTTGAGCACCTGGCCGCTAACCTCCCCGGGACCTACGAGCCGCTCGTGGCAGAGGCGCAGCGCAAGTACCTGCACATCATGGCGGCCGGCAGTTGTGGACCGGGCAGGGCCGGGTCACCGACGCGGCACTCGAGCCGGTCGGCGGCCGGCGCAGGCTTTCGCGGCAGGCGCCTGCACCGTGCCGTCACGGTAGCGTAGTGCGGCACTGACCAGGAAGGCTTCGTCGCTTGCTTGCGATGGCCTCGCCGACCGGTAGTTCAGTGTCCTCGTCTGCCTGCATCTCGGCCGTGTCAATCAGCTTCACGCCGATATCCTGACCGCGGCGCGAAGCCGCTATCTCGGAGCTCCCGCGAGCCCGGTATTCCGCAACCGGATCACGCTTCAGCCCACTGCGAGCTAGCGCACGCTGCGCGAAGCCCTCACCGACTACCAGGCGACGGCAGCGACAAACCTCAGAAGAGGCGCGTTCACGGATGGTAGCCGAACGGCCGCCTCCCGCCACCTCGCACATGTTTTTGGCCTGCCCGCCCAGGGTTAGGGCCACACCGACTCGGCAGGGAGCGGGCCTCGGCGCAACCCCGAGGAATCGGGGACGGGTAGCCGCAGCCGCGTTGCCGCGGCTGGGGCCCCCTCAGAACCTGCATTAGCCTCGAACTTTCGGCGAGCAGGCCGAGCGCGAGGAGAGCTTTGTCAGTGCGATTCTGCACGAACGCCACGACGTCGGAGGACCCGCCGTTCCTGGCTCCCGTAATCCTTCGCTGCCACCAACGCGCCACAACTGCCGGGCCAGCGCCATTCTGCGCATGGCCCCGGCAGCCGTGGGGTTGTCGTTAGGCGCTGTCGCCGTTCATGGCGGGCTTGAGGACGACTTTGGTCCAGCCGTTGTCGCGGGCGTCGAAGTGCCGGTATGCCTCTGGTGCCCGGTCCAGCGGCAGTTGGTGGCTGACGATCCAGGATGGCTTGGCCCGGCCGGTGTGGATCAGGTCACGCAGCTGCCGGTTGTAAGCCTTGACGTTGGCCTGCCCAGTGCCGATCTTCTGGCCCTTGAACCAGGCCAGGCCCTGGTCGAACGCGATCTCGCCGTGCTTGGCCATCTCGTCGGGACCGCCGGGGTCGTAAGGCAGGAAAATGCCGACGACGCCGATTTGGCCGGTAAACCGCACCGACTTCACCAGGTTGTTCATCGTCATGTTGGGGTGCTCATGCCCGGACGGGTCGTGGGCCTGGTACCCGACGCACTCACAACCCTTGTCCGCGCCGCGGCCACCGGTATGCTCAAGGACCTGCTCGACAGGGTCGCCCTTGGAGTCGTCGATCGGGATCACCCCGATCTCTGCGGCCAGCCGCAGCCGGTCGGGGTGACGGTCGACGATCATCACCTTGCTGGCACCCTGGATCATCGCCGAGTACGCGGCCATCAGCCCTACCGGACCCGATCCATAGACCACGACCGAGTCGCCTGACCGCATGTCGGCCAGCCGGGTCGCGTGCCAGCCGGTGGGGAAGATGTCGGCCAGCATCACGTAGTCGTTCTCTTTCTCGACGGCGTCCTCGGGCAGCCGCAGGCAGTTGAAATCTCCGAAAGGCACCCGCAGCAGGTCTGCCTGGCCACCCCAGAACGGTCCCATATCGGCAAAGCCATACGCGGCGCCGGCCATGCTCGGGTCGGGGTTGACAGTCAGGCAGAAGCCGGTCAGCCCGTCTTCGCAGTTGCGGCAGAAGCCGCAGCCGATGTTGAACGGCACAGCGACCCGGTCCCCGACCCGGGTCCGGACAACCGCCTCGCCGACGGCCACCACCTCGCCCAGGTTCTCATGACCCAGCACCATGCCAGGGTTCAGATCGGTACGGCCCTCATACATGTGCAGGTCTGACCCGCATATGTTGGTGCTGGTAATCCGCACGAGCACATCGGTTGGCTGCTCGATCCGCGCATCCGGCACGTTTTCGACCGCCACCTCGCGCGGGCCTTTGTACACCAGTCCCCTCATTGTTTCCCCTGCTCCCCCGTTGTCCCCTGTTCCCCGGCCGCAGGCAGCGCCGTTCCAGGCGTTGTTACTTCACGGCATGGCCGGTCAGATGCCCGGCCTGGCGCCGGGTAAAACGCACCGGCTCTCAGCCGGCTCGCCGGTGACCGCGCGCCGGCCAGCCGACAGCGACCGAAGGCGGAACCAGGCCCAGCCCGCTCCGCCGCCAGGCATGCCTCCCCGCAGGCCGGCCGGGTCGAGGACACTGGCAGGTCTTCACATTTGGCGGTGATCTGCGGTAATGGATGGGGGCCTGGGTCGTGACCACAGGTTAGGCGGGCTTCAACCACGAGGCTTTGCCCGGCTTGTCAGGGACCGTCGTGGCTTTCTGCGCCGATGGCCTGGATGGTGAGTTCCTGGAGCTCTGCAACTAGCGCGCGTATCTTGCGGGCGTTGTCGAACAGGGGCTGCCAGGCAGCGAGCTGGTCGGCGGTAAGCCTGCGGGTTACGGTCTTGCCGGCGATTTTGCGGGTCCATTCGGCGTAGGGGCCGTGCAGGACGGCCGGGTCTGCGTGGCAGCGGCAGCGGGACTTGCCGCAGGCGTAGGAGCGGACGACCAGGGTGCCGGGCAGTGCGGGGCCAGCTGCGGCGGCGAGCTCGGTGGCGATCTGGTCCAGGGTCCTGGCCGTGGCTGGTTCCATGCGACACACCGTCTCAGATCCGTGGCTCTCCGTCGTGTCCACAGTATCGTCCTGTGGACAGGTTAAAGGAGTGCTCATGCCAGCGAACAACGGCGGCATCACCGGTTACATCTCCGCCTGGCGGCCTTCGCTGGCGTCGCCGCGGGCGGCGGCGTTCGCCCGCGCCGTGGTGACGGCCGCCGGCCCGGCCGGCACCGGGAGGGCCAAGAACCTGTTGTGGGCCGCGGCCAGGCTCGCCGATTACGGCATCGGGCTAGGGCTGGAGCCGGCGCCCGGCGTGCTGCTGCACCCGTCGGTAGTCGAGCGGTTCACCGCGCACTCCCCGGGGTTGTCCGGGCCGGCCCGCCGGACTGTGCGCACTAACCTGCGATTCCTCGGCCGGGCGGTGGTCCCAGCCCTGTACCCGGCGGACCTGCCGCTGCCCCGCGAGCGCGCCAAGGCCCCGTATACCGCCGCGGAGATCAGCGGTTATCTCGCGCTGGCAGCCGCGCAGCCGACGCCGGCGCGGGCGATGCGCGCGACCGCGCTGGTCTGCCTGGGAGCGGGCGCCGGGCTGATCCGCGCCGACTTGCGGCAGGTGCGCGGCACCGACGTCATCGGCCGGTCCGGCGGCGTCGTGGTGACCGTCCGCGGAAACCGGCCCCGCAGCGTGCCGGTGCTGGCCCGCTACCACGACGTACTGCTGGACTCGGCGGCGTTCGCCGGCAGCCAGCTGATCTGCGGCGGCACTGACCCCCGCCGCGGCAACATCACCAACCCGGTGGTCGCATCGCTGGCCGGCGGCGCCGGGCTGCCCCGGCTGGACACCTCGCGGCTGCGTGCCACCTGGCTGGCCGACACCGCGGCGCTGATCGGGCTCGCGACGTTCCTGCACGCGGCCGGCATCCGCTGCTGCCAGCGGCTCGGCGACATCACCGCCGCCCTGGACCCCGGCAGCGAGGAACAAGCAGTCACGCTGCTCGGCGGCCAGCGGTGAGTATCCCGCTGGCGGTGATCGAGACCATCATCGACGCCTCCGGCGTCGCGCCGGCGATCGAGAAGCTGTTACCGGCAGGGGTGCGTGGCCGCCAGCTCGGCGTCCGCACCTTATTGCTGGGCATGCTGGCGTGCCTGGCCGATCACCGGCCCGGCCAGCTGACCAGGGTGCACCAGGCACTCACCGCACTGCCCGCAGCCGATCAGGCACGGCTCGGCGTGCTCGCCGCCTGGAAAACCGGGCCGCACAAGCTCACCTACCGGCAGGTCGAGTACACCTTTAACCTCGTCGCGGACGCGCTGAGCAAGCACGAACCCGACGGCGCGCCTTCCCGGGCCCTGACGGCCGTCCTCGATGACCTGCTCGAGGCCAGCATCCCCGCCCGGGTCAGCGAAACCTCCGCCGCGCTGGCCGCCGACTGGACTGACATCGAGACCTGGTCCCGGCCGCCCCGGCACGGTAAAACGCAGTGCGCCGACCCCGAAGCCGCCTGGGGACACCGCACCAGCAACCTGCCCGGGCCCAGGGGCGAGATGTTCTTCGGCTACTACCTGTCCGCCGCCACCATGACGGCCGAGGAAGAGCACGGCACGGCCGTGCCGGAGCTGGCCCGCCGGATGACCCTGTGCTCCTGCAAAGCCGACCCGGCACGGGCGCTGGCCGCCGTCCTGCTCCGCATGCCCGCGGCAGGCATCTCGCTGGGCGACATCCTGGCCGACTCCGGCTACGCTCACCGCGACGCCGCCGCCTGGGCCATCCCGCTCCGCGCAGCCGGAGCGCAGCTCGTCCAGGACCTGCACCCGCACGACCGCGGTCCCCGCGGCACTCACCACGGCGCGATCATCGCCAACGGCAACCTGTACTGCCCCAAGACCCCGACGACGCTGCTGCAGCTCGGCCCGCTCGCTCCCGCCGCCAGCAGCCAGGAAACCGCCGCGCACGACGCCAGCACAACCGAGCTGGCAAAACACAAGCTCGGCCGGCTCACCGCCGATGACGCCGACGGCTACCACCGCGTCATATGCCCCGCGGTTGCCGGGAAGATCCGCTGCCCGCTCCGGCCCGCCTCGATGACGCTAGACCGCAACCGGCCCGAGATCCTGACACCGCCCGGCCACCCGCCGGCCTGCTGCACCCAGCAGACCATCACCGTTGGACCCCAGGTCGCGGCCAAAACCCGGCAGAAACATGACTACCCCTCGGCAGCGCACCGACGTTCCTACTACCGGCGGACCGGATCCGAGCGGACGTTCGCCACCATCAAAGACCCCGCCACCACCAGCATCGCCCGCGGCTGGTGCCGGCTCACGGGCCTGACCCCGCTTGCCCTGTGGATCGCCTGCCTGCTAACCGTCCGCAACCAGCGCATCCTCGCAGCCTTTGCCGCCCGCCAGGCCGACGCCGCGCACAGAGCCGCGCTCGGCCTGCCGCCCAAGACCCGCAAGCGCCGTCGCCAGACGCTCGCTAGCATCGCCGCCGGACCGCCATAACACTCAGCGCCCGCCCTTCTGCCAATCTCAAAGCACAGCCACCCGGCGTCACCGACCAGCATCATCAGGCGTGTTCGCGTCAGCATCCGCTCAGACCACCAGCAGCCAGCATCACCAGGCCAATCCCGGCCCGACGTCACTACCGCAAGCCGCGTCAGCGCCAGCTGCCCCGATGTCAAACCCAAACGTGAACATGGACACTGGCGAAATGTGAAGACCTCACTGGTAGCGGGGCGGGATTTGAACCCGCGACCTCTGGGTTATGAGAGCAGCGTGACATCGAACAGCCTGGCTCGGGTTACCGGCGCGAGTCGGTTGTAATCCGTAGTAAGCCCTATCTGCCAGTCTCGGGGCCGAGCGGCGATGGAGCGCTCGGGGCAAGCCGAGCAGCCACGGAGTGGCTACGGCCTGCAGGCCGTGGTGGTGAAGCGATCCGGATGCCTATGGCCTCACCCCGGGATGGATCCGGCCGGGGGCATTCATGTGCCGGGTCGGCTTGAGCTGGGTAACGTACCGCGCCGGCGTGCACGGCGGAGTGCACCGCGCGAGCGATCCGCGCACCCCACAGCGACCGCGGTCCGGCGAAGTCCTGGGGTTCACCCGCCGCCGGGGCGGCGACGCAGAGGGCGTCTGATGCCGCGCCGCTGGCGTGGTATCCCGCGTCGAGCAAAGCCTGGGTCTTGGCCTCGGTAGCGGTCATGACGGCGTTGACGTAGGCCGCATCGCCGAGCGGCACGGGAACCGAGACGAGGATGTTGATGGTGCCAGGCCGGCACCAGCATCGGTACTGCCATACGGCACCGCCGCCCAGGTCGTCAGCGCGCTCGGCGTCCCCGGCCTCGGGGCCGCAAGGATCTCCTCCGGGCTCGCCGCCATCGGCGCCGCCGCCACCCGCGGCGGAATGGCCGTCGGCGCAGCGTGCGTCATCGCCGCGCCTGCCGCCGCCGCGGCCATCGTCGGCAACTCCTCTACCGGACAGCCCTGTGGCTGGCATCTCCCAGGCCGCGCCAGCACCACCACAACCACCGATCCGGCGCCCTGCCCAATGAGCCGTACAGCCGCAGCCCGAGAAGTTCACACCAACAGCGCTCCACGCCAGGCCGACAACGAGCGCTGACATCCGATGCCAGCTGCCACCCCTCGCTGACGTCAGAATTCACGGACAAGTGACGGAAAAATGATCAAGGCCCGACCGCCGGTCCCGGCGATCAGGCCCGTGACCTGCTGCTACATCAGTAGCCCCGACCGGATTTGAACCGGCGCTACCGCCTTGAGAGAGCGGCATCCAGTCACCGCGCTCATCCTGGGCCGGGCTTCATGCCGACTGAGTGAGAACCAGGAATCTGTTCAATACGAGCCACGGCCACATCCACCAGCCCTGTCCTTTAGGTCCAGTCCGTGACAGTCGCTGCCGTCGGTTGGCGTTCAACTCCACGGTCAGATGACGGTCAAACGATCTTAGGCGCCATGGCGACGGTCGACGGCGAGCCCCACGACCTGCACCTTTGGTCGGGATGGCGGGATTCGAACCCGCGGCCTCCTGCTCCCAAATCAGCTCTATCCGGACGCTGGACGTGGCCGGATGCTGCCCGACGTGGCGCCAACCTGCAGTAACTGTGGCTAGACGTAGCCTGATGCCGCTCCGTGACTGCGCATGTTGCCCACTTTGGCTCCCCCAAATCGCTCCTGCTGAAGAGAACAGGGAAGCCCACTCCGCTTATCGAACGTAGAGCGAGTACAGCGGTAATCCAGCGCCGGCCAACCTGGGTCAGCCGCGCTTCGGTCACCCTCGACAACGGGCGAGCTAGCGCGCGAGAATAGCGTCATACGTTTGTAGTACGATGATGTCGTGGCCGAGGAGGAAACCTACGACGACATCGCGATACCGGACCTGCGCGTCGATTCCGTCACCTGGACGGCCGGGCAGGCAGAGCATGTCCGCACGCGATCGAGCCGCTATCCCGGTGCGGTCAACTTGGAGCCCGAATGGGCGACCGAGGCGGTCATGGACCCGAAGAGGCGGTTTGGCCTGGACCCAGCGAGCAAGACGGGCGAGGGAATCCGGGTCGTCGGCCGGTCCGCGACGGCCGCCCAGGTGCTGGCAGTCATCCTGATCCCGAGCGAGCACCCTCCTACGGGGGCCTGGCTAGGGGTGACGGCGTGGGTCACCAAAGGACGAGATCTGCGTGACTACGAAGCTCACGAGACAGGCGACGACGCGGACGACGAGGAAGACGGGACGAGCCCATGAAGGAGAACAAAGCCGATCTGCTGGCCGCTGAGGCTGAGGCAGCGGAGCAGTTTCGAGACGAGGACGATCTGGGATCGACGTATGTGCCAAGACACCCGCCAAGAGATCCAGCGCAGGTTTACAGCGTCCGGATTCCAGTCGGCAGGCTCGAGCAGCTCCGGACGCGGGCCTTGAAGGAGGGAGTCGCGCCCTCAGCACTGATACGCCAGTGGGTAATAGAGCGACTCGACGCTAACCAGGACGCGAAGCCTCAGCCCCCAGATCTCGACGCACTCGCGGCGGTGCTGTCATCTGTGCTGCGGTCACGCGTGGTAGGCGAGGCCCTGTGGATGGTGGCGCGAGCGGAGGACGACCAGAAACTGCTCGTGTTCCAGGAGAAGGTCTTCGCCGACGAGGAAGCCGCCGACGAGGAAGCACGGTCCCAGGGCGGAGTAGTCATCCCATTGCCAGTGGCCAGAGACTACCGGCCCGATCGGAAGCGAGCACAGGGCTAGCACGCAGGCATAGTTAGCTACCTCCGCATAGCAAACGGCAGCCATGGTTCTCGCTCCGACAGGCTTGATGCCTGATTGCCCGGCGCTGGCGGAAGCTCACGCGGTCGTCTTAGGGCCCTGCCCTATCGCTCAGCCTCCCCACGACATTTTGTCTTTCTGGGATGCGCCCTTTCATCCCGCCCACAAGCTGAGCATGCTCACTATGGCTAACTCACACCAGACAGCGCTGGACCGCGTCCGCAACTAGCCGGGTCACTCCGCTGCCGCGCCGGACACCGGCGGCCCGAGCCAACCAACCTGGTAGTGCCCGCCGCCGACGAGGCTCCATAGACCAGCCGAAGCTACCGAATGCT
>DATMMA010000179.1:0-4925 GCA_035570295.1 Streptosporangiaceae bacterium
CGCTCTCCGGTCAGCGACGAGCGGCCCGCTGGCAGATGCGCTGGCGACGAGGCCTGTGCTGGCTCGCCTGCTTCCGGACCGGGAGATCACCACGCAGCCGGGCGATGTTCCCGGACTCGCGCAGCACCAGCTATTCGGCGCGGTGCTCGGCATGCTGGCTGAGCTTGCTGCGGGCAACCCGGTTTTGCTGGTACTCGAGGACCTGCACTGGGCCGATCGCTCCACCAGGGACCTGGTGACCTTCCTCAGCCGGGTGCTCCGGGACGGGCGCATCGCGCTGGCCGTCAGCTACCGCACTGACGACATGCACCGCGCCCACCCGCTGCGGGCGGTCGTGGGAGAACTGCAGCGGCTGCCCAGCGTCACTGCGATCGAGGTCGGTCCGCTCGACCCTGCTGCCATGGCCGAGCACCTGACGCAACTCTCGGGCGGTGTCACCGAGGCGATCGATGAGGTCATCGAGCGAGCCGAGGGCAACGCTTACTTCGCCGAGGAACTGCTGGCAAGTAGCTCGACGGGTGGCGAGCTGCCCACGGGGCTCGCTGACTTGCTGGTCGCCCGCATAGTGCACCTGTCCGCGACGACTCAGCAGGTGCTGCGAGCAGCAGCGGTGACGGGACGCCGGATCGACGACGAGCTGGTCATGCGGGCATCCGGGCTGGCGACCGCCGATTACGAGGCAGCTGTGCGGGAAGCGGTGGCCCAGCAGCTTCTGGTGCCAGACAGCTGCTCGCGGCTGTCCTTCCGGCACGCGCTGCTCCGCGAGGCAATTTACAACGACCTGCTCCCCGGAGAGCGGACCCGGCTGCACGCCCGGCTCGCTGAGCTGCTTGACGACGAGCGGCGGCTGGCCGAGGTACCCGGCACCGCCGCCGAGCTCGCGCTGCACTGCCTGGCCAGCCACGACGTTCCCGGTGCATTTGCCGCCTCAGTACAGGCCGGGCTGGAAGCGTGGCGGCTCGCCGCGCCGGCCGAGGCCATGCGGCACTTCGATCAGGCGCTGTCGCTATGGGACCGGGTACCCGAACCTGAGAAGCTCAGCGGGTGGAGC
This sequence comes from Streptosporangiaceae bacterium, assembly GCA_035570295.1. Classification (GTDB taxonomy): domain Bacteria; phylum Actinomycetota; class Actinomycetes; order Streptosporangiales; family Streptosporangiaceae; genus JAJYUU01. The sequence goes on from DATMMA010000179.1 coordinate 1,052, forward strand.
CGCGGCAAGCTGGCTTTCAGTTCGGCCCTGAGCGCAGGTGAAGCTGGCCAGGTGTCGCTCGCCGTTAAGGAACTGCGGCGGCTGGTCGGCTTCCTTGGCGAGCAGTCCGAGCCGGACGTCAAGCTGCTCTGCAGGGCCATGGAACGTCTGGCCTACTTCCTGCTGGACGTCGACGAAGACTCCGAGGCGATCGCGACGGCAGCAGCGGCGGTCGACGTTCTGCCGGCTGAGCCGCCTACCCGGGAGCGGGCAAGCGCGCTAGCGACGCATGCAAGGGCGCTGCTTGCCTATGCCGACACCGATCGGGCCAGTGCGCGGGCGATGGAAGCGGCGGCCGCGGCCGATGCCGCAGGAGCTCCATGGCTGCAAGCCGACGCGCTTGCGACGTTGATGGCAGTGCGCGTACGAGCCGGCCTGATGGACGAAGCCAAGTCGACTGGCGCGGAGGCGCTTGAGCTCGCGACTGAGACGGACATGGCCGGCGCAGAGTTGCGCGTCAGGACCTTGCTCGCCAGGCTAAGCCTCGAGTCGGGCGACCTGGCCGACGCAAGCGCACTCGCACACGCGGGTGTAGAGCGCGCCGGACAGGCGGGCTTGAGCATGGCGCCTTACGGCCTGGACCTGCAGTACCTGCACTATCTGGCGCACTACTCTGACGGCCGATGGGATCACGCGCAGGAACTCACGGACCTTTTCCCGGTCCGGGTAACTAACGTCGCCGAGGCACGGCTGTCAGCGATGGCATTGTTCATCGACGTGGCCAAAGGCAGCCAGCGGGTGGCGGATCGTCGGGCCTGGCTTGAGCCGTACCTGGCAAAAGATCAGCTAGCTGCCTACATCGCCAGGGGCTTGCTCGCCGAGGATGCGTACTGGGCCGGTGACTTGCAAGGCGCGCTCGAGTTGGTGAAAGCCACCATCGCCGCAGCGGCGGCATGGGATGGCGATGATCTCGGTCCGCAGGTGATCCGGCCTGCGGCTGTCGGCATTGCCGCGCTGGCTGACCAGGCCAGGCTCGCGCGGGCGGCCGGGCAGCCGACCGAGGCACTGATCGAAGAAGCGCAGGCGCTCACCGAACTGGCGCGAGGCGGCGTTGGCAGCAAGCGGCAGGCGGCAGCCGCTCTTGGCGCCGATGGACGTGGCTGGCTTGCCCGGGCCGAGGCGGAGTTGCGCCGTGCGGCGGACGACAACAACCCGGAGAACTGGCGCACCGAGATCGCAACGTTCGGCCCGGCATTCGTCTACGAGACGGCACGGGGACGCTGGCGGCTAGCCGAGGCGCTCGCTGAAGCAGGCGACCGGGACGAGGCGCAGCGCCAGTGGCAGCGCGCCGTCGCCACGGCTGATGAGATCGGCGCCACCAGGCTGCGCGCGGCACTCGCCGATCTTGGCCGCCGGGCGCGGCTGGGCACCGGTTCGCGAGCGGTGCCGGGCAGCCCGCTGGCCATCCTGACCAGCCGCGAACTCGAGGTGCTGAGATCACTGGCGGCCGGGCGGACCAACAGAGAGATCGCGGCGGAGCTGTTCATCTCAGACAAGACTGTGAGCGTGCACGTCTCGAACATCCTGGCCAAGCTGGGCGCCGGAAGCCGGACTGCCGCTGCTGCGATCGCTCACGACAACGGGCTCAAGCCCCGTTAGTCGGCTGCGTCTCGCCGTGCGCCCGATGCCGTCCTGACGATCCGCCATACCGCCGCACGCGCCCTATCAGATGATCCCCTGTTCGCGCACAGGCGTCCCGGCCGCCAGCCGCTGCCAGCCGAAACGTGCCAGGTCGATGGTCTGGTACCGCCCGGCCAGGAGAAGTTCTGCCATGGCGCGACCGCATCCGGGCGCATGCATGAGGCCATGCCCGGAAAGGCCTGCCAGCAGGTGGAAGTTGGCGAGTGCGCCGGCGCCGGGACCGATGATGACGTTCCCGTCGAAATCATTCTGGTCGTACAGCCCGGGCAGGGTGCGTCCGCAGCGGGTCCGCTCGAACTGCGGGAACCGACGGGCCAGCGCCGGCCACACAACCTTCTCGAAGTAGCCGTTGTCGACGTCGAAATTGTAGCCGCGCGGCTCGGCCAGCGTCGGCACGCCACCGGAGTACCCGGTCCCTTCCGGCCGGAACGCCAGGCGCCTGGTGTCCTTGATGTAGGGGAGTGGCTCTATCGGATCCTGGCACTCGAAGAAGTGCTCGAACCGGCGCAGCGGCGTAATCGGAACGTCGATGCCGAGCATTGCGCAGACTTCACTGGCCCAGGCTCCCGCGGCGTTGACGAACTGGGCCGCCCCAATCTGTTGCCCGGACCGCAGCAGCGCCGCGGTCACCGTGTTCCCGCTGCGGGTCAATCCCGTGACCTCGTCGGCAAGGAAGTCGGCTCCCATCGACCTCGCCTTGTTCCGGAAGCCGGTCAGCACGCTGTAAGGGTCCAGCCATCCGTCGTCGGGCGAGTGCACGGCGGCGCCAAGATCCTCGACGTTCATGGACGGGAACTTTTGCTTCAGCTCGCCGGGTTCCAGCCAGCTGACGTTGCATCCGAGCCTTAGCTGGGTCTCGAGATCGTGCTGCAGTACCGCGCAACCGGCGGGCGGGACGATGAACAGGTAGCCGCCCTTGTGCAGCCCGATGTCGGCCGCCTGGCCGTCCACCGCCATCGTCTCAGGGAATGACTCGAAGAACGCGATGCTGTACTGCGAGAGTTCTATGTTCTCCGGCAGGGAGAAAAGCCGGCGGATCCCGCCCGAGGCTCGCGGCGTCGAGGCGAGCCGGTGGCCAGGGTCGCGCTCAATGACGGTAACTTCGACGGCGGGATCATTCAGCTTGAGGAAGTAGGCGACTGCTGAACCCATCGCGCCGCCGCCAATGATGGCGACGTCGGTTCTCATGGTGGTGCCATCGAGCGCCGGTCCGGATCACCCATCGGAATCCCGCCGGGTGGAAGAGACGACTCAGCATCGCCGGGCACGCATGCCTGTGTGCCATATCGCGTCCCGACCACCGCTGAACGGAGAACTAGTGGCGGAGACCGGCCCGCTACATTCCCTTCATAAGACCGATCTGGTTGCCTGCGGGATCGGTGAAGAAGGCAATCCTCGGTCCGTCCGGCACGTCCATCGGCGGCATGATCGTCTGGCCGCCGAGTTCGCCGACCTTCACGAGCGCCGCATCGACGTCGGGCACCGAGACGTAGAAGGTGGCGTGAGCTTTGCCCTCCGGGTTCGGTCCGACGCCGCCGGCGATCCCGCCTTCCTCAGGAGACACCATCCCGTAGTTCATCGGATTGCTCGCGTCGATCTGCCAGCCGAAGGCTTCGGCGTAGAAGCGCTGCAACGCGCTCGCATCGGGTCCGGTTATTTCGAACCACGCGACTGGATTCGCCATGATCACTCCTTCAGGACGTGTGATGCAGGTCACCATACGCCTGCCAGCCGGGTAGTTCATGGTGAAAGAGTTGCGGGACCTGGCAATCCGCTCCAGGCGGAGCGGCCCGCCGAAAACTAGCCTCCGGCAAGTGTCGATTTCGGCCAGCGGAGTTCGTGACCAGGATGAAGGGCGGCATGAGGCCGCCCCGCCGAACGGAGTGATGAGATGCGTCAGTACCTACTATCAGTGCACATGGTCGAAGGCGAGGCGGCCCCTGCCGACGCTGAGATGCAGCGTGCCTACGCGGCCGTCGACGCGTTCAACGCCGAACTGCAGTCGGCCGGAGCCTGGGTGTTCGCTGGCGGCCTCTACCCGCCTGACACCGCGACGGTCGTCCGCGGCCAGGGCGGCCAGGTGATCACGACCGACGGCCCGTTCCCCGAAGCCAAGGAGCAGCTTGGCGGCGTCTGGGTGATCGAGGCAGCGGACCTGGACGCTGCGCTGGCATGGGCGGGCAAGGGATCAGCG
>DATMMA010000180.1:0-21227 GCA_035570295.1 Streptosporangiaceae bacterium
AGGCGTGATGGCCAAGGGACTGGCAGCCGCTGACCTGCGGACCTCGACCGAGGAAGAGCTCGACTTGAAGCTGACCGAGGCGAAGATCGAGCTCTTCAACCTGCGCTTCCAGGCGGCCACTGGCCAGCTTGAGAGCCACGGCCGGCTGCGCGCCGTCCGGAAGGAGATCGCGCGCATCTACACGGTGAAGCGCGAGCGCGAGCTCGGCATCGTCGTTATCGAGGACGAGGAGACCGGCGATGAGTGAGGCAAGCGCGGCGACGCAGGACGAGGCGCGCGGCTACCGCAAGGTCCGTGAGGGCCTGGTAGTGAGCGACAAGATGGATAAGACCGTTGTGGTCGAGGTTGAGGACCGGGTTAAGCACCCCAAGTACGGCAAGGTCATCCGCCGCACTAAGAAGTACAAGGCGCACGATGGCCAGAACGCCTGCGGCGTCGGCGACCGGGTGCTGCTGATGGAGACCCGCCCGCTGTCAGCGACTAAGCGCTGGCGCGTGGCGGAGATCCTGGAAAAGGCCAAGTAGCACGGGAACGGCGGGGCGCAAATCCGCCGTTCCCGCCAGGACGCCGATCCTGACGGACTCAGGGGCAGGCGCGTGAAGAAGCAGGAGTTGACGTGATCCAGCAGGAGTCGCGGCTCAAGGTCGCCGACAACACCGGTGCCAAGGAGATCTTGTGCATCCGGGTGCTCGGCGGCTCGAGCAGGCGATACGCGGGCATCGGCGACATCATCGTCGCTACCGTCAAGGATGCCCTCCCCGGTGCCGGGGTGAAGAAGGGCGACGTCGTCAAGGCCGTCGTTGTGCGCACGCGCAAGGAGCGGCGTCGCGGCGACGGCTCCTACATCCGCTTCGACGAGAACGCGGCCGTCCTGATCAGGGACGGCGGCGACCCGCGCGGCACCCGAATCTTCGGCCCGGTCGGCCGGGAGCTGCGTGAGAAGCGGTTCATGCGGATCATCTCACTCGCGCCGGAGGTGCTGTGATGGCCGGAACGAAGAAGAGTGAGCCGGGAAAGGCACGGCGGATGAAGATCAGGAAGGGCGACAAGGTGATCGTGACCGCGGGCAAGGACCGCGGCCGCGAGGGCACCGTCATTGCCGTCCGGCCCGACCGCCAGCAGGTGCTGGTCCAGGGCGTGAACCTCATCAGGAAGAACACCAAGGTCAACTACCAGGGCCAGCGCGGCGCCAAAGAGGGCGGCATCGTGACCCAGGAGGCCATGATTCACGTCAGCAACGTTGCCCTGATCGACCCCGACTCTAAGGGCGCGACCAGGGTCGGCTTCAGGGCCGATGGTGACAAGAAGGTCCGGGTATCCCGGACCAGCGGTAAGGACATCTGATGGCTGCTACCAAGACCAACGAAGCCGCCACGGCTGACGGTACCGCTAAGGCCAACGGGGCGCTGCGCGTGCCGCCCCGCCTGAAGCAGCGCTACCGCGACGAGATCCACGCAGCGATGCTTCAGGAGTTCGGTTACCCGAACGTCATGCGGGTGCCCACGGTTACCAAGGTCGTGGTGAACATGGGCGTGGGCGAGGCGGCCAGGGACGCCAAGCTGATCGACGGCGCCGTCAGGGATCTGACGATCATCACCGGCCAGAAGCCGGCTGTGGCCCGCGCGCGGAAGTCGATCGCGCAGTTCAAGCTGCGCGAAGGCATGCCGATCGGGGCGCACGTTACGCTGCGCGGTGACCGGATGTGGGAGTTCCTGGACCGGCTGCTATCGATCGCGCTGCCGCGCATCCGTGACTTCCGGGGCCTGAGCGACCGCCAGTTCGACGGCCGCGGTAACTACACCTTCGGGCTGACCGAGCAGCTGATGTTCCACGAGATCAATCCCGATCAGGTGGACAGGCAGCGCGGCATGGACGTGACGGTCGTCACGTCCGCTACCACCGACGCCGAGGGCCGCTCATTGCTGCGGCGACTCGGCTTCCCGTTCAAGGAGAACTGAGCAGTGGCGAAGAAGAGCCTCATCGCCAAGGCCAAGCGCAAGCCGAAGTTCGAGGTGCGCGCCTACACCCGGTGCTCCCGGTGCGGCCGCCCGCGGGCCGTCTACAAGCGGTTCGGCCTGTGCCGGATCTGCTTCCGGTCAATGGCGCACCGTGGCGAGCTGCCTGGCATCACCAAGTCAAGCTGGTAACAAACAATCCGGGCGCTTGCGCCCGGTATAGCAGGTCGGCCCGCAGGGCCGGCGCAGAAGCACAGTCCTGGGCGCGCGAAGAGCGCCCACTGACCACGCCGAAGGTCCGCAGTGCCCCGAAGCACGGGGAAACCGCGGCGAGGAGGGCCATCAGGCCATGACCATGACCGACCCGGTCGCAGACATGCTGACCCGTCTGCGCAACGCTAACTCGGCCTACCACGACGCCGTGAGCATGCCGCACTCGAAGATCAAGGTGCACATCGCGGAGATTCTCCAGCAGGAGGGCTACATCGCCAGCTGGAAGGTGGAGGACGCCGAGGTTGGCAAGAACCTGGTGATCGCGCTGAAGTTCGGCCCGACCAGGGAGCGCTCCATCGCGGGCCTCAAGCGCGTCTCCAAGCCCGGACTGCGGGTGTACGCGCGCAAGGACAACCTGCCGCGGGTACTCGGTGGCCTCGGCGTGGCGATCATCTCGACATCCGCCGGCCTGATGACCGACAAGCAGGCGAAGAAGAAGGGCGTGGGCGGGGAAGTCCTCGCCTACGTCTGGTAGGGAGCCAGCTATGTCGCGAATCGGACGGATGCCGGTCGTCATCCCGAGCGGCGTCGACGTCACCATCAGTGGCCGCCAGGTCCGCGTGAAGGGACCGAAGGGTGAGCTCAGCCTGGAGGTGACCGCGCCTATCGAGGTCACGCAAGAGGACGGCGTCATCACCGTGACCAGGCCGAACAATGAGGGCGAGATCCGTGCGCTGCACGGCCTCTCCCGGTCGCTAATCGCCAACATGGTGACGGGCGTCACGGAGGGCTACCGCAAGACGATGGAGATCGTCGGCGTGGGCTACCGCGTCCAGGCCAAAGGCCAGGACCTGGAGTTCGCGCTCGGCTTCAGCCACCCGGTCCCGGTGCCCGCGCCGGCCGGGATCACCTTCAGGGTCGAAACGCCTACCAGGTTCGTGGTCGAGGGGATCGACAAGCAGCAGGTAGGCGAGGTCGCCGCGAACATCCGCAAACTGCGCAAGCCCGACCCGTACAAGGGCAAAGGCGTGCGGTACCAGGGTGAGCAGATCCGCCGCAAGGTCGGGAAGGCTGGTAAGTAAGACATGTCTGGCACCAAGACCAGGGCGCACAACCGGATTACCGGGCGAACCGCGCCGCGCATCGCCTCTCTCCAGAAGCGGCATCTGCGCGTCAGGAAGAAGGTCCAGGGCAGTGCCGAGCGCCCGCGTCTGGTCGTCACGCGTTCGGCCAAGAACACATTCGCCCAGCTCATCGATGACGCCGTGGGCAACACAGTGGCATCCGCGTCTACCCTGGACGAGTCCATCCGCACCGGGTCAGGCGACAAGACGGCCAAGGCCAAGCAGGTCGGGACATTGCTGGCGCAAAGAGCGGTGCAGGCCGGAGTCAGTGCCGCGGTGTTCGACCGCGGCGGCTATGCCTACCACGGCCGGGTTGCTGCACTAGCCGACGGCGCCCGCGAGAGCGGACTGGCGTTGTAGATGACGAGCACTGCAGTGGTTGACGCCGAACTTCGCACGCAACGACAGAAGAGGAAGATCTGATGGCAGCAACACCGCGGCGCGGCGCCGGTGGCGGCGGCGAACGGCGCGAGCGCCGCGACGACCGCCGCGGGGCCGGGCCGGAAAAGGGTACCGCTTACCTGGAGAGAGTGGTCACCATCAACCGGGTGGCCAAGGTTGTCCAGGGCGGTCGCCGGTTCAGCTTTACCGCGCTGGTCGTGGTGGGCGACGGCAACGGAATGGTCGGCGTCGGCTACGGCAAGGCCAAAGAGGTGCCGGCTGCGATCGCCAAGGGCGTGGAGGCGGCCAAGAAGGCGTTCTTCCGGGTGCCGCGCATCGCGGGCACCATCCCGCACACGGTGCAGGGCGAGGAATCGGCTGGCGTCGTCCTGCTCAAGCCGGCCAGCCCTGGCACCGGCGTCATTGCCGGCGGTCCGGTGCGGGCCGTGCTGGAGTGCGCGGGAATTCACGATGTGCTGTCCCGCTCGCTCGGCTCGTCCAACCCGATCAATGTGGTGCACGCCACGGTCACGGCGCTGAAGAGCCTGAACCGGCCGGAGGAGATCGCGGCACGACGCGGCCTGCCGATTGAGCACGTGGCGCCGGCCGCCATGCTCCGGGCTCGCGCGGCTGCGGCTACAGCCGGGAGCGGTGCTGCCAGCGCGCCCGAGAACAGCTGACGCAGGTCGAGACAGCGGAGCAGACGATGGCAGAGCTGAAGGTCACCCAGATCAAGTCGAAGATCGGCGGCAAGAAGGAGCAGCGCGATTCGTTGCGCTCTCTTGGCCTGCACCGCATCGGCGACGTGGTCGTCAAGCAAGACCGGCCAGAGATCCGCGGCATGATCAACTCGGTGCGCCACCTGGTCACCGTGGAGGAGGTTGACTAACGATGGCAGAGGGCGGCACAACGACCCGGCGGACGGCGGCGGCAAAGGCTGCAGCAGTGCCCGCTGGCAGTGAGCCCGGCGGTCGGGCCGGGCTGAAGATTCATCACCTGCGCCCGGCCCCTGGTTCGCATATCCCTCGCACCCGGGTTGGCCGCGGGGAGGCGTCCAAGGGCAAGACGGCTGGCCGTGGCACCAAGGGCAGCAAGGCGCGCACCCAGGTCCCGGAGGCCTTCGAAGGCGGCCAGATGCCGCTGACCAGGCGGCTGCCGAAGCTGAAGGGCTTCTCGAACTTGCAGTTCAAGACCACCTACCAGGTGGTCAACCTGGACCGGCTGGCGGCCCTGTACCCGGACGGCGGGGCGGTAAGCCCGCATGACCTGGCTGCCAGGGGCGCTGTCCGGCCAGGAGAGCTGGTCAAGGTGCTCGGCCAGGGTGAGGTCAGCGTCGCGCTGCAGGTAAGCGCGCACCGGTTCTCTGCGACGGCCCGTGCCAAGATCACCGCAGCAGGCGGAACTGTTACTGAACTGTGAGATGACCGCTGCCAAAAGTCAGGTCCGGGCCAGCTTAAATTCCGCTGGCCCGGATCGGACTGTGCCTGGCATGGTGCGCCGGGGGCGCGCTGGATGGCTCTCGGACTCGTACCGGCACGTTAGAATTCGGCGAGCGAGTCGCCCAGGCGACCAGCGGCGGTGTCCGCGACAGGACCGGCAGATGATGTTGAACTATCGAGTAGGGGACTGCGCATGCTGACCGCGTTCATCCGGGCGTTCCGTACGCCTGACTTGCGCAAGAAGCTGCTCTTCAGCGTCTTCATCATCGCCGTGTTCCGGCTCGGCCAGCAGCTTCCCACGCCGGGCGTCTCGGAGAAGGCTGTCTCGACCTGCCTCGCCATCACAAAGTCGAGCAACCTGTTCCAACTGCTGAACCTCTTCAGCGGCAACGGGATCACGAAGCTGACAGTCTTCGCGCTCGGCATCATGCCGTACATCACGGCCAGCATCATCTTGCAATTGCTGGCCGTCGTCATCCCGCGGCTCGAGGCGCTTCGCCAGGAGGGCCAGACCGGCCAGGCCAAGATCACCCAGTACACCCGGTACCTGACGATCGGCCTGGCGATCTTGCAGTCGACCGGCATCATCGCGCTGGCCCGGTCGCATCAGCTGATCCCCAACTGCCCCGCCAACCTGATCCCGAACCCGTCGGTCTTCACGATCGCCACAATGGTGATCATCATGACGGCCGGCACTGCGGTGATCATGTGGCTCGGTGAGCTCATTACCGACCGGGGCGTTGGCAACGGAATGTCGGTGATGATCTTCACCCAGATCATCGCCGTGATACCCAGCCAGCTGCAGCAGATCTACGAAACCAAGCACGTGTTCGTCTTCGCGCTCGTGCTCCTCATGGGCGTAGCCATCATCGCCTTCGTCGCGCTGATGGAACAGGCTCAGCGGCGGATCCCGATTCAGTACGCCAAGCGGATGATAGGCCGCCGGATGTACGGCGGGACGTCGACATACATCCCGCTGAAGATCAATCAGGCTGGCGTTATCCCGGTCATCTTCGCCTCGTCCCTGCTGTACATCCCGCAGCTCGCGGCGCAGCTGTTCGGGCACAACGGCACCACGGGCTGGGCCCAGTGGGTCGACAATAACCTGGTGATCAGCGACAAGCCGGCCTACGCGATCTCGTTCTTCGTCCTTATCGTGTTCTTTACCTACTTCTACGTCTCGATCACCTTCAATCCGACTGAGGTGGCGGACGGCATGAAGAAGAGTGGCGGCTTCATCCCCGGCATCAGGCCGGGCGGGCCAACGGCGGGCTATCTGAGCCACGTGCTCAGCCGGCTGACCGCGGCCGGCTCGCTGTACCTGGGCATAGTCGCGCTGATTCCGGTGATCGCCATCGGACTTCTTTCCGCGACCGCGCAGTTCCCGCTCGGTGGTACCAGCATCCTGATCATGGTGGGTGTCGGCCTGGACACGGTGAAGCAGATCGAGAGCCAGCTGCAGCAGCGCAACTATGAGGGCTTCCTGCGGTAGTGCGAGTCGTCCTCGTCGGGCCCCCCGGTGCGGGCAAGGGGACACAGGCCCAATTCATCGCCTCGCACCTGTCGATTCCGAAGATCTCGACAGGTGACATCTTCCGCTACAACGTCAGCACCGGCACCGAGCTTGGCCGCCAGGCTAAGGCCTTCATGGACCGCGGCGACCTCGTTCCGGACGAGGTGACGATCGCCATGGTCGTGGCCCGGCTGCAGGAGGACGACGCGCAGAGCGGCTTCCTGCTTGACGGGTTCCCGCGCAATGTCCCGCAGGCTGAGACGCTGCGCAAGCTGCTGGCTGACTGGGACACCAAGCTAGACATCGTGCTCGAGCTCGTGGTCGACGACGACGAGGTCGTCCGCCGGCTGTCCGGCCGCCGTACCTGCCGGGTCTGCGGCCGGATCTGGCACGTGCTGTTCGAGCCGCCGAGCCGGCCCGGCATGTGCGATGACTGCGGCGGCGAGCTATTCCAGCGCGACGACGACCGTGAGCTGACGATCAGGCACCGGCTTGATGTCTACGCTGAGCAGACCAGGCCGCTGATCGCGTTCTACGCCGACGACGGCATCCTGCTCGGTATTGACGCGACCGGCCCGGTCGAGGAGATCACGGCCCGGGCGATGGCAGCACTGCGCCGGTTCATCACCTGAGAAGCTCGCTGTGCGACCGGGTAACGTGAAACTCAGCGCACGGGAGGCGTTATGCGGCTAAGGCGGGACGACCCGATCGAGGTGAAATCCCCTGCTCAGCTCGCGATCATGCGCGAAGCCGGGCTGGTGACCGCGGCCGCGCTGCACGCGGCGGCCGCAGCTGTCGAGCCCGGCATCAGCACGGCAGAACTCGACGTCATCGCCGAGCGGGAGATCCGGTCGGCTGGCGCGCTGCCGTCCTTCCAGGGATATCACGGCTATCCAGCGACAATCTGCACGTCGGTGAATGACCAGATTGTCCACGGCATCCCGGACGCAACCCGGGTGCTGTCGGCAGGCGACCTCGTCTCGATCGACTGCGGCGCGATTGTCGGCGGGTGGCATGGCGACTCGGCGCTGACGATCAGGGTCGGGAAGGATCAGGCCGGAGCCGCCGCCCCGTACAGCCAGGAGGAGCTTGACGCGCTGCTGGGCGCCTGCGAGCGGGCATTGTGGCACGGGCTGGCCCAGGCGGTGCCCGGCCGGCGCCTGACCGACATCTCGCATGCCGTAGAGCAGGCCGCCAGGGCAGCGGGCCGGTACGGGATCATCCGGGAGTACACCGGTCACGGCATCGGCAGCAGAATGCACATGGATCCGGCGGTACCCAACTACGGCCGGGCAGGCCGCGGCCCGGTGCTGACAGCCGGGATGGCGCTGGCAATCGAGCCGATGCTGGTGCTGGGCGGGCAGCAGACCCGGCAGCTAGACGACGGCTGGACTGTCGTGACGGCGGATGGCAGCTGGGCCGCGCACTTCGAGCACACCGTAGCTATCACCGACGACGGCCCCTTCGTGCTGACCGCGGAGGATGGCGGGGTCAGCGGGCTTGCTGCGCTGCGCGCCGGCAGCCCCGCGGTCCTGGTGGAGCAGCCCGGGCGGGCGGGACAAGCCGTGCTGGCCAGGCAAGACGTGCGGGGTGCGCAGCCGGTGCTGGCAGGGCAAGAGGGGGCTGCGCAGCCGCGCACGCTAGGTATCGTGGGAGGCCGCGATGGCATATGACCCCAATATCCGGGCATCGGACTCCGACCGGGACCGTACCGCGTCCCTGCTGCGGGAGCATCTGACCGCTGGACGGCTGGGGCCCGAGGAGTTCAGCGAACGGCTGGACCGGGCGTTCGCGGCTAAGACGGTCGGCGAGATCGACGCGCTGCTCAAGGACCTGCCCGGCATCGACCTCTACAGGCTGCCCGATGCAGCGCTGACGCGCTACCCGCGCCCGGCGACAGGCAACCGGCCGCACCACAGGGGACGCAATCGCGCCTGGCGGGCCGCGTGGGGAGCCTGGTTCACGGTCGTGCTGATCTGCTTCGTGGTCTGGGGACTGAGCGGCCACGGCTACGTCTGGCCGCTGTGGGTAGCCGGGCCATGGGGCGCGGTACTGGCGGGGGGCTGGGTCACTGCCACCGCGTTCCGCAGCGAGACCGGCCGCCGCAGCCTGACCGACGGACGCGAGGGGCAGGGGAGGCTGCCTAGCGGCGGCGACGATTTGCCAGGACGGCCGGGCAGCTAGCAGCGCCGGAATAAGCCGGCCTGCCTACTGGTTTACGCTCCTGATCTGCTGCCGTTGGGCTCAGTTCGCGTTTGGGGCAGGACCTGAAGTAGACTTGCCCACGGCCCGTGAGCTGTAGTCGGCGTGCCGAGCTAAGGCAGTGTACTGCGACCTCAGTCAGCCGGGCCGTCCGTACCCGTCATAGTCTGCGTAAGCTGCTGTGCACGGGGACGCCACTGCCGTCTGGTCCTGCCGGGAACAGACGGCCGGGATCCGGGGAGCGCCGGGTCTGAGCACGCGGACGCAGATCAGCCAAACCACAAGCGACCAGCTTGCTGGCACCACAGCAGGCTGGCCGCAGCTAGCAGCGAAGCGCGGAGGGCATGGCCAAGAAAGACGGCGCCATCGAGATTGAGGGAACAGTCGTGGAGTCGCTCCCGAACGCCTTTTTCAGAGTGGAGCTGGACAACGGGCACAAGGTCCTGGCCCACATCAGCGGGAAGATGAGGATGCACTACATCCGGATCCTGCCCGATGACCGGGTCGTCGTTGAGCTGAGCCCCTACGACCTCAGTCGTGGGCGGATTGTCTACCGGTACAAGTAAACGAGCAAGGCGCACACCGGCTCCGGTCGGCGGCGTCGCAGGAGAGAGACCAGGCAAATGAAGGTCAAGCCGAGTGTGAAGAAGATCTGCAGCAAGTGCAGGATCATCCGCAGGCATGGCCGGGTTATGGTGATCTGCTCTGATCCGCGGCACAAGCAGCGTCAGGGCTGAGCTAGGCCCGGACTCACGCGGCTGAGCTCAGCTGCATGCTGAGCCCAGACAACTGAACCAAGTACGCACCGCAATCCGCTGCCGGCCAGGCCGGCAGCGGACACCCCCGGGGGAGGCCGGGGCCGCGTCCGGGCAGGGACGAGGGGCGGCGCGCAGGACCTCCCTGAATGAGAAGGAGAACTGCCCGCGATGGCACGTCTAGTCGGCGTCGACCTCCCGCGTGACAAGCGGCTCGAGGTCGCGCTTACGTATATCTACGGCATCGGCCGTACCAGGGCATTCGAGACGCTGGCCGGCAGTGGCGTCAGCGGCGACACCCGGGTACACCAGCTGAGCGATGACGACGTCATCAGGCTCCGCGACTGGATCGAGGCCAACTACAAGGTCGAGGGTGACCTGCGCCGCGAGGTGCAGGCCGATATCCGCCGCAAGATCGAGATCGGTGCCTATCAGGGCATCCGGCATCGCCGCGGCCTGCCGGTCCACGGTCAGCGTACGCAGACCAATGCCCGGACCCGTAAGGGCAAGAAGAAGACAGTGGCTGGCAAGAAGAAGGCCGGCAAGAAGTAGTCCGCCGCAGCGGGCCTGTGCGGCAACCAGTCGCAGCGCAGGCCCGAGCAGGCTGGTCCGACCACCTCCGCACGTTAGAGGAGCAGAATGCCTCCGAAGAGCCGTACCGGCGTCAAGAAGGTCCGCCGGAAGGAACGCAAGAACATCGCGCATGGCCATGCGCATATCAAGAGCACTTTCAACAACACGATCGTCTCGATTACCGACCCCGGCGGCAGCGTGATCTCCTGGGCCTCGTCGGGACAGGTCGGGTTCAAGGGCTCGCGCAAGTCGACGCCGTTCGCCGCCCAGATGGCCGCCGAGGCGGCTGCTCGCCGGGCTATGGAGCATGGCATGCGCAAGGTCGACGTGTTCGTGAAGGGTCCCGGCTCGGGCCGCGAGACCGCGATCAGGTCGCTGCAGGCGACTGGACTTGAAGTCGGGTCCATCCAGGACGTCACCCCGGTTCCGCACAACGGCTGCCGTCCGCCTAAGCGGCGCAGGGTCTGAGGAGTAAGCAGGAGATGGCTCGATACACCGGTGCGGACTGCAAGCGCTGCCGCCGCGAGAAGACCAAGCTGTTCCTGAAAGGCGCCAAGTGCGACGGGCCCAAGTGCCCGATCGAGATCCGGCCGTATCCGCCGGGCGAGCACGGGCGGAACCGGCCCAAGGAGAGCGAGTACCTGCTCCAGGTCCGCGAGAAGCAAAAGGCCCGCCGCATTTACGGCGTGCTGGAGAAGCAGTTCGCCAACTACTACGAAGAGGCTGCCCGCAGGCGCGGCATGACGGGCGAAGCGCTGCTGCAGATTCTCGAGACCAGGCTGGACAACATCATCTTCCGGGCCGGGTTCGCCAAGAGCCGTGACATGGCCCGCCAGGAGGTCAGCCACGGTCACGTGCTCGTGAACGGCAAGAAGGTCGACATCCCGTCGTACCGGGTCAGCGAGAACGACATCGTCGAGATTGCGCCGAAGTCGCAGAACCTGACGCCGTTCGTAGTGGCCAAAGCCGAGGCGGGCGACCGGACGCCGCCTGCCTGGATTGAGGTGATACCGGACAAGATGCGCGTCCTGGTGCACACTCTCCCGGTGCGCGCCCAGATCGACACCAGTGTTCAGGAGCAGCTGATCGTCGAGTACTACTCGAAGTAATCCTGGACCTGATGCATTGGCCTGACGGCCAAGAACGCAGGCGCAACCTGCGCAGGAAGACCCGTCGGCGGCCATCCGCCGACGGCCAGCGCGACTGTCATATAGCGGGCAGCGTGGAAAGGAAGAGCAATGCTAATTGCACAGCGCCCCGGCCTTGCCGAGGACCAAGTAGATGAGTTCCGCTCCCGGTTCGTCATCGAGCCGCTTGAGCCAGGTTTCGGCTACACGATCGGAAACTCGCTGCGCCGTACCCTCCTGTCGTCGATTCCCGGAGCCGCTGTCACGAGCATCCGGATCGAGGGCGTGCTGCACGAGTTCTCGACGATTCCAGGCGTGACCGAGGACGTCACCGACATCATCCTGAACCTCAAGAACCTCGTCGTCTCGTCCGAGCATGACGAGCCGATGCACATGTACCTGCGCAAGCAGGGTCCTGGCCCAGTGACGGCTGCGGACATCGCGCCGCCAGCCGGCATTGAGGTGCACAATCCTGACCTGCACATCGCGACCCTGAACAGCAAGGGCAAGCTCGAGATGGAGCTGACGGTCGAGCGCGGCCGCGGCTACGTCTCCGCCGCGCAAAACAAGCAGCCGGGCCAGGAGATCGGCCGCATCCCGATCGACTCGATCTACTCGCCGGTGCTGCGGGTTACCTACAAGGTCGAGGCGACCCGAGTCGAGCAGCGGACTGACTTCGACAAGCTCATCCTGGACATCGAGACCAAGCAGTGCCTTCGCCCGCGGGACGCGGTCGCCAGCGCAGGCAAGACGCTGGTGGAGCTGTTCGGCCTCGCCAGGGAGCTGAACCTGGACGCCGAGGGCATCGACATCGGCCCGTCGCCGACGGACGCCGCGCTCGCCGCCGACCTGGCACTCCTCATCGAGGAGCTGAACCTCACCGTTCGCTCGTACAACTGCCTCAAGCGCGAGGGCATTCACACTGTGGGCGAACTCGTCGCCCGCAGCGAGCAGGATCTGCTGGACATCCGCAACTTCGGCGCCAAGTCGATCGAGGAAGTCAAGCAGAAGCTCACCGACATGGGCCTCGCCCTGAAGGACTCCCCGCCCGGATTCGACCCGGGCTCGGCGGCCGACAGCTACGGGGCTGACGACGAGGAAGACTACGTCGAGACAGAGCAATACTGACAGGCGCCCGCCTGCCAGCACCGTGCCGCAAGCAAGCAGTGATGCACAGTACTGAACCGGGAGAATCCTTCGATGCCCACGCCCACCAAGGGCCACCGACTCGGCGGCAGCCCTGCCCATCAGCGGCACATGATGGCCAATCTGGCCACCGCTCTGTTCGAGCACGGCAAGATCACAACGACCGAGGCCAGGGCCCGCAGGCTGCGGCCGCTTGCCGAACGGCTGATTACCTTCGCTAAGCGGGGCGACCTGCACGCGCGGCGCCAGGTGCTCACGGTCGTGACGGACAAGAGCGTGGTGCACACGCTGTTTGCCGAGATCGGGCCGAGCTTCGCCAGCCGGGACGGCGGCTACACCCGGATCACCAAGGTCGGGCCGCGCAAGGGTGACAACGCCGCCCTCGCGGTCATCGAGCTCGTGCGTGAGGAGGCGGAGCAGCGCACTCGCCGCCGCCGCGCGCGCAGGGCCCCGGCCGCGGCGGGACGGCCCAGCCGTGGCCAGGCCGCTCCGGCAGAGGCGACTGCAGTCGCCGAAGCAGCCGAGCCAGAGCCGGACGAGATCGAGGACAGCGCTACCGGTCAGGTCGCCGACTCCGAAGCGGCGGACGAGGAGTCTGACGCGCGCGACGAGCAGGCGACCGACGAATAGCCAGCGGGCAGCAAGCGAGCCCGGCCGGGATTACCTGGCCGGGCTCGACTGCGCCTGGCCCGCTTCGGGGGGCCAGGAAACACCGGCCGGGCTCGACTTCCTGAGGCTCCGGCTGGACCTGCGCTACGACGGCTCGGCCTTCCACGGCTGGGCGACCCAGCCAGGTCAGTCCACTGTCCAGCAGACAGTCGAAGAGGCGCTGTGGCGTGTCCTGAGGCTTCCCCGGGCACCGTCGCTGACCGTGGCGGGACGAACCGACGCGGGCGTGCACGCGCGCGGCCAGGTCGCGCACGCCGATGTCCCGGCCGAGAGCTGGGCGGCCGCAGCCGGATCGGCGGGACGCAGGATGTCCCGGCTGCTGCCGCCGTCCGTCCGGGTAACGGCGATCGGTCCGGCACCCGCTGGCTTCGATGCGCGTTACTCCGCACTCTGGCGGCGTTACTCCTACCGGGTCTGCGACGATCCCGCGCAGGTCGACCCGTTGCGCCGGCACGACACCCTCTGGTACTCCGCGCGGCTCAACCTTGACCGGATGAACGAGGCAGCGATGGCCTGCCTGGGCGAGCACGACTTTGCCGCATTCTGCCGCAGCCGGCTGGGAGCGACGACGATCCGCGAGCTCCTGCGGCTGGACTGGGCCAGGGCAGAGCCCGGCGTGGCCACCGCCACCGTGATTGCCGACGCCTTCTGCCACAACATGGTCCGTGCGCTGACCGGCGTGCTGCTCTCGGTCGGCGACTGCAGCAAGCCAGTCGAGTGGCCAGGCGAGTTGCTGGCCGCGCGGCGCCGCGATCCGGCCGCCTGGGTGGCACCGCCGCACCCGCTATGCCTGGAGGAAGTCGGCTATCCCGTTCCGGCCGAGATGGCAGGCCGCGCGGCAGCGACGAGGCGGATCAGGACCCTACGAAAATAGCCGGGAACGCGCCGGCCGGGCGTGCTTCCGTTGGCCAGGACGTGGTCGTTCCCGGCTGGATTGTGCGGTTGATCTCCAGCCGCTGGTGTCATGGCGAGCCGTTGAGCATCCTGGTGGCCAAGCTGACGTTCGCGGTCTTCTGCAGCATCTCGGTCATGAAGGTCACGACCTTGTTCCGCTGTGCCGCGCCCTTGGGCTTGTGCAAGTTCGTGAACTCGGCCCAGATCAGGATCAGGTAGTGCCCCTTCGCGAAGGCCTCCTCGATGCCGGTCCCGGTGCCGATCCTGTGCGTCGGGCCGCGCTTCCCCTTGAGCTGGCTGACGTAGTTGCTGGCGCCGGCGGCCTTGACGGCCTTCACAGCGCGGGCGGCGGTGCTCAGGTTGAGCACGCCAATCGTGCCCATGAGGCCCTTAGACCTGGCCAGGTAGGTGGCCCGGGCGGCCTGGTCGCAGCGCGCGGAACTGACGGCCGACTGAAGGTTCGATCCGCTGACCGCTGCCCGGCAGTGCCTGCTGATCGTGCTCGCCGCGCGTGTGACGGCCTGGCCGCCGATCGTGAAGCTCGCTGGGAACAGCTGCCCGACGGTCAGCGGCTGCGAGTCTGACTGGCGTGAGGCGATGTGCCCGTACGGGCCGAGCGACGCGCTTTGCGACGCGCTGGGCGTGACGCTGGGCTGCCCGGAGGGAGCGGCGGCGGGGGCCGGTTGCGGCTTGGCCCTGTTGTGCAGGACTGTGTAGGCGAGCGTCGCGGCGGCGGTGAGGACAAGCAGCAGGGCAACGGAGATTGCCAGTTTGACGCTGGCAGGCCGCTTGCGGCGGGCTGAGCGCCTTCCGCTGGCTGGGCTCTTCGCGCGGGACGGCCTGGGCCGGGCCTCTGGTCCCCGTTCGCTGCGCGCCGTTGCATGCGGGCTACTGTGCGCGCCACTGCGGCCTGCGCCGCTCTGGCTGACAACTCGGCGCTGCTCGCCGTCCGGGCTCTCACCCTCGCGGCTGGCCCAGTCGCGGCTGGCACCGTCGCGGCTGGCACCGTCGCGGATGGCACCGTCACGTCCCGCAGTGTCAGGTGCCGCCCGGCCTGCCCTGCCCGGGCCAGGGCTGGTTGCGTCAGGCCAGGCTGGGTCCAGGCCTGCCGGGGCCGGGCTTGCAGTGCCCGGCCTAACGGCGCCAGGCGGGGCGCTGTGCCGCCCGGACGCCGCTCTCGGGCCGCCGGGCTGGCCGCCAGGCCCGGCGCCCGGCATGGCAGGAGCTGTCCAGGTCCCGGTCGACCGGCCGTCCCCGACCGCCTTCCAGGTCTGCGTCGAAGTGACGTCTGCCGCAGGGTCGCTGACCGCCAGCACTGAGTAGCTAGGCTCGGCGCCGGAACTGTCGTAATACGGCGAGCCGGTGGTCGGCTGCGCCGGCTGGCTCCCGGCCTCGTCAGGCAGGCTGCCGTCGCGGCGTGGCCGGCCGGGGATCCCGCCGTCCGGCTGGCTGCGGCCCTGCGGACCCGGCCTCGACAGGTTGTCCTGGCCGACGTTCCAGGCATCGAACTGGCCCGGCGGGTACATCGGCGGCGGCTGGCCAGGCGCAGGCGCGTAGCCGCGGACCGGTCCTTTGCCGGCCGCGCCGCCGGCGGTGGATCCGTACCACGATGACGAACCGTGCGTCCCGGCCCGTGCGGGCGCCGCGTCGCCCGCCGGGCTGGCATCGTAGCCTGGCGCGAACACTGAGGAAGCGGCCGCGGCACCACTGCGGCCGATGCTCCCGCCACTCGGCGGCCCGGCGGGATACTGGGCTGAGCCAGCGCGCGTTCCCGCCCCCCGCGTGCCGCTGGTGTTGCTGTCGGAGTGATTGCCGGCGGCATGTCGCCGGCCGGTGTCGCGGCTGGCGGTGTCCCGGTCGGCGTCGGGACGGGCGGTGTCGCGATCGCTGCCGGGGTTTGCCGCCCCCCGCCCGCGCCGACGGGTGCCCCGCTGGCCTGCACCGTCGCTGGTCGGGATGCGCATGCGGTTGAGCGTATCGCCCCGGAGTTCGGCTGGCCGGGCGTTTCGGCCCCGCTGCGCCGCCAGCTGGCACGTCAGCGCCGCTTCGCCGGCTCGCTTTGACCAGGGCAGGTAGCGACCGGTATCCTGCTGAGGCATCCATGCGTACCGGCATGCCCGTCGTGCCCCAGCGGCAGGTGAGCTGCGGCCAGTACATGCGGATTCTCGCGCTCGGGCAGATATGTCACGGCGCGGGCCAGAGATTCAGGACTCACACGCGAAGGCTTATGACTGTGCGCACTTTCAGCCCGAAGGCTGCTGACATCCAGCGCCAATGGCATGTGATCGACGCGTCGGACGTCGTACTCGGGCGGCTGGCCAGCCAGGCGGCGGTGCTGCTGCGCGGCAAGCACAAGCCCGTCTTCGCGCCGCACGTGGACACTGGCGACTTCGTCGTCATAGTGAACGCCGCCAAGGTGGCCATCAGCGGGAACAAGCTGCGCGACAAGATGGCCTACCGGCACAGTGGCTACCCGGGCGGGCTGCACTCGGTTTCCTACGCCGAGTTGATGGCCGCGAGCCCTGAACGCGCTATCGAGAAGGCGGTCAAGGGCATGCTCCCTAAGAATGCACTCGGCCGCCAGATGCTGAGCAAGCTCAAGGTCTACCCGGGCCCGGAGCACCCGCACAAGGCCCAGCAGCC
Organism: Streptosporangiaceae bacterium; assembly: GCA_035570295.1. Classification (GTDB taxonomy): domain Bacteria; phylum Actinomycetota; class Actinomycetes; order Streptosporangiales; family Streptosporangiaceae; genus JAJYUU01. The sequence continues at coordinate 16,635 of DATMMA010000180.1, forward strand.
GGTGCCGTTCGAGATCACGCAGGTCAAGCAGCAGGCCGGCGCCAGGTAACGTCAGAGCCAGGCGAAAGATTCAAGCGGAAGTACGAGGAAGACAACGTGGCCGAGTCCGCCGAGACGCTGGAAGCTGGAACCGCCGACGCTCCCGAGGAGCATGTGTCGGAGTACACCACATCGACCGGTGATAACGCCCAGCCCAGGCCGGCTGCCAGGAAGCCGGTGGTGACCGGCACGGCGCTGGGAACAGGCCGCCGCAAGGAGGCCATTGCGCGGGTCCGGATTCAGCCGGGCACCGGTAAATGGAAGATCAACGACCGGTCGATCGACGTCTATTTCCCGAATAAGGTGCATCAGCAGCTGATCAGCGAGCCGTTCGTGGCGCTGGGTGCTGAGGAGCAGTTCGACGTTGTGGCGCGCATCGACGGCGGCGGGGTCAGCGGGCAGGCAGGCGCGCTGCGCCTTGGCATCGCCAGGGCGCTGATCCTCGTGGACCCGGACAGCCGCCCGACTCTGAAGCGAGCGGGCTTCCTGACCAGGGATGCCCGGGTGATCGAGCGCAAGAAGGCCGGCCTGAAGAAGGCCCGCAAGGCTCCGCAGTACTCCAAGCGCTAAGCGCGCCCGGCCGTACGGCACGGAAGGTTTTAGCGCGCGATGGGCCAGCTTTTCGGTACTGACGGTGTCAGGGGCGCCGCCGGGCTTGACCTGACGGCAGGGCTCGCGATGGACATCGCGGCCGCGGCGGCAAGCGTTCTGACCGAATCCGGCGCCGCTGTGAACAGGCCCGTGGTTGGTGGCGCCGCAGCTGGTGCCGCGGGCAGCTCGCAGGGCTCCGGGCAGCGTCCGCTCGCCGTCGTCGGCCGGGATCCGCGGGCATCCGGGGAGTTCCTCGAAGCGGCCGTTGTCGCTGGCCTCGCGTCGGGCGGCATCGACGTGGTGCGGCTCGGCGTGATACCGACGCCTGGCGTCGCCTATCTGACGGCCGCGATGGGTGCCGAATTCGGCGTCGTGCTCTCGGCGAGCCACAATCCGGCGCCGGACAACGGAATCAAGTTCTTCGCACGCGGCGGCGTGAAGCTGCCGGACGCGGTAGAGGACGCGATCGAGGCCAGGCTGGCGGGCCTGCGCGGCCGCGGGCTGCCAGGGCACGGTACGCAGAATCGTGGCGCGGCCAGTCATGTTCTTCCAGGTGACGGCAACCACCGTCGTGGTCCGTCCGGAGTCCCCGCAGGCGGCTTCGGCCGGGTTACCGATGCCCCGGATCAGGGCGAGCGATACCTGGCGCACCTGCTGAGCACAGTGCAGGGCCGACCGGGCTATGCCGCTTCGCCGCTCGCCGGCCTGCGGGTCGTGGTGGACTGCGCGCACGGTGCCGCCTCAAGGTATGCGCCGGAGTTGCTGCGCCGGGCCGGAGCGGACGTGATCGCGATCGGCGCCGACCCCGACGGCCTCAATATCAATTCGGGCTGCGGATCCACCAGCCTTAGTGCGCTGTCAGCCGCGGTGCTCGAGGCGGGAGCCGATGCTGGCATCGCGCACGACGGCGACGCAGACAGGTGCCTCGCGGTCGACGCCTCCGGGCAGGTGGTGGACGGCGATCAGATCCTGGCTGTGCTGGCCGTCGCGCTGAAGGCCGAGGACAGGCTGGCGAGCAAGACGGTGGTGGCGACCGTGATGTCGAACCTCGGCTTCCGGCACGCAATGCGCTCAGCGGGTATCGAGGTTGTAGAGACGCCGGTGGGTGACCGGTATCTCATCGCGGCGATGCTGGAGGGCAAGTTCGTCCTCGGCGGCGAACAGTCAGGCCACATCATCATGCTCGATCACGCGACGACCGGCGACGGCATGCTCACGGGCCTGCACCTGCTCGCCGAGACCGCAAGGCAGGGCCGGCCGCTGGCAGAGCTGGCGAGCATCATGACGAGGTATCCCCAAGTCCTGATCAACGTGCCCGGCGTGGACAAGAAGCGGGTGGCATCGTCGCCGGTGCTGACGGACGCGGTGACCGCCGCCGAGGCGGAACTCGGTGACGCAGGGCGCGTGCTTGTCCGGCCGAGCGGAACCGAGCCAGCAGTGCGGGTCATGGTGGAGGCTGAGGACGCGGGCCAGGCTGACCAGCTCGCCAGGCGCCTCGCCGACGCCATCAGAGAGCTGGGTTAGCAGGCTCCACCGACTCTTCATGGGTTTGAGCCGTTTCTGAGCCTGTTATGTCTGATATGTGGTTACCAGACCCATGAAGTGTGCGGAGGCCGCCGCGTCCGACGGCGCGCAGCTGTCTCTGGCCGGGCTGCGTGGCAGGCTTAGCGCATGATCGTGGGCATCGGCGTCGACGTTGCCGAGATATCACGGCTAGAGCAAGCTCTCGCCCGTTCGCCTGCGCTGGCGGCCCGGCTGTTCGCTGAGAGCGAACGCGTCCTCCCAGTGCGTTCGCTAGCCGGGTGCTTCGCCGCCAAGGAGGCGGTGGCGAAGGCGCTCGGCGCTCCGCGCGGATTGTGCTGGACGGACGCCGTCATCGATCATGACGAGCGCGGAGCGCCGGTACTGCGCGTCAGCGGAACCGTTGCCGCTGCCGCGGCGAGCCTCGGGATAACCACCTGGCACGTCTCCATCAGTCATGACGCCGGCGTGTGCGTCGCCATGGTGGTTGCCGAGCGATGATCAGGGCAGGTTCGTGCTGTGCTGCCCGGACCAGGACGGGCTGCCGGGACCAGGAGGCCTGCCGGGGTCAGGACGGGCAACCACGACCGGCGGCGAGGACGTGCGATCAGGACGGGCCGATGAGGACGGGGCGATGAGGAACGCGCACCAGGTGGGGGCGGTCCGGGTCGCGGAGCATGAGCTGATGGCCAAGCTGCCGGCCGGCGTGCTCATGCAGCGCGCCGCGGCCGGACTCGCCTCAGTGTGCGCGAGCCTGCTCGGCCAGGTCTACGGCTCGCCGGTGGTGGTGGTCGCGGGCAGCGGCGACAACGGCGGCGACGCGCTCTACGCGGGCGCCCGGCTGGCCGGCCGCGGCGCTGCCGTGATGGCGCTCGCGGCCGGCCCCAAGTTGCACGAAGCGGCCGCGGCTGAGCTCGTAGCCCGCGGTGGCCGCATTACACCAGCCGCTGCACAGGACGGCGCGGGCCCGGCGGCTTACGGCGAGAACAAGGCCGCGCAGGCGATCGCGCCAGCGGCCGCGCAGGCGATCGCGGCCGCCAGCTTGATCATTGACGGTGTCACCGGGATCGGCGGTCATGGCGGCCTGCGCGAGCCCGCGGCCTCGCTGGCGCGACTGATTGCCCGCGCCCGCGACAACGGCGCGGTAGTGGTCGCGGTGGACGTACCGAGCGGCATCGACTCCGATACCGGCGAAGTACACGGCGGCGCGGTCCAGGCTGACGTGACTGTGACGTTCGGCACTATCAAACCCGGGCTGCTGATCGATCCGGGTGCCAGCCTGGCCGGCCTGACCGAACTCATCGATATCGGCCTCGGCGCTTACCTGCCTGCCCCGGCGGTCGTTTCCTTGCAGGCCGCCGACGTGGCGGCGGTGCTGCCGCGGCCGCAGGCCGAGTCTGACAAGTACCGCCGCGGCGTGCTCGGCCTGGTGGCCGGCAGCGACCAGTACACCGGTGCGGCGGTGCTCTCCTGCGGCGGGGCGATCCACGGCGGAGCGGGCATGGTCCGGTTCGTATCGGCGGACGTCGCAGTGGGCGTGGTGCGCCAGCACTGGCCGGAGGCTGTGCTGACCGCCTACCACCCGGACCACCCGGCTGAGGCCATCAAAACCGCTGGCCGGGTACAGGCCTGGGCCGTTGGACCAGGGATCGGCACCGGGCCCGATGCAGCCGCCCTGCTCGCTGCCGTCCTGGCGAGCGACGTGCCGGTGCTCGTCGACGCGGACGGCCTCACGGTGCTCGCCGAACGCGGCGAGTTGCTGCGCCGCGACGCACCCGTACTGATAACGCCCCATGCTGGCGAGCTGGCCCGGCTGCTGTCAGCGGACCGCGCCGACATCGAGGCGCGCCGCTTGCACTACGTCCGGGCCGCAGCGGCGCAGCTCGGCGTCACCGTGTTGCTGAAGGGCTCCACGACGGTCATTGCCAGCCCGGACGACACTCAGCCGGTGCTGGTCAACTCCACGGGCACCAGCTGGCTCGCCACCGCGGGCTCAGGCGACGTGCTGTCCGGACTGGCCGGCTCACTGCTCGCGCAGGGCCTCCCGGCCGCGACGGCTGCAGCGGCCGCGGCCTACCTGCATGGCATGGCCGGCCGACTCGCCGCGCGCGATGCACCGATCGGCGCCAGTGACCTGATCGGCGCGATCCCGGCGGCGATCCGCGCTGTGACAAGCGGCACCAGCTAACCGGGAACGCGCTACCCCGGGGCCGGCCGCAGCCTGTCCGGACGCAGCCGTCTGGCTCGGCCCTCGCCCGAAGCGGCGGCTGGCCTAACCTGCCCCATCCGGCTGGCACACTGAGGTGTCATGGACGGACACCCGGAAGCTGTCGTCGACCTGGACGCGATCCAGGCGAACGTGGCTGCGCTGAACCGCCACGTCGGTGCTGCCCAGGTCCTGGCCGTGGTCAAGTCCGACGCATACGGTCACGGCATGCTGGC
>DATMMA010000181.1:0-12807 GCA_035570295.1 Streptosporangiaceae bacterium
ATTGCCGAAGGCGGAATAGGACATGAAGGCGACGCGCGGGGTGTGGCCGAGCCGGCGCACGGCGCGGACCGCCTCGCGCGCGATCGCGACGAGGTGCTCAGGCACCGGGAAGGCGCTGATCGCGGTGTCGGCGACATCAACCACCAGCTCGGTCTCGCTGAGGTCGAGCCGGACGTTGGTCCGTGCTTGACCGGCGTGCTTGATCACATTGGTCAGCGCTTCCTGCACGACCCGGAAGGCGGCCAGGTCCAGGCCTGGCGGCAAGTCATGCAGTCCTCCGCTGACCCGAAGGTCAACTGGCAGCCCGGCTGCGGTTACCCGGTCGATCAATGGCTGGAGCTGCTCCAGGCCCGGCTGCGGCTGCAGCTCTGCCCCGGCAATGTCGCTGTCAGCGTCCGCTCCGCTGCCTGGCGCTGCCGGCGGGCTGAGCAAGCCAAGCAGATGCCGTAGCTCAGTCATGGCGGCCCGCCCGCTGGCCTCTACCGCCAGCAGGGCTGCCCTGGCGTCGTCGGGCGACTCGCTGAGCACCTGCCGCGCCGCGCCGGCCTGCACGATCATCACGCTGACGTTGTGCGTGACCACGTCGTGCAGTTCGCTGGCGATGCGGGTGCGTTCGAGCCGCAGTGCCCGACGGGTTGCTGCCTCGTGCTCGGATTGCAGGCGGCGGATCCGGTCACCCGCATACACCACCGCGCCGACGACCGCGATCGAGACCAGCGATACGAGCACGAGCAGTCCGGCGACGCGCAATGGTCCGGCTGCTGCGGACTGAAGGCCCGCTAGCCCCGGGGCTGCCTTGGGCACTATGAACAGCTGGCCTCCAACGAGGCTCTCCCTGAAAGGCCTGGCGTAGTCGAGCTGATCCGCTGGCCTCGCCTTCCAGAAGACCGCGGCCGCCACCAGCCCCGCGGGGGTCAGCGTCAGAAGTGCAGCACCCCTGAAGCGGCTGTGCACTGCTGCGGAATACCCGGCGATGACGATGGCCAGGAACGTGACCTCGGTGGCATGGCCCTTTGCGATGAGCGCAGCAGCCAGCACGACAAGGAACACAGCCAGTGGGAACCGCCTGCGCGCGGCTAGTGGAACAGACGTGGCAAGAGCCGCCGGGATCCCTTGGTGATAGCTGATGATGACCGCACTCAGCGAAGCGGCCGCGACGACTGCCGCGAACAGAATGTCGTTGATGACCGAACGCCTGGACAGCGCGGCGCGAGGCTCCGCCGACCGGGCGAACGCCAGTAGCTGTCGCGGTTTGCTCGGGGCAGTCACGGCTGCGGCCTCGCTCATGATCCCATTGTGGCCCAGATCAGCCGACGTGCCGTCGGCAGCAAAGCGTAGGGCATACATCGGAAGGATGACGGACAGCCGGAAGTCGCCCGGCGAGCGGGCGCATATTGCATCCAACGGCTGACGTCAGCGACAGGCTGGTGCGCCTACGTTGCCCGTCATGGACACACTCATTCAGCTCAGCGAAGTAACGAAGCGCTACGAGAATGATGGTCATCCCGCCGTAGATGCCGTCAGCCTGACGGTGGCGCGGGGCGAGGCCGTCGCGGTGATGGGCCCGTCGGGTAGCGGCAAGTCCACCTTGCTGAACCTGATCGCCGGCCTGGACCGGCCCACCGTCGGTGCAGTGACGGTGGCCGGCCAGCGGATCGACCGCCTCAGCGAGACCGGTGTGGCCCGCTTCCGGCGGCGCGAGATCGGCATGATCTTCCAGTTCTTCAACCTGCTCGACGACCTGACCGTCGCCGACAACGTCCTGCTCCCTGCTCAGCTCGGGGGCATGCGCACTGCCGCCGCCAGGGCAAGGGCTGCCGAATTGCTGGCTGCGCTTCGAATCGAGCGGTATGCCAACGCCTATCCGGCACGGCTGTCTGGCGGGGAGCGGCAACGGGTGGCGATAGCTCGCGCGCTGGTGAACCGCCCCGCCCTGCTGCTGGCCGACGAGCCGACCGGTGCGCTGGATACTGCCACCGGCGAGGAAATCGGCGAACTGCTGCTCGACCTGAACTCTTCTGGCCAGAGCATGGTCCTGGTTACCCATAATCCCGACCTGGCGGCGCGGTACGCCCGCCGAACGGTTCAGCTCGTCGACGGCCGGATCGCTGCCGACGTAACGTCCGGTGCCGCATCCGGTCCGGTGCGGTCATGACCGGCGGTCCCGTCGTCAAAGCCGCGCGCGGCGGCCTCGCCAGGCGCCGCGTTCAAACGATCGTGATCGGCCTGGTACTGCTGATCTCCACCGGCGCGTCCGTGCTGGCACTGGCCCTCGTGGTTGACTCCAGTGCTCCGTTTGATCACGCGTTCACCACTCAGCGCGGCGCGGACGCGGTCGCCACAGTTGATTCGGCTAAGGCCACGAAAGCCCAGCTTGCCGCGACCAAACGACTGCCGGAGGTGACCGCAGCTGCCGGACCGTTTACCGAGGCGACTGTTAATGCCACTGTTCCAGGCCAGCCGGGATGTAACCCCGGTCCGCGCAATCCCTGCCTGATCGGCGGTCCGCTGCCGCCGATTACCCTGGCCGGACGAGGATCGCAAGACGGCGGAGTCGACGACCTCACTCTGCAGTCTGGTCACTGGGCTACTCAGCCTGGCCAGGTCGTCCTTGATGGCAGCGGATCCGGCGCCCAGCTCGGCATTCCGGTGGGTACCGTGCTGACCGTCACCAGCGCGCCGGGCAAGCCAACGCTGACCGTGGTCGGTATAGCCAGCTCGGTGACCGGGTCGGCGGCCGGCTGGGTGGCGCCGAGCCAGGTCGCCGCGTTGCGCCAGGCTGGCACTCCGGCCAGCGCGCAGATGCTGTACCGGTTCAGGAGCGCGGGCACCGCGGCGGACCTGAGGGCCGACATGGCGGAGGTGACGAAAGCCCTGCCGGCCGGGACCGTGACCGGCTCGCTTTCTTACCTGGCGGTCAAGACCCTCGAATCCGGAAACATCGCGCCGTTCGTGCCGTTCCTCTTCGCGTTCGGCGTCATCGGCATGGTGATGTCGGTGCTGATCGTGACGAACGTGGTCAGCGGTGCCGTGGTGGCCGGGTACCGGCGGATCGGCATCCTGAAGAGCATCGGCTTTACTCCCGGACAGGTCGTTGGCGCTTACACCGGACAGGTGAGCGTGCCAGCCCTCGTCGGCTGCCTCGGCGGCGTCCTGCTGGGGAACCTGATTGCCAGGCCGGTCCTTGCCCAGACCGCGAGCGCATATGGGGTGGGTTCGCTGACCGTGCCGGTCTGGGTGGATGTCGCAGTGCCCGCTGTGATGCTCTGCCTGGTGGGAATCGCGGCGCTAGTGCCCGCGCTCCGGGCGGGCCGGCTGAACGCGGTTCAGGCGATCGCGACGGGGCGCGCGCCGCGGACCGGCCATGGCTACGTTGCGCACCGGCTGCTCGGACGGCTACGGCTGCCCAGGCCCGTGACGATGGGGCTGGCGGCGCCGTTCGCCCGGCCGGCACGCACCGCGGTCACCATGGCCGCGATCCTCCTTGGTGCGGTGGCCGTCACGCTCGCTGTTGGCCTGAGCACGTCGCTGAACGCCGTGGTCGAGGCCCTCTCACACCAGCAGGCCGAGCCGGTACAGGTCCTGGTGCCAGGAGGGTCTGGCCCTGGCGGCGAAGTCGTCCACATCAAGGGCGCACCCGGTGGCGGCGGGCCGCATCGGCCTTCCCGCCAGATCACGGCCGCGGAGGCGCAGCGCGCCATCGAGGCTGCGCTCCGCGCACAGCCGGGAACGCTGCATTTCGTGGCGGAGGCTGGCCAGCCTGTCTCTGTGGCAGGACTGACGGAGCAGGCGACGATCACGGCGTTTCGCGGCAGCGCGGACTGGACCGGCTACGACATGATTGCCGGGCACTGGTATACCGGTCCTGGTCAAGTGGACGTTCCCGCCCGGTTCTTGACGGTGACGGGCGACACGATCGGCGACAACGTGACGATCGTCAGCGGCGGACGGCAGGTCACCGCTCGGATCGTCGGTGAGGTTTTCAGCACGCAGGACGACGGGCTGCAGCTGATCACCGACTGGAAGACGCTGCAGGCTGTTGCGCCGGCCGCGACGCCGGGTCTCTACGACGTGGGGCTGCGGCCCGGCACCGACGAGGCCGCGTATATCCAAGGGCTGAGCGGCAGGCTCGGGTCTGCCTACGCCGTTGTCCCCAATCAGCGGAGCCCCGAAGTCGTGAAGCTCATGGTCGCCCTGATCGCCACGCTGACGCTGCTGCTCGCGATCGTGGCCGGGCTCGGCGTCTTGAACACGGTCGTGCTGCATATCAGGGAACGGGTGCATGACATCGGGGTGTTCAAGGCGGTCGGCATGACGCCGCGGCAGACCATCGCCATGGTGGTGTGCTGGGTCGCCGGAACGGGCCTGGTGGCGGGTCTGATCGCGGTGCCTGCCGGAATGCTCCTGCACCGGGTTGTGCTGCCCGCGATGGCTAACGCGGCCGACGTAGGCGTACCTGCCAACCTGCTGAATGTCTACCAGCCTGCGGAACTGGCAGGACTGGCACTCGCCGGACTGGCGATCGCGGTTGCCGGGGCGCTGTTGCCGGCAACCTGGGCAGCAGCAGCAAGGACCGCAACGGCGCTGCACGCCGAGTAACAGGGTTCCAGCTGCCTGGACGGGATCAGGGTCGACAGGTGCCGACCCTGATCCCGGGTCTGCGCGGCAGATCGCCGTGCAGTTTAGTGCGTACTACTATTACATCGTAGGAGTATTACAACCGAGGCGAATCCCGGGTCGTGATGGAGGGTGACATGGTGCTGAACAGCAAGGGCCAGGTGACCATCCCGGCACGGTTGCGCGCGAAACATGGCCTGCATCCGGGCGATGAGGTCACGGTCGTCGAAGTTGACGGCACTCTGCAGATTGTCCGTGCCGATGCGGCAGAGACCAGAGGCCAGCGTTTGGTCCGGCGGCTGCGGAACACGGCGACCGGCCGGGAAGTGGCGGGCCTGAGTACTGACGAGATCATGGCGCTGTTGCGTGGCGAGTGACGCGAGGGTTGGTAATACAGTGGCCCGCGACACGGGGCTTGGAAGTACAGCGGCGGCCCGGCCTGTGACCCTTGTCGATTCCTGTGTGTTGCTCGATCTCATCACCGGCGACGAGCAGTGGGCTGACTGGTCTGCTGAGCAGGTCGTACGGGCTATGGACGCAGGAAGGGTCGTAATCAACCCGCTGATCTATGCCGAGGTATCGGTCGGCTACGAGAGCGTCGAAGAGTTGGATGACCTGCTAGCGCCGGGCGATTTCATCCGCGAGCCGTTGCCTTACGTAGCCGGTTTCGCTGCCGGGAAGGCGTTCTTGCGGTACCGGCGAGGCGGTGGCGATAAGCGATCGCCGATGCCCGACTTCTATATCGGCGCGCACGCCGCAGTAGCGGGCTACCGGTTGCTGACGCGCGATGCACAGCGATACCGGACCTACTTCCCGACCGTCGAGATCATCGCGCCAGGTCCAGCCGATGGCGGCACGGCCGGATAACCGGCCTCTTAGAGAATCCGTGTCGGCGCGGCCCCGCAGCCGCGGTCGGAGGCCAGGCGTGCCATCGCCTGCGTCATCTGGCCAGCCGACGGTGCGGGCGGCAGGCCGGCGCCGCCGGTGTACTGGAAGGCGTCAAGAATGAGTTCAACGAACCGCCGCCAGGCATCTGGCGCGTCCGGACCCGTGACGTGCGCCACCGCGGCGTTGGCGATCAGAACGAGCAGCAGGTCCTCGGCCGCGAAGTCAGGCCGCAGCCGCCCCGCCGCCTTGGCACGCGCGACGAGTTGGGCGACATGACCGTGCGCCTCAGCCCGTAGCCGTTCCACCTCCTCGCTGGCCGGCAGGGTCATCGACAGCAGGTCGCTCAGCCCCCGGTCGTTCGCCTGAAGTTCACAGATCCGGCGAACCAGGCCAGCGAACCCATCCCATGGGTCTGGCTCGGCCAGCGCCTGGCATGCCGCATCTTCGTACTGGATGACTTTCTCGATCAGAGCGGCAGCGACGAGCCGCTCGCGGGTCGGGAAACGGCGGTAGAGCGTGGCGATGCCGACGCCTGCTCGCCGTGCGATCTCTTCGAGCGGCGCCCGCAGCCCTTGCTCAGCGAAGACCTGGCGGGCTGCTGTGAGGATCGCCACCCGGTTGCGCGTCGCGTCAGCGCGCAGCCCGCGCTCCGCCGGGTCTGGAGCCCGCAGCGGCCTGTCAGATTCTGGACGCACCGCGGTCACCGTTGCCGCGCCCGCGGGACTTGCGTCTGCCACCGCATCGGCTTCGACGTCCGGGCTGAACTGGGCGGATAGCCGCATGCCCTCATGCTAGGTGACGCGAACCGTATCCGGGCCGGCACTTTGAGGCAGCCCGGCTTGGGGGGTCGATCTGTAACCCACGCGCTTCGAAACCCCGCTTCAGTAGTCGAGCAGTGTCCGCATCGCGGCCACGACCTTCGCGACAGTCGGGATCACCTCGTCCTCCAGCGCATCGGCGAACGGGAGTGGGACGCAGGCGGCGGCGACGCGCCGAACCGGCGCGTCCAGGAACTCAAAACCCTCGTCGGCGACGATGGACGCGACGGTGCCGCCCCAGCCACCCTGGTAGGGATTCTCCTCCACGATCAGCAGCCGCGACGTGCGCCCGACAGAGGCCAGGACTGTTGCCATGTCCAGCGGGATCAGGCACCGCAGATCGATAACCTCTGCCCGAACGCCGGAGTCTGCCAGCGCGTCCGCAGCGGCCAGCGCGAGCGGCACTGTCGAGGCCAGCGCCACCACCGTGATATCGGTACCAGACCGGACGGTCGCGGCCTGGCCGAGCGGCACGACATGGCCGGGCGGCGGCGCCTCCCCGCGGCTGGCGAACAGGCCCTTGTGCTCGAAGAACACCACCGGGTCGTCAGACCGGACCGCCGTCGCGAGCAGGCCGACGACATCGGCCGGGGTGGCCGGGGCTACCACTTTCAGACCGGGAACGGCCGCTGCCCAGTTCTCAGTGGCCTGAGAGTGCTGCGCTCCGAAGCCGAGCCCGCCACCGTTGGCGGTCCGGATGACCAGCGGCACCGTGACCTGGCCGCCGGTCATGTACCGCATCTTGGGTATCTCATTGGCCAGGTAATCCCAGCAGCAGGCGAGGAAGTCGGAGAACATGATCTCGGCTACTGGACGGATCCCGGTCATCGCGGCGCCCATCGCCATCCCGACGATGGCCTGCTCCGAGATCGGCGTGTCACGAACCCGGTCGGGCCCGAACTCGGCCAGCAGCCCAACGGTCGTCTTGAACACACCGCCCGCCGCCCCAATGTCCTCGCCCAGGCAGACCACGGCCGGGTCGCGGCGCATTTCCCTGGCCAGGCCCTCGGCAACCGCCTCGCGATAGGTAATCAAGTCCGCCACTGGTGCCCTCCGTCTGCCCATACGTCGGTGAATGCCTGCGCCGGGTCCGCTCCGTCGGCCGCCCTGGCTTCCGCCACCGCGTCAGCTACCGTCTTGGCGGCCCGCTCGGCAGCCACGGTGATCTCGTCCTCGGCGACGCCGAGCTCGGTCAGCTGGCCGACGGCGACATCGAGCGGATCGCGGGCCAGCCACTGCGCGACTTCCTCGGCGGGCCGGTAGGCGGCCGGGTCGGTCCGGCTGTGGCCGAAGTGCCGGTAGGTCCGCGCCTCCAGCACCGTCGGGCCGTCGCCGGCCCTGGCGCGGTCCGCGGCCCGACCAACGGCATCGGCCACGATGACGACGTCGTTCCCGTCGATCACCTCAGCCGGCAGCCGGTAGCTAGCCGCTCGGTCCGCCGCCGGGTGCTCGGCCGCGGTGACTGAGCCGATCGGCGTGTACTCCATGTAGAGGTTGTTCTCGCAGATGAACAGCACTGGCAGCGACCAGACTGAGGCCAGGTTGAGCGCCTCGTGGAAGGCGCCGATGTTCGTTGCGCCGTCGCCGAAGAACGCCACCGCTACCTGGTCGGTGCCGCGCAGCCGGGCCGACCAGGCGGCACCCGCCGCCAACGGCAAGTGCGCCCCGACGATGGCGTAGGAACCGAGCATGCCGGCTGAGGCCTTGGTCAGGTGCATCGAGCCGCCTTTTGCCTTGCACACGCCGGTCGCTTTGCTCATCAGCTCGGCCAGGCACTCGGCCGGAGTTGCACCCCTGGCCATCGCGTGATGATGGCCCCGGTAGGTGGCGAAGACGTAGTCGTCGGGTCGCAGCGCCGCGCTCGCGCCGACCGCGACGGCCTCATGCCCCGCCGCCAGGTGCGTGGTGCCCTTGACCAGCCCGGCCAGGAACAAGTCGTGTGCCGCTTTCTCAGTGCCGCGGATGACGGCCATCTGCTCATAGCAGCGGAGCAGTTCTGCAGTGTCCATGCTGGCTGTCATGCCTCCTCACTCCGCTCAGTCCGGTCGGCCTGGTCGGCCTCGTCAGCCTGGTCGGCCCGGTCAGTCTGGCCAGCCCGGCCGGCCATCTCGCCGCGCCCCGCGGCGGTATTGAGATTGGACTGACTCTCTCGCAGCGTGTCCAGCGCGCCGCCGGCTGTCCAGTACTTGCGGCCGGCGACCAGCAGCTCCTCCGCAGGGAACTTGGTGATGACCTCGCACCCATCGGCGGTGACCACGACCTCTTCCTCGATCCGCGCGGCTGACCAGCCATCGGCGGCGGGCCAGTACGTCTCCAGCGCGAACACCATGCCCTCCTCCAGCGGTTCGGGGTGATCGAGCGAGACCAGCCGGCTGAAGATCGGCTTCTCCCAGATCGACATCCCGACTCCGTGTCCGTACTGAAGCGCGAAGGCAGCCATCTCGTCGGGGAAGCCGAACTCGGTCGCGCGCGGCCACAGTGACACGATGTCACCGGTGGTCACTCCGGGCTTGACCATGGCGATCGCCTGGTCCATGTAGTCACGGCATCGCACGTACGCATCCCGCTGCGCCCGCGACGCGCTGCCGACTGCGAATGTCCGGTAATAGCACGTCCGGTAGCCGTTATAGCTGTGCAGGATGTCGAAGAACGCCGGGTCGCCGGGCCGGATCAGCCGGTCGGAGTACACGTGCGGGTGCGGCGAGCAGCGCTCACCGGAGATGGCGTTCACGCCCTCCACGTACTCGCTGCCAAGGTCGTACAGCACTTTGGACACCAGGCCGACGCACTCGTTCTCCCGCACGCCCGGGCGCAGGAACTCATACAGCTCCTGGTAAGCCGCGTCGACCATCGAGCAAGCGTGGGTCAGCAGGCTGATTTCATCCCGTGTCTTGATGCGCCGCGCCTCGAGGAATACCTGCTGGCCGTCGACTACGTCGATGCCTTCGTCGCGCAGCGCGGCGAGCACCGGAATCTCCGCCACGTCGACCCCGACCGGCTCACCGGCCAGCCCGTGCTCGCGCAGCACCCCGGCGACCTGAGCGGCGACCTGCTGGGCCATTCCCGCATCCGGGTGCAGCGCGCCGCGCAACGTGGAAATGCCAGCGCGCGCGCCGGTCGCTCGCGCGCCCTCTGGTGTCGGCGGCCCTTCGGTGTGATCCAGCCACGGGTTGTACAGCTGATGATGGCGGGCCGCCGAGCCGAAGTCCCAGACGACTGGCTTCCCGCCGCGGGGTAGCAGCGCGAACCGGACGAGCTTGTCCATCCCCCAGGTGCCGATATGCGTCGCCGTCATGTAGCGGATGTTGCCGAAGTCGAAACTCAGCAGCGCGCCCAGCGACGATGCCTCAAGCTGCGCCGTCAACCGGGCTAGCCGCTCGGCCCGCAGCCTGCCCAGGTCCACGCGCTGTTCCCAGTCCACCGCATTCGCGCCGTAGGTGTGAATCGCCATCGCCGGTCACCTCTCGTCCGTGGTCAAGCTCAGCAGCCGCTCGGCAGTGCCGCCGAGCAGCAACTGCTCGTCTTCTGCAGGCAGGCCCAGTGCCCTGATCTCCTCGGCTGGCCGGTCTGTCCCCAGGTCGAACGGCCGGTCCGAGCCGAGCGCCACGTGGTCGGCGCCGGCGAAAGCGACAAGGTCAGCCAGCACGGCGGTGTCATGGGTGAGGCTGTCGAAGTACAGCCGGCGCAGCGAGTCGTCGGGCTCGCAGGCACTGCCGGCTCGCGCTTCCGGCCGGACCGCGAATGCGCGACGCAGACGGCCGCGCAGCGCGAGCAGTGCGCCGCCGCCGTGCGCCAGCAGAATCCTGAGTCCAGGGTGGCGCTCAAGCACGCCGTTCACCACCAGCTGGGCCGCTGCGATTGTCGTCTCCAGCGGGTTGCCGACCGAGTTCCACAGATAGCCGCCGTGCAGGCCGGCGATGCCAAGCCCGGTCGTCGTCGGGTGCACGAACACCAGCGCGCCGGTGTCCGCCGCGGCCTCCCAGAACGGTGTGAACTTGTCGTCGCCCAGGTAGCTTCCGCCGACGCTGGCCGGCACTTCCACGCCGTGCATGCCGGGCACCGCGATCAGGTCAGCCAGTTCAGCGGCTGCGAGGCTCGGGTCCTGAAGCGGTACCGCGCCGAGGCCGTAGACACGGCCGCCGCTATCTTGTGCCGCCTGCGCGATGCTCTCGTTCTGCACCCGGCAGATCCGCATCGCGACGGGCACCTCAGCTTGGACCGGAACTAGCAGGATCCAGGGTGAGATAAGCAGGTGGCTGACGCCCGCCGTCCCGGCCTCCTCGAGCATCACGGCGACGTCGCTGAACTCTCCGGTCACCGAGGTCAGCCGACGGCCTTGGAAAGACACGACCCGCTGGCCATCGGTGACGTTCAGCTGCGGGCGCCACGGTTCAGGTACCGCGCCGGTCAGCATCCCGGCTGGGATGACGTGGCAGTGGCAGTCGAGGATCACCGGTAATCCAGGATCACGCGGACGGCCCCTGGTGGTTAGCGTCCCGGCCACCGGCGCCCAGTTCTGTCTGGTGCGGGCTCGTTCCGGGCGGAGAAGTTCCGGGCTGGCCCTGTCCCGCTTGCGCAGCTTCGGATTGGGCAACTGCGGGCTGTGCTGCTGCGGCCTGGCCCGTTTCAGAACTGCCGCCCAGGTACAGCATGCCGATCTCGGGATGCTCGAGCACTTCGGTGCCAGTGCCTGTGAGCCGCACCCGGCCGTTCTCCAGCACGACCCCGTGCCCGGCGATCCGCAGTCCGGCCCGCGCGTTCTGCTCGACCAGCAGGACCGTCTTGCCCTGGGCGTTCATCTCCTGCACCGCGCCGAAGACCACGCTGAGGATCTTCGGCGCGAGTCCCATCGATGGCTCGTCGAGGATGATCACGGCCGGATCGAGCATGAGGCAACGCGCGAACTCGACCAGCCGCTGCTGCCCGCCGGACAGGCTGCCCGCCTTCTTCTTCGCCCAGTTGGCGATATCGGGGAACAGCGCCTCGACGGTGACCCGGCGGCTTGCCACCAGAGCCCGGCTGCCGAGGGTGTACCCGCCAAGCTCGATGTTCTCCGCGACCGTCATGTCCGGGAACAGGCTGTGGTTCTGCGGTACCTGGACCACGCCCGCCCGCAGGATCTCCCGCGGGCTCTTGCCCGTGAGCCGCTCGCCGCGGTGCAGCACCTGCCCGGACCGCGGCCTGAGGATGCCGCTGATGACCGCCAGCAGAGTGGACTTGCCTGCGCCGTTCGGGCCGACGATGCAGGTGATCCGGCCGGCGGGCACGCAGAACGACACGTCGTGCAGCACGTCTCCGCCGCCGTAACCGGCCGTGACGCCATCGACCACTAGCGCGGCGTCAGTCATCTGCTGCCTCCGTGCCGAGGTAGGCGTCCAGGACGCGGGGATCGGCCCTGATGACCTCGGGTGCGCCGGATGCCACGACGGTGCCGGAATCCAGCACGGTCACCTCGTGGCACAGGCCCATCACGAATTCCATGTTGTGCTCGACGATCAGGAACGTCCGGCCCGCGGAGTTGAGCTCGCGGATGCGATCGGCGATGTGGTGAATCAATGACGGATTGACGCCGCCCGCGGGCTCGTCAAGCAGCACCACGGCGGGGTCGGCGACGAGCACGTAAGCCAGCTCCAGGAGCTTGCGCTGGCCGTAGGACAGCGTGCCGGCCAGCGAGCCTGCGTGGCTGGCGATGCCGGTGAACGCCAGCAGGTCCATGGCGCGTTCGCGATGCTCCCGAGTGGTCCGGCCGCGATTCGCCGGGACCAGCATGTTCTCCAAGACGGTCAGCCGGGGAAAGATGCGCGTGAGCTGAAAGGTCCGGCCGACACCCAGTGAGAACACGCGCTGCGGCGACGCTCCCGTGATCCGCTGCGCGTCGAGGTAAACCTGACCGCCGTCGACGCGCTCGTATCCGGTGATCGCGTTGAACAGCGTGGTCTTCCCGGATCCGTTAGGGCCGATCAGGCCGGTGATGCGGCCGGCCGGAGCGGTCAGCGAGCAATCGGCCAGCGCCTGCAACCCGCCGAAGGACTTGCTGACACCTTCCGCTCGCAGCGTGGCGGTCATGACATGTTCCCGGAGGCGGGCGGCGCTGGCGGCTTGGCCGTTTGCCCGGCACGCCGGGTCGGCCAACGGTCGCGCAGGCGGCGAATCCGGCCCGGCGTGACCCACTCGCGCGCCGTCGGCAGTACGCCCCGCGGCAGGAACAGGATCACGACCAGGAACAACGCACCGAACAGGATTTCTGACTCGTAGCCGTTGGTCTCAACGAGGGTCAGGTACTGCTGGGTGGGCTCCAGGATAAGTGCGCCGAGGACTGGCCCGGCGACGGTGCCGAGACCGCCGAAAAATGCCATCAGCACGATGGCCAGGTCAAATAGCGGGTCGAAGACCGTCGTCGCGAAGGCCTGGCCGATGAAGTACACCCATAGCGCGCCGGCCATTCCGGTGATGAATGCTGACAGCACCAGGGCGGACAGCTTGA
>DATMMA010000182.1:0-4260 GCA_035570295.1 Streptosporangiaceae bacterium
CAGGCAGGCCGCAAGGCAGAACGCGACGATCGCGGCGTACTTAACGGCCAGCAGCCTGGTCCGGCCCGCTGGGACGGTAAGCAGTCCACGCAGCGTGCCGTGTCCGGCCTCCCCCGCGATCGCGTCGCCAGAAACCACGCCGACGCTCAGCGGCAGGAGCAGCACGGTGAGCGTCAGGAAGAGCACGACCAGCGCCAGGAACACTCCGTTACCGGCTAGCTGATTCAGGAACGGCGGGCCGCCAGGACCACCAGCCGAGCCGAGGTTCACCCGGAGCACAATGCCCAAGAGCACCGGCACGATCGCGAGCACGCCGAGCAGGGCCAGGTTGCGCGGACGGCCGAACACCAGCCGCAGCTCGGAGCGAAAGAACCGCAACCAGGCGGGAACGGGGTTAGCTCGGCCTGGCAGCCGTTCGTCGGGCCAGTGCAGCCGGGGCCGAACAGCGGTTGCCGGACCAGCGGTCGCCGGGCCGACAGGTGCGTCTGTCGCTGCCGGGTCTGCAAGCCCGGGCAGCCGGTGCGCGTGGTCAGTCGACACGGCTTCAGTGGACACGTCGTCAGTCGACATCGAATCCCTCGCCGGTCAGCTCGACGAACTCGTCCTCCAGGCTTCGCCGGGGCGTCTCCAGCCCGGCCACCGGGACGCCGGCGAGGACCAGCCGCTCACAGATGACCTCGGGCAGCATCGCGCCAAGCTCTGCGGTCACTTCCTGGCCGGCCTGCCGGACGCCGGCGAGACCCAGCTCGCAGAGCACGGTGACCGCCAGTTCCGGCTTCGGCGTCCGGACCAGCAACCCGGCCTGACCGCGCAGTTGCGCTAGCGGTCCCTGGTAGACGAGACGGCCCGTTCGCATCACGCCCACGTGCGTACAGACCTGCTCGACTTCAGCAAGCAAGTGCGAGGACACGAAGACGGTCGTCCCATCGGTCGCGATCTCCCGGATCAGCGCCCTGACTTCCCGGGTGCCTTGCGGGTCGAGGCCATTCGTCGGCTCGTCCAGGATCACTAGCTGCCTTGGCCGCAGCAGGCTGGTCGCGATGCCGAGCCGCTGTTTCATCCCGAGCGAGTAGGCCTTGTACCGCTTGTCCGCGGCAGCGAGCAGTCCGACCCGGTCCAGTGCCGCGTCGATCCGGGCCGGCGCGGTCGCTCGGTCGGCGGTCCTGTCGGCCGCGTCGAGTCGCGCCAGGTTCGCCCGGCCGGACAGGTGCGGGTAGAACGAGGGCCCTTCCACCAGTGAGCCCACCAATGGCAGCGCGGCGGTTTGGCGGTCGGGCATCGCCAAGCCCAGCATCGCGTGGCTGCCGGCCGTCGGCTGGATGAGGCCAAGGAGCATGCGGATTGTCGTGGTCTTGCCGGAGCCGTTCGGCCCGAGGAAACCGTAGACGGAGCCGCTCGGCACCGCCAGGTCGATCCGGTCGACGGCCAGCTGCCCGTTACGGAAGCGCTTCGTCAGCCCGCTGCTCGTGAGCGCGAAGCCAGCGTCCGCGCCCGTGTTGGCAAGCACCGTGTTGGCAAGCACCGTGTTAGCACGCCCCGTGTTAGCAGGCACTGCATTGGCAAGCACTGCTCACCCGGCGTCGGCAGCGACATCCGCGTACAGCACGGACGGGGTGACGGCACCAGCCAGGATCTGTCCCTTGCTGGTGACGAGAACGCTCAGCAGTGTGGTCTTCAGTAGCCGCCCGCTGCCCCAGCTGCCGTGCACCGGGACCGTCGCCTTCAGCAGCGCCTGCAGTATGGCCAGGTCCGGCCCGACCGGCGGGCTCACGGCGAGTGTCGAGTTGTAAGCCTGTGACGAACTCGCCGACGTCGACGAGCCGTAAGTGGCAGTGGTGCGCGGCTGGCCGCCGGCCAGCGCTTGCTTGACGGCCGCGGCAACCTCCGGGCTCGGCGGCGTAGCCAGCACCGACAGCCAGCCTGTGCCGATGACGTGCGGCGTTCCCGCGTTCGGGCCAGCCGTCAGCGGCGCGTAGCCGGACCACCAGCCAGATGGAGAACCGCCAGTCCCGAAGTTGACGAAGCCGCCGCCGTTGTTCGCGTTCCCGCTCATCTTGACGACAATGTGCTGGTCAAAGGCCTTGATCGCGGCTGCCCGCTGCGCCTTGGTCATGCTGGCCGGCAGGCTCTTAGCGAACTGCTCCTCGATTTGCTTCCGTGCTGGCAACGGCAGCGCCGGGATGCTCTTGGGCAGCTTGGATGGCGAGACGTGGCCGATGACAGGTTTGCCGGCGCCGCCCTTGAGGATGACGAGCTTGCCACTGCGGTTCCTGACGAACACCCGCGGCGAGTTCCACCGGACAACATGCTTGGGAAGCGCTGCAGCGCCGACGATGGTGCTGCCGAGCGGGAGGCCGCCGAGGCCCGCCGGACCCAGGATCGACTTGAGATTGCCCGGCACCGCCTCGTTCTTCACGGTCGCACCAGGCGGCGGCGTGAAGCTGAAATTGGACGCCGCCGGCGTGCCGAACGACAGGGCAGTGAAACCGATGCTGTATGCGGCAGCCGTTGAGCCGCGCGAGTACACCGCGACTCGCAGCGGGATGTGGCGGCTAGCGTCGATCGCGATCAGCACACTGCCGACGAGCGACTTGCTGCTCCGCGGCACCAGCGACAACTGGTAAGCAGCCCGCCCGGCCACGTACAGGTTGCGCTGGACGCTGACCACCGTCGTCGGGCCGATCGCCTTCAGTACCTGCGCTGCAGCAGACTGCGGCAACTCCGGAACGGACTTGGGACCGGCACCCGAGCCGGCCTGCGAGCTGTGCGCCGGGAGCTCGTACCTGGTGGCAGTCTGCCTCTTGCTGTCCCACGCCCAGAGCGTGCGGCCGTCCAGGCGCAGGTCTTTCTCTCCTGCCGGGACCTGCTCGGCCACCCTGATGTGCTGCGGGTCCCGGTACCAGATGCTGGTCGTTTCCGGGCTGGTGCTCAGGCTCGGCCCTCCGCCTTGCTGGCCGACAGCAGGCAGGTCCGGCAACCCCAGGTCGGAGGTCTGCTGCACGGTCGCGGTCAGCGGGCCCAGTGGCTTCGCCGTTCCCTGGGCGACCTCGGTCAGCAACTGGGCAGCCGTGCGCGGCGGCAGCGAAGGCACCGACTCAGCGCTGGCCACGGTTGCCGCCGCGATGATAATCCCGGTAACCGCGACGGCACCGGCCGGAACCGCCCAGCGCGCCCTGATGTCAATTCTGGCCATTTCTCACCCGCCGCTAAACACCCCGATATAGTTACCCGGCATCTACGCCCCGGTAGAAGCCACAATAGCCGCCAGGCCGGCGGCCCGCGTCATCCCCAGGTCTGACCTGGACGGCGACGACGGGATGACGTCACTCTGTGCTCGAAATCACTGTGCCGCAAAGATCACTGGGCGGTCGCGACGCTGCCGCCGGTCAGCGGGTCGCCGACCTGCTCGTGTATCTCGGCCAGGTTGTCGTGGGCCGGGTACTTCTCAGCAGCCGGGCCGTCGGCGAACGCAGTCAGTACGTTCGCGGTCACCCGCCGGGTGAACCGGCCGCACTCCGGCGTCAGACCCCAGTTGTACGTCGGCGGTCCGAACGACTCGACCCAGCGCATCGTGCCGCAGTTGAACACCCCAGCGCCGCTCTTGTGTGTGTAATAAGCGGAGTCGGCGTAACTGTTCACTCCCTGGCAAACCAGCGGGGAATGAGCAAGGACCTGAATCGGCCGCTCGACGGCGTAGCCAGGCGTGACGCGGTCGTACTCAATGCCGACCAGGACCTTGAACCTGGTGCCCTTGCGCACGCCAGTGCCCTTGAACATCCAGGCATGCGGCGTGTGCACGACGTAGTCGGCAATGGCCGGATAGCCCTCGTACAGCGTGCCGATCAGCGAAGACTCCGGGTCCGGGTGCGGCGGCTCGCGCCAGTCGCTGGTGACCAGGTCGTCGTGCTTGCCGTACATCGGGTCTTGCTCGTAGCTGGTCTTGTAGCAGACGATCAGCCGGTTGTCGCCGACGGCGGTCTGCTCCAGCCGGGTCCGGCGGAACATCGCGTTCGCGCCGAGGAAAGCGATGTTCATGCCCTTGTCCCTGGCGGCCGTCACGATCGCCCGCTCCGGCGGCGACCAGTACTCGTCATGACCAGGCGACACCAGCGCGGCGGCGCCATCCAGCGACCGCGGATTGCTGGCGATGTCCATGCTGGTCAGATACGCCAGCGGCAAGCCGAGCCGCTCGGCCAGGTTGATCAGCTTGCGCTCGTAGACCATGAACAGGTAGGCACCGTCGGTGTCAATCGGCCGGTC
>DATMMA010000183.1:0-5341 GCA_035570295.1 Streptosporangiaceae bacterium
GACATCGATACGTGGGGTGCGTTCGCCCGGCTTCTCGATAAGCACAAGGGCGCGGGTTTCGGGGCCGGCTGCTGGTGCACATGGTTTCATCCGCGGACGGAAACGGGCAACAGAGCCGAGACCGGGCGGGCCTGCAAGGAACGGCTGGTCCGGGAAGGGAAGGCGCACGCTGCCTTGGTTTTCGACGGCGACGTCGCGGTGGCCTGGTGTCAGTTCGGGTCACCGGCCGAACTCCCGAGCATCCATCACAGGAAAGAGTACGAAGCAGGCCTCATCTCCTCGCCCGACTATCGCATCACCTGCATTTTTGTGGACCGGAATTACCGCCGCGACGGGCTGGCCAGGGTCGCAGTCGAAGGGGCGCTGGACCTGATAGCGAGGGCAGGCGGCGGAGTCGTGGAGGCCTACCCGCACGACACGGCGGGAAAGAAAATGTCGCCCACCTTCCTCTACAACGGCACCCGCAGCATGTACGAGAAGGCCGGCTTCGAGTACGAGCGACCCAAAGGCAAGAACAACTGCGTGATGCGTAAGGTCGTCCCAGCCGCGTAGTTGCCGTTCCGGATGGCCTCGCGCTGAAGGCGCTAGCGTCCCGCCGGCAGCCGCACCCTTCGCCACGGATCGCCGGCCGCCCACCCCGCAACGAGAGCCGCTGCCGCGCCGGTGGCGATCCATAGCCGCCAGGCCATTGTCCAATAGTGCATCTGTGATTTTGTCATGGCGATGATGGCGGCCGGCAGCATGTGCAGCGGCAGCAACGCGAGCGCTCCGGCGGCTGCCAAGGTCCCGACCGCCGCGACGACGCCTGTCAGTTCGCGCCATCTGGTCCGCTCAAGACCTGCCGCCAGTGCGAGCGCGAGCGCGCACCAGGCGGCCAGTTCGGCGGTCAACGCGACCCACGGCAGTCCGGCGGCCGACTGGCTGGCCGCGTGCAGGTCGGCTGCCAGCGCACGCGCCGCCACCTGGAGCTGGATGACGCCGCTGAGTGCGAGCACGGGCAGCGCCAGCGCGACCCGGATTGCTGGCGTTAGCCACGCCCGGGCCGGCAGCGCCCCTGTCAGCTGCCGGTGCGGGTCGTGGAGGAGGAACGCCAGCCCGGCAATCACCGGTACGAAACTCGCCCGGGCTCCGGCGCCGACCTGCACCGGAGTCTCGATCGGCCCGGCGAATATCCGCAGTGCGATGGTCACGCTGATGCCGGTGAGGCACCCGGCCAGCAACGGACCCCACGGCATCAGTCCCGCGACGTGCCAGGCGAGCGCTGTCCGGCTTCCGGCATGTCGCCGGGTAGCGACGACCGCATGTGCCGGAACCCTGCGTGTGGTGGTCACCGGCAGACCTGGGAGGGCGGGGTGTAGCTGTCGGGTTGCTGAACGGGCCGCCCGGCGGGTTGCCGTGGCACCTTCAGTCCGAGTGCCGCCGCCAACTCGGCCGTGGTGGTGTGCGGGCTTAGCCAGTAGTGCCACCGGGCGTCGAGCGCCGTCTGTACCGTACGGGCCGGCAGCCGGAGCATCTCCGCTGCGAGCGCCGCGCCCTGGGCGGTCGCGACCAGGCCTACCGACGGGCCCGACCCGGGCGCGGTCACGGTAGCGACCCATTGCTTGCCCACCTGAATCGAACTGGGGCCGCTCGCCTGCGTGAACGCCGATCGGGTGCCTGGGGTCGCGCTAGCGGCCAGCCATAGCGCTATGGACTGGCGGGCTTGGCCGATGGGCACGCAGGCCAGCACGACGGTGCCGCTTTGACTGGCGCCGTTCGCGAAAGTGTGGTCGTCCGACACTTCGCGGCCGGTCGTCGGCAGGCCGGTCGCCCACTCGGCGGTGCTGATGGCTAGCTCGAACTGGCCGATGCCCAGGCTGTTACCCGTGCCCCAGTTCGAGTCCGTGTAGACCGGCGGAATGCTGGAGCCGGCCACCAGGCTCGGGTCAGCCGACAGCGATTGCTGGAAGTTACCGACAGCAGTTCCCTGCCTGGACGGCGCCCCGCCAATGCTCGTCAGTCCTGTCGGCGACAGGAGCGGCGGGATGAAGTAGTTGAGATCCCACACCTGCCGGACGGTGAGAACAGGCCGGGAAGCCCGCGGCAGCCTCGCCAGCACTCCGTCGACGGCGACCGCCCACTGCGGCACCAGCGGTCCGAACGCCGGGTAATAGCAGTACCGGACCCCGCGGGTTAGCTGGCAATGCTGAAAATCGGCTGGCTGCGTCACCTCGCGCGCCATCGTGGCGAGCACTGTCGCAGGTACTGGCTTGGCCTCCAGCCATCCGCTCCAGCAGGTAACCGCTACCGCGGCGACGGCCAGCACTGCCGCAACGCGGCGGCGGGCGAGCGCCGGCCAGAGCGACGCGACGACAGCCAGAGCGATGAGCCCGGCTAGCTCGGCCACGTGCACGGGCGGCGGGTACGGCACAGTGACGCCTGGCAGCAAATTCAGCAGGAAACCCGGCGCGCTCCACGGGAACAGCCAGGCGGTGCCGTCGGGAAGGTGGATCGGGTTCGCCCAGCTCAGCACCAGGTCGATCTCGATCAGGCCGAGCACCAGTACCGCGAGTATCCCGGCTAGCGGATGCTGACGCCAGCTGCCGAGTACTACGCCCAGCGAGCCAGCCAGGCAGATCAGCAGGAGGCCAGCGCCAAACACCCACCACCGCGGCACGCCGACCGTGCCCTGGCTATCCAGCCATGCCACCGCGGCTGCGGTCAGCACCGCCGCGAGCACCACCGGACCGATCACGCCCAGCAAGTGGCCGCCCGTCCGCACCGCGGCCGGGGTCGGATAGCTGGCGTACAACTGATCCATTGCATCCCGCTTGGCCCGGCCGGCCGCTAGGTGGCTGGCGATCAGCACACCGCCCGCCGCCGCGAGCAGGCACGCGGCGATGCTGACGTCGGCAGCCCACCAGAAGCCTGGCTGGCCCAAGCCGTACTCCGAATATGGCCGGTCGGGAATCCGGTTGTTCAGCCAGATCAACCAGGCCGACACGGCGAGCCCGGCAAGCACCAGTGGATTGCGGCCCAGCCACAAAGCCTCGCGTCGGCCGGCGAGGAGCAGCACACGCGTGCTCGTTCCCGTCAAAGTAACGTTGCCGGGGCGGACAGATCTATTGACGGAGAAGAGGCCTCGCGCCTGCAGCGCGACTGACTCCCGGCTCATGACGCAGCTCCGTCCCGCCCAGCCGTACCGGAGAGCACCAGGTAGCCGTCCTCCGCTGTCGGTGCGACGATCCCGGCTCCGGGCGGCGGCGCGGCGCCGATGTGCCGCCAGCGCCCGTCACCTGCCCGCCAGGACAGCTCGGCGGCGGCGTCACGTTCGGCAGCTAGCCACACTCGGCCATCAGCCTGCGCGGCCAGTGCGGCCGGGCTGCCGCAGAACCGGACCTGCCCAGCAAGCAGGACGACGACCGACGAGCAGACAGCTGTCACGTCCTCGACCTGGTGCGTGGCGAGCAGCACCGTGGGGTCGCCGGGTAGCTGGGACAGCAGTTCACGGAACCGCAGCCGCTGCTCGGGGTCCAGACCCGACACTGGCTCGTCGAGTATCAGCAGCTCAGGCATGCCGAGCAGAGCCTGCGCCAGGCCGAGGCGCCGCCGCATGCCGCCGGACAGCGTGCGGATCCGCGCGCGAGCCTTGGCGGTCAAATCGACAGCGGCTAGCACGCGCGCCACCTCCGCGTGCCGGGCGCGGGAATTGGTGATCTCCTTCAGGATCGCCACGTAGTCCAGGAATGCCGCCACGGTGAAATGGCGGTGGTAACCAAGATCTTGCGGCAGGAACCCGAGCCGGCGCCGGATCTCCAGGCGCTCTGCCGGTTCGGCAGGGTCGTATCCGAGCAAGGACAGCCGGCCAGCATCCGGTGATGCGACCGTGGCCAGGATCGACAGCAGCGTGGTTTTGCCAGCCCCGTTCGGCCCGAGCAGGCCGACGATGCCGCGCTCCAGCCGCAGGCTCACGTCGTTCAGCGCCACCGTCCGCCCGTACCGCCTCGTCAGCTCCTCGACCTGGAGCGCAGGTCGGGCAGTGGCCGGCCTGCGCGGGGTCAGGCCAGCGGCCGCCGGAGCGGTCCCTCCGGCCTCGCCTGTTCGCACCATCTTCGTCATCCCATCCACCCGTAGTTGATCGTGTCGCGGCGCGCCGCGACCAGCGCGATACTCGCCAGCAGTACCGCCGCGGCGGTCAGCTGAGCGGCCATGCCGACGGCGGCGGACGGCATGCCCGCGGGCCCCGCCAGCCCGATCACAAGCACCATCCACCCAGCCGCCACCCCGGTCACAGCGACGGCCGGGCGGATCAGTGTCGCCAGCCCGAGCGCGGCGCCGCACAACGCCAGGGCCGGCAGCAGCAGCGTGACCGCCAGCCACAACGGTCCGGGGAGCGCCAGTGCGGCGAGCGCAACGGGAATCAGCGTCGCCGCGATCACCGCGACTGTCCGGACGCATAGCAGCCACATCATCGACACCGGCGCGGCGCTGGTTAGCCGGTAGGCAGGGTCCAGCGGCGGGCTGAACGCTGCCGCGACCGCTGCGAGCGGCAGCAGCGGCGCGACCACCAGGAACGGGTCGACGATGGCCCAGTCAGTCTGGCCGGGCTCGCGGAGCAGAGCCGGAACGCCGAAAGGCGGGGAGGTAGCTAGCTTCGCGGTAACGACTGCGACGGCCAGCACCAGCAGCACGCCTGCCAGCCAGGACCGGCGCAACGACGGCGTCGCCTCGAGCAGCACGGTGACGTGCTCGGGCACGCCACAGCGGCGCAGCAACCGGCCGATGAGACCGGGCTCCGGCAGGCCGATCCTGGCGAGCAGCTCAGCCCGGTTCGCTTCGAGACGGCTCGCATCGGTGTGGGCGGCCAGCACGGCCCGGCAGGCCTTGCAGCCGGGCAGGTGCGCCTCGACCGACCACTCCGATGCGGGATCAAGGGTGCCGTCGGTATAGGACACGACGGCAGCCGCTGGCAGGATGCTGCAACCGAATGAACCAGCGCCCGTCATGTCAGGCCCTCCCGTCACGCCAAAGCCTCCGGTCACGTCAGCGCCTCCCGCAGTTGCATCCGGGCTCGGTGACATCGCGACTTCACCGTGCCGGCCGGAATGCC
This sequence comes from Streptosporangiaceae bacterium, assembly GCA_035570295.1. GTDB lineage: Bacteria > Actinomycetota > Actinomycetes > Streptosporangiales > Streptosporangiaceae > JAJYUU01. Next base: position 5,090 of record DATMMA010000183.1, read on the forward strand.
CAGCAGCCGGCCAGCCTCTGCGCACGTCAGTCCGTCCAGCACCGTCGCTTGCATGGCGGCGCGCAACTCCGGCGACAGTCGTGTCAGCGCGTCGCCGAGGCGGCCGTGCTCGATCCCGAGCAGCACCTCGTCCTCGGCCGACTGCACGAGCCCGTCACTCCGGTCGCTCGCGGCGTCACGGAAGACGAGCGCGCGAGAGCGCAGCGCTTTGCTCTCTGCCCGCATCGCATCGATCAGCCTGCGGATCGCGAT
>DATMMA010000184.1:0-2423 GCA_035570295.1 Streptosporangiaceae bacterium
TCCACTCTGATACCGGCTCTGACGTGCAGAGTTGCGGTTCACCCCTCTAGGGTTCTGACGCGTCGTTCTGACGGCGTGTCTTCCTCGTGCCAGATCGGCTCGGCTTCGGCTTCCATGGCAAAGACCGCCGAGGAAGCCGAAGCCGTCATCGAGCGGCTGAACCAAGCGAGCGGACAGGTAGCGCGAACATGACCGAACTGAGCGAGGTCGTCATCACCGCGCCCGATCCTGAATGGCTGTTCCGCCTCACCCGCGCGCTGGTCGCTGACGGATTGTGCGCAAGCGCGCATAACTTCACGCCGGTGCGGACGGTCTACAAATGGCAGGGACAGATTTACGAGCGCACCGAAGGCCGGGCATCGCTCCACACGCGGGCCGCACTCGTCAGCCGGATCGTTGACCGGGTACGAGCAGAGGGACATCCCTACCAGGTACCAGGGATCTCAGCACGGCCAATCACTGACGGCAACCCTGAGTACCTACAGTGGATAGCCGACGAGACCAGCCTCGACCAGGTTAGAACCGATCAGTAGCAGGCACCGACCGGGCAGGCATCGACCAGCAGGCATTGACCTGGGCCTAGCTCCACTTGATGTGCGCCGCACCCTAGGGTTCTGGCCTTTCGTCTTCAGGCCTGATGCCGGTTAGCTCGGCCGGGTGAGTCGGGGCCCGATGGTGGATGATCGATAGGTCTTCCTCACCGAGTGCTTCCTCTTCCTCTCTATCGAGGATCGTCGGCCGGAAGAGCTGCTGGGCGATCACGGTCGGCACGAAGGCTGACAGGATGACGACGGTTACCAGCTCGGTGTACTGGGTCTGGTCAATGAGATGGTGGGTCAGTCCGAACAGTGCGGCGATGGAGCCGAACGTGAGCCCGGTGGCCATCAGCAGCGTGGTATAGGCGCGTTCTCTGCGTGGCAGCCGGAAGGCGGCGGCGACCGGCCAGACTCCGGCCATCTTGGTGGCAAGCTTGACCAGCAGCAGGACCGCGATAACCCCGGCCCCGGTGATCAGTGCGGGGGCGGAAATGAGGGTTCCGGCGCGCAGGAAGAAGAAGGGCGTGAGCACGGCGAAGGCGATGGAGCGGAGCCGGTCCATCAGTACCCGGTCGTGCAGGAAGACTCCGGCGACGACCAGCCCGGCGACGTAAGCAGGCAAGACGGCCTCGCTGCCTGCCTGGGTGGCCAGACCGCCGAGCCCGAACAGGACGACTAGCAGCAGCTTGATCTCCGGTTCGGAGACCCGGTGGCCGAAGTGCCTGATCGCCAGCCGAAGCAGCCGGGGCAGCAGCACCACGGCGACCGCGCTGACCGCGATGAAGATGATGAGCAGCCAGCCGTAGCTGGCGAACAGGCCGCCGAGGGCCAGCACCGTGCCCAGGTCGGTAATGAAGCACGCGGCCAGGATGAGTTTGCCGAGGTCGCGCCGGTTCAGGCCGGTCTCGACCATGACCGCGTACACCACGGCGACCGAGGTCGTGCTGAGAGCGATGCCGCCGATCTCGGCGGCGTGCAGGTGCCAGCCGAGGACCAGCCCGCAGAACGCGAATGCCGCCAGGAATGGCAGCGCGAAGGAGGCCAGCCCGATGGACAGGCTCGCCTTCCAGTGCCGGCGCAGTGACACCGGGTCGATTTCGGCTCCGGCCAGGAACGTCAGCATCAGCGAGCCCGCGCTGGCCAGGAAGGTGACGACGGGAGTCTGGGTAACCTGCTCGCGGATGCCGGGGATGTTCCCGGCCAGCGCGCCGACCACGATCTCGACCAGCGCCGCGGGCACCGCGATCCGGATGCTGACCACCGAGGCGAGCAGGGCCATGCCAAGCCAGATGGCCGCTACGTAATAGATGTTCACTGCTGCTCCTGCCAGGTACGTCCTGGCAGCAGCCTGCGGGCGGCGTCTGCCAGGAGGGTGGACTCCTGGTAGAAGCCATCAGCCACGGCGGCGGTTCGGGCTTCACGCCCGCCGGAGCTTCATCCGGCCTGGGCTCATACTAACGGGGCCGCGTCTACAACCGCCAGCGAGAGCGTCGCACATCAGTGAAGCCACCGTGTCGCAGATCAAGCGGAGCTAGGCATGAGCCCTATGCCTAGGCTGTTACGAATTTCTCTACGGCTTCAAGGGCGCTCGCCTGCGGCTCCCGCCAGGCGCGGGCCGAGCCCGCGCAAGAGATCGAGGGCTAAGGACGCGAAGTGCCGGAAACAAGAGGCGTAAGAGAGTGCGAACCTGGCCACCAGGCCTATGGCCTCAGCGGAGAATGGGCGGGGGTCCGTCCGCGCCCGGGGCGTCGGCTGATGCCGCGCCCTGCCGGGCGGAAGCCCTACGGGCGCGGCGGGCCGACGCCGGGCGGCTGTCCCCGCTTCCCGCAGGCTGGTGGTTGCTCGCCGTTGCGCGGGTCTTCGGCACCGCGCATAGCCGGTCAGTGC
>DATMMA010000185.1:0-4772 GCA_035570295.1 Streptosporangiaceae bacterium
CCGGAGCTGCGCAGGGCCGTGGCTGCATAGCGCGGGTATGCGCCAGCGAGGTCGCAGCGGTGTTCTTGGTTGTATACGCTGCGTCGGGCCGGTCAGCCGTTGCTCGGGCAGTACCCCCTCGCTGCGCGTAGCCGAGCGCGCGATCGGCTAGCGATAAAGGCGGGCCAGGGCGGAGAGGGGCAGTCGTGAATAGCAGCGGGGCAGTGCTCGCACTAGTGATAGTCGCCTGTCTGGCCGCGGTAGGCGCCCTGGCCGTCCTGGTTGTATTGCTGCGCCGTAGCGGGGGCGTGCCCGCGGCGCCAGTCGCGCGGCCGGGCAGCGCCGGCCTGTCCGAGGCGGACACTGCGCGCCTGCAAGCTGAAGCCGACGCCCACGCGGCTCAGCTGAAGGCCAGCGCCGAGCGTGAGGCCGCGGAGGTTCTCGGCAAAGCCGCGGCGGTAGCCGCAACGGCGGCTGAGACCAGGCGAGAGGCCGAGGCTGAGGCTAAGGCCGTCATGGACGAGGCCAGGCAGTTGCGCGCGGACATCGAGCGGCGTGAGGACCGGCTCGGGCAGCGCGAGCAGCGCATCGATGAGCTTGCCAGGAAGGCCGAAGAGCGCTCGGCGGATCTGGACGCCCGTAAGGCCGAACTGGATCGGCTTGGTGCTGACCGGCAGGCCGAGATGGAGCGGGTGGCGGGCCTGACCGCGGAGGCAGCCAAGGCCGAGCTAGTGGCTGCCATCGAGAGCCAGGCCAAGCGTGACGCGGTGCGTATCGTCCGGGACATCGAAGCGGACGCCCAGAAGGAAGGCAACAAGCGCGCCCGCAAGATCGTCACGCTCGCGATCCAGCGTATTGCCAGCGAGCAGACCAGCGAGTCGGTTGTCTCGGTGCTCCACCTGCCTGGCGACGAGATGAAGGGACGGATCATCGGCCGGGAGGGTCGCAACATCCGGGCCTTCGAGTCAGTGACTGGCGTGAACCTGATCATCGACGACACTCCAGAAGCGGTGCTGCTGTCCTGCTTCGATCCGGTCCGGCGCGAAGTCGGCCGGCTGACGCTAGAGCGCCTGGTCCTGGACGGCCGGATCCATCCTCAGCGGATCGAAGAGGCATACGAGCGCAGCAAGGCTGAGATCGAGGCGCTGTGCGTACGGGCGGGCGAGGACGCGCTTGTCGACGTCGGCATCACCGACATGCACCCCGAGCTGACGAACTTGCTCGGCCGGCTGCGATACCGCACATCCTACGGACAGAACGTGCTCAGGCACCTGATCGAGTCGGCGCATATCGCCGGCATGATGGGCAGCGAGCTAGGCATGGATCCGGTGCTGATGAAACGGTGCACGCTGCTCCACGACATCGGCAAGGCGCTTACCCACGAGGTCCAGGGCAGCCACGCACTGATCGGCGCTGAGATCGCCCGTAAATACGGTGAGCCAGAAGACGTAGTGCACGCAATCGAGGCGCACCACAACGAGGTCGAGGTGCGCACCGTCGAGGCGGTCCTCACCCAGGCGGCCGACGCGATCAGCGGCAGCCGCCCCGGTGCTCGCCGCGAGTCGCTTGAGGCTTACGTCAAGCGCCTCGAGCGGCTGGAGCATATCGCGATGGCCCAGGACGGGGTCGAGAAGGTGTTCGCCATGCAGGCTGGCCGGGAGATCAGGGTCATGGTCAAGCCCGGCGAGGTCGACGACATCCAAGCCCAGGTCATCGCCCGCGACGTAGCCAAGCGGGTGGAAGACGAGCTCACCTATCCCGGCCAGATCCGGGTCACGGTGATCCGCGAGTCGCGAGCCATCGAGTTCGCCCGATAGGCAGCCAGGACGTGCCCGCTACTGCTGGCCGGCCTTAGCGGCGGTGACCTCGACCTCGGGGATCCCGGGCGGATCAAAGCCGAGGATCTGGCCATAAAACGAGAGCTCAGCCTCGAACGCGGCGGTCACCGTCTCGGCCTTGCGAAAGCCGTGTGACTCGCCCTCGAACGCGAGGTAGGCGTAGCTCGTGCCATGCGCGGCGAGGTCGGCGGCAATGCTTTCGGCCTGGGCCGGCGGCACGACCGGGTCGTCGAGCCCCTGCAGCAGCAGGATCGGGCAGGTCGCCTCGGTCACGTGCCCGACTGGAGCCCGCTCCTCGTAGGTGACCTCGAAGCCCGGCAGGGGCCCGATCAGCCCGTCCAGGTAGCGGGACTCGAAGTCGTGCGTGGTGGCGGCGAAGTCGCGCAGGTCGGATACGCCGTAATACGAAGCGGCCGCACTGAACACCCTGCCGCGGCTAGTGCCGGTGGTCACCGCCGCGAGCGTGGTCCAACCGCCAGCGGAGCCGCCGCGGATGGCTAGCCTGGCGGGGTCCGCGTCAGCCGACTCCGATACCCAGCGGGCGGCCGCAATTGCGTCCTGCACGTCCACGATGCCCCAGGAGCGGCGCAGACGCTCGCGGTACTGCCGGCCGTAGCCGGTTGAGCCACCGTAGTTCACGTCGATGATGCCGACGCCGCGGCTGGTGAAGTACGCCTTGCCGAGGTCGAGGACTCCGGAAGCGCGTGAGGTGGGCCCGCCGTGGACCCACACGACATAGGGCGGGCGCGCACCATCTGGGCCGGTCACGTCCGGGTTCGTCGGCGGGTAGAGCAAGGCGTGGACCACCTGGCCGTAAGGGCCCTCGAAATCCACCTCCTGCGGCACTGGCAGGTAGGCCGCATCTGGCAGGTCGGCCGCATCTCGTTGCAGAACCGAAGTATTGCTGGTCGTGGCGTCGACCCGGATCACGGCGGGCCATGTCGTCGGCCCGCCGCCGATCGCTGCGATCGAGTCGCCGTCGGCGGACAGGTCGAAGGCGACCTCGGCGAACGGCGTGTCGAGGTCCTTGAGCTCGCACGACTCCGGATCCAGAATGCCAAGCCGCGCCGCGCCGGCGCCGTGAGCAACGGCTAGACGACCGTCGCCGAGCATCGCGAACGGCCTTGCGCCGAGCTGCCAGAGCGGCGCGGCGAACTCCTCGTCGGCCGGGAACAGCGCTAGCGGCGGCTCGCCAGCCAGGCCGACCTGGTAGATGTTCCACCATCCGGGCCAGTCGGTCGCGACGTAAAGGCTGGTGTTGTCCCGCCACAATGGTGCCAGCACCGACTCCCGCTGGCCGCCCGTGAGCGGCCTGCCTCTGCCGGGCATACCGTCCTCGACCGGGGCGACCCGCAGCTCCGTGCCGTCCCAGGGCATGTGCGGATGGTTCCAGCAGATCCAGGCCAGCCATTTCCCGTCCGGCGACGGTGTCGGGAATGCGAAGAAGTCGAAGCCATCGACCAGGATGCGGATTGCTTCTGCGTCGCGGCTTGCCGAGCCATCCACCGGCACAGCTACGATCGCGCGTCTTACCTTTCCGCCCTCGTGCCGTTCCTGCACGCACCAGACCTCAGTCAGGTCCGGCGAGAGGACGAAGTCGGCGTAGCGCAGGCCCGCGCCGCCGAGCGAGCCGCCGGCCCCGGCAGCTGGCACCTCGGCGGGATCCGGAGTCAGCGGCGCCGGCTCCGCGCCAGCAGCCCCCGTCAGGTAGAGGCGCTGGTCGGCATAGTTAGCAAAGAGGATCTGGTAGCTGCCGGATGCCGCCGTACCCTGCCCGGACAGCGCGGCAGACGGGATGGGCAGGTAGGACCGGCCGCCGTACTCGTGCACGCGGGTCCTGGCGTTCCAGGGCGCGGCCAGGAGCAGCTCCGGCTGATTGCCGTGACTGTGCATCACCGTGGTGCGGCCGCCCTCGTCAGGCAGCCCCTGCTGCCACCACACGTCGCTGCCGAGGACGGTCGGGGACGAGACTCTTACCTGCCCGCCGGCGACCTGGGCCGCGGCGATGGGTGATGGCCACTCGCCAAATGGGACAGCGGGAACCGCAGCTTCAGCACCGACGTAATCTTCTGATTGGCCAGCCGACCCGGCGGGGCCGACGGCGGCTTCGTTACCGCTGTCTGTCATACGCATATGGTGCCCTACCGGGCGACCGCCGGTAACGCCGAATAGGGACTCTGGTCCAAACCGCGCGGCCAGAGGTAAACAGTGGCTGCGATCTCACCTCACGCCTCCTGCGCAGCGGTCGGCACGCCGCCGCTGCCCGCGACGGCGTCTACCCTGGGGAGCATGGCTGGCGCAACCGTCGAGCGAAGCTTCGAAATCCGCACCTACGGGTGCCAGATGAACATGCACGACTCCGAGCGGCTGGCTGGCTTGCTGGAGGCGGCCGGTTACCGTCGCGCGGCGGCCGGGGATGCCGCTGACGTCGTCGTCTTCAACACCTGCGCCGTCCGCGAGAACGCCGATAACCGTCTCTACGGAAACCTCGGCCACCTGCTGCCGGTCAAGAACTCCCGCCCCGGAATGCAGATCGCGGTCGGCGGCTGCCTGGCCCAGAAGGACCGCGCCAGGATCACGGAGCGCGCACCGTGGGTGGATGTTGTCTTCGGCACCCACAACATCGGCTCGCTGCCGGCCCTGCTGGAGCGGGCGCGAGTGCGGCAGGAAGCGCAGGTGGAGATCCTGGAGTCGCTTGAGCGCTTCCCCTCGGTACTGCCGGCCAGTCGTGAGTCGCCCTATTCGGCCTGGGTGGCTATCTCGGTTGGCTGCAACAACACCTGCACCTTCTGCATCGTGCCGAGCCTGCGCGGCCGGTAGGAGGACCGGCGTCCCGGCGATGTGCTTGCCGAGATCGAGGCGCTGGCAGCCGAGGGCGTGCTCGAGATCACGTTGCTGGGCCAGAATGTCAACTCCTACGGCGTCGGGTTCGGTGACCGGCTAGCGTTCGGCAAG
>DATMMA010000186.1:0-54687 GCA_035570295.1 Streptosporangiaceae bacterium
CGGCCCTCCGCCATCCGGCCAGCCAGGCTCCGGGCAGCCCGGCTACGGCCCGCCCGGCTACGGTCCGCCGGGGTACGGCCCGCCGGGGTACGGCCGGCCCGCCGGGTGGACAACGGCGCCCGCACCGGGCGGTATCCCGCTCCGCCCGCTCGGGCTTGGTGACATCCTCAACGGCGCAGTCGTCTCGGCCCGCCGGAACCCGGCCGCGACCTTCGGCTTGGCCGCGATCGTGATGACGGTTTACGGGATCATCTCCGCGGTTATCCAGGCAGGCGAGCGGCCGCAACTGGCGCGGCTCAGCGGCACGCAGCAGGCGATAAGTAACGGCCGCGTGCTCTCCCCGCAGCAAGTCAACGATCTGCTGGGTTCCGTCTTCGGCGCCATCCTCCCGTCGCTCGCGGTCGGCATCGTGCTCAGCTTCGTACTTACCTCGGCGCTGTCCGGGATGCTCAGCGCTGTCATCGGCCGCGGTCTGCTCGGGCGACGGGTCGGCCTGGCCGATGCGTGGCGCGCAGGCCGAATCGGGCCGGTCATCGGCGCTAGCCTCCTGCTGCTGCTGATCAGCATCTGCGTCCCGCTGCCGGTCGTCATCGTCGCGGTCGTCCTTGCCGTGCTGCACGTGACGCCGGTCGCAGTGCTCATCGGCGTGCTGGGCGGCATCGCCAGCATCGTCTTCGAGCTGTTCTTGCTCGTCCGGCTCAGCATGACGTTGCCAGCGCTAGTCCTCGAGCGGATCTCGCCCGCCAGCGCGATCAAGCGATCCTTCGATCTCAGCCGCGGCAGCTACTGGCGGCTGTTCGGCATCCTGCTGCTGACCAGGCTGATCGTCGGCGTCGCCTCGCTCGTGCTGACCATCCCGTTCACCATCGTCAGTGGCCTGGCCGGCGGTAGCGGCAGCTTCTTCAGCATCGGCACGACGGCCACCCTGGCCAGCGTGATCATCAGTGCTCTCGGCGCCATCGTGGCGAGCACTGTCACCGCCCCGATCAGCGCCGGCGTCGTCGTGTTGCTGTATGCCGACCTGCGAATCCGTCGCGAGGGACTTGACCTGGCGCTGCGCACCGCAGCCCAGAGCGACAGCCTGACCGGCGAAGAGTTCGATTCCGCGTGGCGGCCGCCAGCCAGCGGTCAGCCGTCGGCGTGGTGAGAAAGGCCCAGCGAGCAGCGCCCGTCGTGACCGGGGTGACTGGCGCGACGTGGCTAACTGCCGGGCCGCTGGTCGGGCGGTTGCGGGGGAACCAGCTAGCCCGGCGGGAACTAGCGAGGGCGATCTATCATCCGTCGCTGGTGTCGCGCCTTTGGGCCCGCTTCGTGAACTGGCTTGAGTCACTAGCGCTGCACACGCCGGCGGGCAGCCTGAACTGGGTGGCGGTCACCCTGCTCGGGATCGGCGTTCTCGCCCTGCTCGGCGCCGTCGGGTACACCGCAGGGTCGGCCAGGGTGGACAGGCGCTACCGCACCGCAGTCGTCGAAGGCAGGCCAATGAGCGCGGCCGAGCACCGGTCGGCCGCTGATGGCTTCGCCGCGGCGGGCGACTACCAGTCCGCGATCATCGAGCGGGTGCGGGCGATCGCAGTCGACCTCGAATCCCGGCAGATCCTGCCGCCCCGGCCTGGACGGACGGCCGCGGAACTCGGCGCGGAGACAGCTTTGGCCATCCCCGCCGAGGCGACCGCGCTCGGTCACGCGACCCGGCTATTCGACGACGTGCGCTATGGCGGCCATCCCGGCAGCCAGGATGGCTACCAGCAAATCCGGGATCTCGACCTGCGGATCGGCGCTGTCCCGATCCAGGTGAGTGGCAATCGGTGACCGCGTGGTGGCGGCGGGCACGTGCCTGGCTGCTGATCTGCCTGATCATCGTGATCGCGGCGATCGTCATCGGCGTGCTGCACCGCCCCCCAGGCAACTCCTACCTGGATCCCGGCTCGACCGGAGGCAGCGGCTCGCACGCGCTCGCCGATGTGCTGACCCGACTCGGGCATCAGGTGACCACGGTGACCAGTACCGGGTCCGCGGTGGCCGCTGCGTCCGCGGGCACCACCCTGGTCATCACCAGCCCGGCCGACCTGTCGCGGCCCGACCTCGCCGCACTCGCCAACGTGCCCGCTTCGGTGCTGCTAGTAGAGCCGGACCGCGCGGCACTAGCAGCGTTCGGTAGCGGTCTGCGTATCGCTCTGGATGGTGTGCCGGTCGCGAGCACGCCGGCCGCCTGCACGCTGCAGGCTGCCGTCCTGGCGGGGACAGCGGACATGGGCGGCACCACGCTCACGGTCCCCGGCCGGGTAGCGGGCGGGATCCAGCAGTGTTATCCGGTGGGCGGCCACCCGTCCCTGGTTCAGGTGGCCCTCCGCGGGCGGCTGGTGACGATGCTCGGCACCGGCGCACCGCTGACCAACAGCGCGCTGGCGAGCCAGGGCAACGCGGCGCTCACCATCGACCTGTTGCCAAGCCACCGGATCGTCTGGCTGGTGCCGCCTGCCTCAGCGGTACCGGCAGCCGCGGGGCCGGCCACGCCGAGGTCCTTTTACAGCCTGGTGCCGTTCGGCGCGTACCTGGTCGCAATCCAGCTTGCTGTCGCCCTGCTGCTCGCGGTGGCCTGGCGAGCACGCCGCCTCGGGCCGCTGGTCGCCGAGCCGCTGCCAGTAGTGGTCCGGGCCGCAGAGACAGTCGAAGGGCACGCGCGCCTGTACCAGTCCCGGCGGGCCAGGGCCAGGGCGGCCGGCGCGTTGCGCCAGGGAGTAATCAGCCGGCTAAGCCCGCTGACCGGCCTGCCAGTCACGGCTAGCCGGGATGCCGTCGTTGCCGCGCTGGCACAGCGCTCGGCATGGACACAGGCACGCGTCGCGGAATTGCTGTACGGCCCCGCACCAGCATCCGACCGGGCGCTGGTGGAGCTGGCCAGCGATCTGGACAGGTTTGAGCGAGAGGTAGGCATGTCGTGAGCATCGATGACCGGGGCGAGCGCCCGGTGCGGGCGGAGCCGGACGCAGTGACGGCTGCGGCTCTGTCGCCTGAAACGCGGTCACCTGAAACGCGGTCGCCCGATGGGGCCCGCGCCGCGCTGGTTGCCGTCCGTGACGAGGTCGGCAAGGCCGTCGTCGGGCAGGATCAGGTCCTTAGCGGCCTGCTCGTCGCGCTGCTGTGCCAGGGGCATGTGCTGCTCGAAGGAGTCCCCGGCGTGGCCAAGACGCTGCTGATCCGCGCACTCGCCGCGGCACTGGCGGTAGACAGCAAGCGCGTCCAGTTCACTCCTGACCTGATGCCGGGCGACGTCACCGGCTCGCTCATCTACGATTCCCGCACCTCGGAGTTCAAGTACCGCGACGGGCCTGTCTTCACCAACCTGCTGCTGGCCGACGAAATCAACCGCACCCCGCCGAAGACACAGGCGGCTCTACTGGAGGCGATGGAAGAGCGGCAAGTATCGGTCGAAGGAGTCCCGCGCTCACTGCCCGTTCCCTTCCTTGTCGCGGCGACCCAGAACCCGGTGGAGTACGAGGGCACTTACCCGCTGCCGGAGGCTCAGCTCGACCGGTTCCTGCTCAAGCTGGCGGTCAACGTGCCGGACCGGGACGCCGAGATTGACATCCTGGCCAGGCACGCAGCCGGTTTCGACCCGCGCGATCTCGGTGCCGCCGGGATCAGGCGGGTTGCCAGCACTGCCGATCTGGCGAGCGCGCGCGCCGGGGTCGGCCGGGTCCGGGTGTCGGCCGAAGTGACCGGTTACATCGTCGACATCTGCCGCGCGACGCGAACGTCTGCCGCTGCGGATCTTGGCGTGTCGCCGCGAGGCGGTACCGCGCTGCTGGCCGCCAGCCGTGCGTGGGCCTGGCTGTCCGGCCGTGACTACGTCACGCCCGACGATGTCAAGACACTGGCACGGCCAACGCTCCGGCACCGCATCAGGCTCCGGCCCGAGGCCGAGCTCGAGGGAGTCACCGCCGACGGCCTGCTCGAGAGCGTGCTCAGCTCTGTTCAGGTGCCAAGGTAGGAGCCTGTGGCAGTCACCGGACGCGCGGCTCTTGTCGCACTGATAAGCACCCTGGCCGCTCTGGTGTCAGGCTCGATAGCCGGGCTGGCCGTTGTAGACGGCATCATCCTGGCCGCGATCGCACTCGATCTGGTTCTCGCGACTAGCGTCCGGCAGCTGACGCTCATCAGGTCCGGTGATGCCACGATTCTGCTCGGTCAGCAGGGCACGGCGACGCTGACGATCGGCAATCCGGGCCGGCGCCAGCTGCGCGGCATCGTGCGGGACGCCTGGCAGCCCAGCCTTCAGGCCACCGGACCGGTTCGCGTCATGATCCCGGCCGGCGGCCAGGTGGTGGTGAACACAACGCTCGCGCCCACCCGGCGCGGTGACAAGGCTGCCGGACGGGTGAGCGTCAGGTCGCTGGGCCCCCTTGGCCTTGCGGCCAGGCAGGCAAGCCGCGCGGTGCCCTGGACAGTGCGCGTGCTGCCGCCGTTCCTGAGCCGTAAGCACTTGCCGGAGAAGCTGGCGGTCCTGCGCCAGCTGGGGGGACAGCATCGCAGCCTGATCCGGGGCCAGGCCACGGAGTTCGACTCGCTGCGCGAGTACGTGATCGGCGACGACGTCCGCTCGATCGACTGGCGGTCAACTGCGCGCCGCGGCGAGGTCCTGGTGCGCACCTGGCGGCCCGAGCGCGACCGTCGCATCATCATCGTTCTCGACACGGGCCGCACTTCCGCCGGGCGCGTCGCAGGTGCGCCGCGGCTCGACACCTACCTTGATTCGGCGCTGCTGCTGGCAGCGATCGCGGCGCGGGCGGGCGACCGGGTCGACCTCATCGCCGTAGACCGTCAGGTCCGGGCCAGGGTCCTAGGCGCCAGCCGCACGCAGATCCTCGCCAGGATGACTGACGCGATGGCGGTGCTCGAGCCGGAACTCACCGAGTCGGATGGCGGGCTGATCGCCAGCACGCTGCTCGCGGCGGCCCGCCAGCGGTGCCTGGTCGTGATCCTGACCGATCTCAACTCCACGGCCCTGGAACTGGGGCTGCTCCCTGCCATCCCCTTGCTGGCGGCCCGGTACCGGCTGCTGATCGCGGCCGTCGCCGATCCGCGGGTGACCGAGATGGCCGCGGCCCGTGGCGACGCGGCCTCGGTCTACCAGGCGGCCGCGGCCGAGCGCGCGCGGGCTGAGCGCGCGCGGCTGGCCGCCCGGCTGAGCCAGGCCGGGGTCGGTGTCGTCGACGCGCCGCCGGACCGTCTGCCCGCCGCGCTGGCGGACGCTTATCTCGGCCTCAAGAGTGCCGGGCAGCTTTGACGACGAAGGCCACGACGGTGGCAGCTAATCCGGCCCGAGTTCGGCCGGGGACAGCGTCAGCCGCGGACAGTGTCAGCCGCGGACCGGCACCTGCTCAGGCGCTTCCCTGATGTCGGCCGACAGGCCCAGGCGCTGCGCCCGGCGGCCCGCGACGACGACGTAGGCCAGGAAGGTGATCTCGGCAATCGCGCCGATGCTGATCCGGCTCCATGTGGGCAGTGTCGACGGGGTGACGAAGGCCTCGATGATTCCGGACACGCCTAGCACCACGACGATGCCGAGTGCGATCGTGATCGTTGCCCGGCCCTCCTCGGCCAGCGCCTGGGATCGGCGCCGCGGCCCGGGATCGATGATGGCCCAGCCGAGCCGCAGGCCTGCCGCACTGGCCAGGAATACTGCCGATAGCTCAAGCAAGCCGTGCGGAAGAATCAGCGCGAAGAACTCCGCCGCCTTACCGTGGCCGATCATCAGCCCGCCGTCGACCGCAAGGTTCAGCGAGTTCAGTAGTAGCGAGAAGATCGCACCGACGCCGAAGATCGCACCGGAGACAAGAGCACCAGCCGCGACATACACGTTGTTGGTCCACACCTTCAGCGCGAACGACGTGGCAGTGTCCTGCGAGTAATAACTGCGGAACTGGCTGTTCACCAGCGCCTGTACTTGCGAGTGCGAGATCAGGCTGGCCTGGACCGCCGGCGAATCCGCGATCCACCACCCGGCGATCAGCGCGAGCGCGAGTGAGGCGGCGGCGGTGCTCAGCCACCACCATCGGCAGCGGTATGCCATGCCAGGAAACGCCACGCAGAAGAAGACGCCAACAGAACGCCAGGCGGGCGTGTGCGCGCCGGTCACTGCGGCTCTCGCCCGGCCAAGCAAGCCGGACAGCCTGGCAGTCAGCGCGGGATCGCTGCCGCTGCTCCGCACTGCCGAGAGCTGGGTGGCAGTCCGCTGGTAGCTGGTAACGATCTCGTCGACCTCTTCGCCGGACAGTCTCCGGCGGCGCTTGACGAGAGTGTTCAGCCGAGCCCATTCCGCCTCGTGTGCAGCGACAAAAGCATCGACATCCACCACAGGAGCGTACTGCCGCGGCCAGCGCGGCATCGGTACTGTTGGGCCCGTGCCTGCGGCCGCGCGGGCGGCCAGGCGAGGAGCACGAGATGTCCGAGGTCGTGACGGGCGAAGCCGTCGTGCTCGAGCTTCCGGTCGCGAGCTTCCCCGGCCGCCTGCTTGCCCTGACGATTGACCTGGCCGTCCAGGCGGCGCTTGGCATCGTGGCTTTGATTGCCATCTCCCCGGTGCTCGGCCGACTGAACGGCGACTACATCGCGGCCATAGTGGTCAGCGCGGAACTAGCAATCACGGTTGTCTATGCCACCCTGTGGGAGACGATGACCCGGGGCAAGACGCCCGGAAAGATGGCGCTGGGCCTGCGCGTTGTCGGCGATGACGGCAGCCCCGAACGCTTCAGGCAGGCCCTGGTGCGATCCCTGATCGGCCTGATCGAGATCTATACGTTCGCGCCAATCGCGCTGATCACGTCAATCGTCTCGGTCAAGGGCAAGCGGCTGGGGGACATCTTCGCCGGGACGTACGTGCTGCAGGAGCGCATGCCGGCCAGGGCCGCGCTGCCGCCAGTGTTCGCAATGGTGCCGCCCCCGCTGGCGGGCTGGGCGCAGTCGCTCCAGCTTTCCGCGCTCTCCGATCAGACTGCCGACGCCGCGAGTAGCTACCTGCGGCGGTTCGCCGAACTGTCGCCGCGGGCGCGCGAGTCGCTCGGCTTCCAGCTAGCCAACGCGGTCGCGGCGGAAGTCAGCCCTCCGCCGCCGGCCGGCACCCCGCCGCCCGCCTACCTGGCCGCCGTGCTCGCCGTCCGACGCGAACGTGATCGCGCTCGGGCAATGGCGAACGCTGCAACTCCCCCGCCGCCGATCTCACTACCGCCAGTCTCACTACCGCCAGTCTCACTACCGCCGGTCCCTCCGCCGCGGGTCCCTCCGCCGCCGGTCCCTCCGCCGCCGCCGGTCTCGCCGGGCCTGATGCCACCAGCGGTTCCGCCGCCGCCTCCTCCTCCGCCGCCGCTGGTCCAGCCGGGCCTGATGCCACCAGCGGCTCCGCTGCTGGCCCAGCCGCCGGGGCCAGCCCGGCCATTCCCCCCAGCCCAGCCGCCGCCCGATCCGGGCGCTCCGCCGACCCAGCCAACCACCGCTACCGCGCCCGGTTTCGCCCCACCCGTCTGAATTGCTCGGCTGTCACTGCCGGGCCGACGCCAGCCGCTAGCGACATTGCATCCGATCTGGCCCTCAAGCGAGCGCGTTATTCGCCGTTATGCCCGATATCCTGGGGCCGTTTTGGATGCCAACTGGATTCCACGGTGGCGCAGAACGGGCGGATCGGGCGTTATCCCCGCTGCCGCTCAGGAGCCGAGCCGCCAGGAGTCCAAGTAGGCCAGCTGCTCCGGCGTCAGCTCATCGATCCGGGTGCCGAGTGCGGCGACGGCCAGGCTGGCAACCTCGGAGTCGATCGCAGCGGGCACGTCCAGCACCCGGCCGCGCGCTCCGGCCGGCTCGGGATCGGCTCCCGCCAGCCAGGCCAGAGCGAGCGCCTGCACCGCAAACGAGGTGTCCATGGCAGCCGCCGGATTGCCTTCGCCGGCGACCAGGTTCACCACGCGCCCTTCGGCCAGCAGGATCAGCCGGCGGCCGTCGGCGAGAACGTACTCAGTCGCGTTCGGACGGACACCGGGATTCACCTCGATCGCCAGTCCGGCCATCGCCGGCACGTCGATCTCCACGTCGAAGTGGCCGGCGTTGGCCAGGATCGCGCCATCGGGGAGCGCGGCCAGTTCCGCCGCGCTGATAACGTCGCGGGAGCCAGTGGCAGTGATGATCAGCTCAGCGCCCGGCGCGGCGGCGCGCATTGGCATCACCCGGAAGCCCTGCATGATCGCACCGAGCGCGCGGACTGGATCGACCTCGGTGACGATCACCTGAGCGCCAAGACCACGCGCGCGCTCAGCGATACCCGAGCCGCACGGCCCGAAGCCGGCCACCACCACTGTCTTGCCGGCAACCAGCGTGTTGGTAGCGCGCAGGATGCCGTCGAGCACCGACTGGCCGGTGCCGTACTTGTGATCGATCATCCGCCGCGTCGCAGAGACGTCGGCGGCAACGACCGGGAAGCCGAGCGATCCGGCGGCGGCCATCCGGCGCAGCCTGGCGGCGCCGCTCGACGTCGCCTCGCACCCGCCGCGTACGCCGCCGATCAGCTCGGAACGCGCCTCGTGAAGTGTGTTGACCAAGTCACAGCCGTCGTCCATGACGAGGTCCGGCCCGCTGTCCAGGGCCCGGTGGAGGTGCTCGTAATAGCCATCCCGATCCACGCCGGACCGCGCCTGCACAGTGACACCAGACTCGGCCGCGAGCGCCGCGGCGATGTCGTCCTGGGTCGACAGCGGATTGGAGGCGGCCAGGTGCACGCGTGCGCCGCCTGTCGTGAGAGCACGCACCAGCACCGCCGTCTCCGCAGTCACGTGCAGGCAGCAGGCGATCGTCAGCCCGGCGAACGGCAGCCGGCCTGCAAAGGAGGCCCGCACCATGCCGAGCACCGGCATCGCCCGCTCGGCCCACGCGATCCCGGGCTGGCCGGCGAGGGCCAGCCCGGGGTCGGCGATGTCCGAGGGCGGGCCGTCGGCTGGACGGCCGCCCTGCCGGTCAGTACCGGTAGTGGTCGGGCTTGTACGGACCATCGACCGGAACGCCGATATAGCTGGCCTGCTCCTTGGTCAGAACGCTCAGCCGGACGCCAAGAGCATCCAGGTGCAGCCGCGCGACCTTCTCGTCCAGGTGCTTGGGCAGCACGTGGACGCCGATCGGGTACTGGTCGGTCTTCGTGAACAGCTCCACCTGGGCGATGACCTGGTTAGTGAAGCTGTTGGACATGACGAAGCTCGGGTGCCCGGTAGCGTTGCCGAGGTTGAGCAGCCTGCCCTCGGACAACACGATCACGGCGTGCCCGTCCGGGAACGTCCACTCGTCGACCTGCGGCTTAATGTTCGTCCGCCGGATGCCGGGCAGCCGGGTGAGGCCGGCCATGTCGATCTCGTTGTCGAAGTGCCCGATGTTCCCGACGATCGCCTGATGCTTCATCTGGCTCATGTGCTCGGCGGTGATGATGTGGAAGTTGCCGGTCGCGGTGACGAATATGTCGGCGCTCGCGACGACGTCCTCCAGCCGGGCGACCTGGTAGCCGTCCATCGCGGCCTGCAGCGCGCAGATGGGATCGATCTCGGTGATGATGACCCGCGCGCCCTGACCGCGCAGCGACTCAGCGCAGCCCTTGCCGACGTCTCCATAGCCGCAGACGACGGCAACTTTGCCGCCGATCAGCACGTCGGTCGCACGGTTGATGCCGTCGATCAGCGAGTGCCGGCAGCCGTACTTGTTGTCGAACTTCGACTTGGTCACCGAGTCGTTGACGTTGATCGCGGGGAACCGCAGCGAGCCGTCCTTGGCCATCTCGTACAGCCGGTGCACGCCGGTGGTGGTCTCCTCGGTGACGCCCTTGATCTCGGCCGCCGTGGCGGTCCACTTACCCGGCGCCTGCTTCAGCGAGCGCGCCAGCACGGAGAGGATCACGCCCCATTCCTCGGGGTCGTCGTCGCGGGCAGCGGGTACCTGTCCGGCCGCCTCGAACTCGGCGCCCTTGTGCACCAGCAACGTCGCGTCGCCGCCGTCGTCGAGCAGCATGTTGGGCCGTGACTCGGCCGGCCAGGTGAGCGCCTGCTCGGTGCACCACCAGTACTCCTCCAGCGTCTCGCCCTTCCAGGCGAAGACCGGGATGCCGCGCGGATCATCCGGCGTGCCGTCCGGACCGACCGCCACGGCAGCGGCTGCGTGGTCCTGTGTGGAGAAGATGTTGCACGAGGCCCAGCGCACCTCCGCGCCGAGCGCGACGAGCGTCTCGATCAGCACGGCGGTCTGCACGGTCATGTGCAGCGAGCCGGTGATGCGCGCGCCGGCCAGCGGCTGCGACTCAGCGAACTCGGCACGCACCGTCATCAGGCCCGGCATCTCGTGCTCGGCGAGCCGGATCTCGCGGCGGCCGAAATCGGCGAGCGACAGGTCGGCGACCTTGAACGGCACTGTCTCGACAGGCATGCAGGCTCCTTAGTTTCCGGTGGTGCTGGCCGGCCTGGCCGGCACCACAGCACGACCGTACGGCAGACCTGGCATCAGCGACACGTCCAATAGCGGGTTTCTAACAGAAGATTGTAAGATTTGACCCATGCGGATCACTGAAGCGGCCCGGCGACTCGACATGACACCCCGGATGCTCCGGTACCGAGAGTCTCTCGGATTGCTCCCTGTACTGCGCCACGCCGGCCGGGGACGGACGCGCCATCGCCCGCCAGCGCCAGCGGCCCGGAGCCCGCACCGCCAGTTCACCGATGCCGACCTCAGCGCGGTCTCGCTCGGCCTGTCGCTGGAGCGCCGCTACGACATCAGCCCGGTCGCGCTCGCCTTCGGCGTCCGGGTACTCGCCGACCCTCGGGTCAGGGCCGAAGTCGCTGAGTTCGGCCGTCGCATCGGCAGGATCCAGCCGCCTCCCGCCAGGGCCCTCGACTTCGAGCAGGAACGCGCACTACGGCTACTCGGCGCGGCGGTGTCCTCAGATAGGCGCTGACCAAACATTTCCGGTCTCCACCGGCGCATTGTCAGGGCGTGTCGGGGATACCTGATCATGCCATTCGTGTACGAGGAGGCTGTACAGGTCTGAGTCGCGCCAGCCGTCGCGGATCAGCATCGTCTCCCGCATCCGGCCTTCGTAGCGCATCCCGAGCCGCTGCAGGACGGCAGCTGACGCGATGTTGCGCGGGTCGCAGGTGGCGAAGATGCGGTGCAGGTCGTACTCATCGAACGCGAGCTGGACGAGCTGGCGGGCGGCGGCTGTGGCCAGGCCCTGGCCCCAGAAGTCGGGGTGCAGTACGTAGCTGATCTCACCCTGGCCTCTGTCGCGAAGATTCAGTTCGCAGTTTCCGGCAACGCATCCGTCGAGCGTGATCGCGTAGACGAACCTCGTCCCGGGGAGGGAGGTCCACGCTTTCACAGCGGCCCGCACGAACTCGCGTGTCTGTTCCGCCGTGTTGGGGCCCCACGGCTGGTAGCGGCAGACCCGCTCCTGGCTGGCCCAGGCGTGAACCGTCGGCCAGTCGTCCTCGGCAATCGGCCTGAGCAGCACGTTCCGCGAACCCGGACCCGTCATGTATCTGACTGTGCCTGACGCACGCGCTGTTCGCAGAAGTCGCGGCACTGGTCGACTACTCCAGACAGGACAGCGGAGTCTAGCCCGGCGGCGATGAACTGATCGACGGGGCGCAGGCCCGCGCGAGTAAGCAGTGTCTTCTCGTTGGTAACCCACTCGCCACGAGCAGCCAGTACCGCGTGCGCGGTCTGAGAGGCAGCCTGGGCGACGAGCCCGGCGCACTGCGCCAGCCGTCCGTAGGGCGCGTGGTTCACGCGCGCGTAGTCGAACGTCCGGTAGGCCCTATCCCACCAGACCCGCGGTGCCGCTTCGCGCAGTGCCATCGGGTAATCGGGCCTGGGCAGGCGGCCTCGCAAAACCTGGCTCACGGCCAGTTCAGCCAGGACCAGATAGGTCGGGATCCCCGCCAGGTGAAACATCAGCGGCTCAATGCGAAACCGTCCCTCACACGTCCGGGCGGTCTCGCGGTCAATCGTGTCAAGGTCGCGGTAATGCACGTCCACGCGGCGGCCGTCGACCTCCAGCCAGGCGCCTCCGTTGAACACGCCGTCGCTCCACCCGCCAACCTCGAAGACTTCGCCAGGCCACCCGATGTCCCGCAGAGACTGAGGATCAAAATGTGCCCGGTAGTAAATCGCGAAGTCCCAGTCGCTGTCCGGCCGGTGCGTGCCCTGCCCGCGTGAGCCGCCTAGAGACACGGCCGTTACGCCCGGCAATTGGCAGAGCCGATCTGAGACGTAATCAACAAAGGACTGCTCATCCACCGTGCCAAGCTAACAGCCCGCCCCGCCGACTGGCCGCAAGGACCGAATGGGCTGGCTCAGAGCGACTGAAGGCCGATCGCCCGGAGCTCTCGTTTGAGCTGGTCAGCCGACGTGTAGTGGACCACCTTAAACCCGAGGCCGCGTGCTGCCTCAACATTCTGCTTCGAGTCATCCACGAAGACGGTTGCCTCTGGGTCGAGCCCATAACGCGCCAAGAGGACTTCGAAAGTCCGGCTGTCCGGCTTGGCCACACCCTCGAAGCCGGAAATGACCTGGCCGTCAAACCACTGCATGAAGGGAAAGCGCGCGGACCGGATGGCAAATACTTCCCGCTCCATGTTGCTCAGCGCGTAGCCGCGCAAGCCGCCCGCTTTCAGCGTCCGAGCGACTGCCGCACTGGCCGCCGCTCAGCTGGCGCGGAAATAGGCGGCTGGTGTCACCCCGGTCTCCCGCCGGAACGCCTGCACAAACGCGCTATCGGAGTCGTAGCCGACGCGCCGCGCCACCATGGCGACCGGTTCGCCGGCAGCCAGAGCGGTCAGCGCCGCCTGGATGCGGAGCATCGTGCGCCATCTGCCGAAGCTGACCCCGGTCTCAGCCAGGAATGCGCGCGCCAGCGTTCGCTCGCTGGCGCCGACCTCACGGCCCCAGCCGGCCAGGGTCCGGCTGTCGGCCGGGGAGTCGGCTAGCCGGTCAGCTACCTGACGTGCCAGGTCGTCGGCAGGCCAGCGGACTTCCACGGTGGTCATGGCGACCGGCCGGAGCAGATCGATCAGCACGGCCTCGGCGCGCGCCCGCTGATCGTGGGGAAGACTGCGGTCCTCCAGATAGCCGATGAGCTCACACAGCAGCGGTCCAGCCGACACCGGCGTCGGTTCTGCCCAGCTGACCGGGCACCGATCCGGCCGCACATAGGCCGACCGCATCGTCGCGACACCTGTAGACAGCGTCTCGTGCGGCATGCTTGCCGGTATCCACAGCGCACGAGACGGTGGCAGCACCCAGGCCGACTCCTCGGTGCGGACGGTGAGCACCCCGCTCGCGGCCCAGGCGAGCTGATGGTCGGCGTGAGTGTGCCAGTCGAAAACCAGGCCCCTGGGCATCGGGAACGTCACGACGATGACGGCTGCCGCCGGGTCGAAATCGGCGGCATGGTCGTCGGGCAACTGGACCTGTCCGTCTTGCGACACAGCTTGGCAGCCTACGCCCTTGGCGGGCCGCAGCCGGCTCCGTAGCTTGACGACCATGAACGAGAACCATGCGCGATTGTGCCCCACCCCGGAGTGGGCTAAGTACCTGCAGACCGACGTCCTGCCTGTCGTGACGCGGGACGTGGACCTGGGCGCCGCGATGCTGGAGATCGGGCCCGGGCCGGGGGCCGCCACTGACTGGCTGCGCCATAAGGTCGAGCAGCTAACGGTGGTCGAGATCGACGAAGCCGCCGCCGGCTTGCTGACGGAGCGCTACAGCGGCACCAACGTGGCGGTCCGCACCGGCAGCGGCGCCGACCTCGACTACCCGGATGGCTCTGTCGACTCTGTCGGCACCTTCACGATGCTGCATCATGTACCGACTCTCGCCCTGCAGAACAAGATCCTTGCCGAGGCCTTCCGGGTGCTGAGGCCCGGCGGCGCGCTGGTCGGCGCTGACAGCCTGCCCGGTAACGACCTGCATCACTTCCATGCCGACGACACCTACAACCCGGTCGACCCCGCGTCTCTGATCGGCCGCCTGCAGACCATCGGATTCGGCCAGATCACCGTCATCGTCGACGAGTCCGTGAAGTTCATCGCGCGCAAGCCGGCTGAGGAGGCGGCAGCATGACGGACGTTCCGGTGCTTCGTGCCGCCATCGCGGGGCTGATCGGCTTCGCCGCGGGCCAGGAGCAGGTGCTGCTCGCGGCGGCACCGCTGGGCGAGCCCGGCAACCCGTCCTGCTGGGGCGCGCTACCGCTCATCGCGCACAACACCGAGTTCAGGCGCCAGCAAGTGCAGCGGCTGCGGGCGATCAGGAGCGGCCAGGCACCGCCCGAGTTCACCGAGGTAGATCACCGCTCTGAAGACCTGTACGCCGAGCTCTCAGCGCAGCCGGCGGACGCCGTGAGCCGTGACAGCTGGCGCGTCAGCGGTGAACTGATCGAGGAGGTCGGTTCAGTCAGCCAGGCGGATCTGCTTGAGCCGGGCAGGAATCCGTGGCTACGCGGGAGACAGCTGTGGCTGCAGCTGATCGTGCGCGGGTTCTGGCACCCGGCCGGGCATCTCGGCAGTTACTACCTAAGCCACGACCAGGCCGCCCGGGCAGTGACGCTAGCCGAGCAGGCGGCGGCGACTGCCGCGTTCCTCGGCGCGCCTGACCCCGCTCGTGGCATGGCCAGCTACAACCTAGCCTGCGCGCAAGCCGGTGCCGGCTTGCTCGACGAAGCGGCCGCGACCGTGGCGGAAGCGGTCGCGCTCAATCCGGATGTGCGCGCCAATGCTGTCCGCGACGCCGACCTCGCCGCGGTGCGCGAGCGCGGTTTGCTCGCTACGCTGCTCAGCAGTTAGGCGAAGGTGGATCCATGCACTCCGAACCAGCCGACATCGCAGAGATGCAGCAGTTGCTCGACCGGTCGCTAGCCAAAGCCAGCGAGCACCTGCAGTCGATCATCAGGCCGGACCGCGCCGTTCCCGCCCGTGAATTGATCGAGCGGCTGACCGGGATGCGGACGCTGGCGCTCAGCACCGTCAGCCCGGCAGGCCGGCCAAGAATCAGCGGAGTCGACGGCCACCTGCTCCGCGGCCGCTGGATATTCACGACCAGCGGCTCCTCGGTGAAGGCCGCCGACCTTCGGAGCCGGCCAGCGGTCAGCGCCGCATACCTGGAGGGCGACACGTTCGGCGTCTTCACGCACGGGGATGCAGAGTTCCTGGCGGCGAGCCACGCCGACCGCGGCTGGATCGAGGAGCACCTGACCCGGCATTACGGGGCGTCGCCCTCGACCTGGGGGCCGGACATCGTCTACGTCCGGATTAACCCGCGCTGGATGGTCGGCTTCGACGGCGAGCGGCGCGCCTGACCCGGGTCGCCGCTCTGACTGCGGGATCGGTGACGTCAGCGCGCGCAGAATGATAGATGTCAGGCTCCAGGAAAATCAGTTTGGCGATCGGTACAGCCGCCCGGATCCGCTGTTCCGCGGAATCGATGCCGTCCACAACGCTGGCTGCCGACTCGTCGTGGCGAACCGCGATCTTAGCGGCTACCAGCAGCGTCTCCGGGCCAAGGTGCAGCGTGCGCAGGTGAATGACGCACTCGACATCCGGTCCCGCCTCGATAGCGGCGACGATCGAAGCCTCGACCCCGGCACCAGCCGACTCGCCGATGAGCAGGCTCTTCATTTCCGTCGCCAGCACCACGGCGACGCAGCCGAGCAGTACCCCGATCGCCAGCGATCCCGCGCCGTCCCATCGGTCGTCGTTCGTGATCGTCGCCAGGGTGACGCCGACGAGGGCAAACAGCAAGCCGCTCAGCGCGGCGACATCCTCCAGCAAGACCGCAGGCAGCTCAGGAGCTTTTGCGTGCCGGATGAAGCTGCGCCAGCTGGCGTCACCACGACTCGGGGCTGACTCCCGCACAGCGGTGCGCAGCGAGAAGCTCTCGAGCAGGATCGCGACACCGAGCACGGCGAACGCGACAACCGGGGAGGTGAGCTGCCCGGGGTGCATGATGCGCTCGACGCCCTCATAGCAGGAGAACGCGCCACCGACGACGAAGAGCACTACTGCAACGAGGAACGCGTAGAAATAGCGTTCTGCCCCGAAACCGAACGGGTGCTGCTCTGTCTCCGCGCGCTCTGCCCGCCTGCGACCGAGCAGCAGCAGGATCTGGTCGCCGGAGTCGGCGACCGAGTGCACGGACTCCGCTAGGAGCGATGCGGAGCCGGTAATCGCGAACGCAACGAATTTGGTGACCGCTATGCCCAGGTTCGCGCACAGGGCAGCTACTACTGCGCGCTTGCTGCCGTGCCCGCTGTCGCGTTCACCACCGCTACCGCTGGGACCGCTGCCAATACTGCGCCCCGACGCAGGCGCCTCGCCCGCGGCGATTAGCGCTCACCCCCGTGCGTCGCCAGCCGCGGGGTCACGGGCTTCATCGATCAGCAACACCGGGATGTCGTCTCGTACCGGGTAGGCCAGGCCGCAATCCGGTCCGGTGCACACCAACTCGCTGGCAGCTTCGTCCGGCCGTAGCGGCGAGTGACATTTCGGGCAGGCCAGAATGTCCAGCAGCCAGTCGTCGATCTTCATCACGTCTCCAGTCGGTCATAGCAGCCGGATGCTGCTCGGTCCGAGCATCTCCGAGCCTCATGCTGCACCCTACCCACCCGGTCGTTACCCGGGGCCTCCGCCATCTGTTGGCGCGGACCGCAGCACGCGCAGGTGGCCCCGGCGGCCTACCTCAATGCCCTGGCCAGTCGGCTCGGCCGGGGTGCGCGGTGTCGTGGCCTCGCGGACCGCATTGGCCAGCGCTTCCAGGTCGTCGGCTACAGCGGCCTCGTCAGGCTCGCCGACTGGAAGCCGGACCACCTCCCAGCCACGCGGAGCCGTCATCCGGTCAGCGTGCCGGGCGCACAGGTCATAGCAGTGCGGCTCGACGAAGGCCGCCAGCGGCCCGAGGACAGCCGTCGAGTCGCGATAGACGTAGGTAAGCGTGTACAGGGCCGCCTGCTTGCAGGCCGGCCGCGAGCACTGGCGCGCGGTCAACGGACGATCACCGGGATTCCGGGCGGCAGCCGACGGAGCGCAGCACCAGCGGGCAGGGGGCAACTGGATCGTGATGAACGCTCACAACGGCAGACGGTATCGATCGGCAGACGGTAACGCCACCACCCGGGGCACACTGCGCGATCGTGTCTCCGGCTGCCAGATCGCTGCCGCAAAACTTAACGTCAGCGGCTGGGATACGCTCGGTTGCCATGCACGACAGCGAGGGTAGTGGCCGCCGCGCCACCGGCCGCGTGCGCCGACGCGACCGGCACGGTCGCGGGCTGCGCGGCTCCCTGGTCCCGCCGGACGTGCCGCTCTACCGCAGCCGGTCTGACCGGTTCGATGACCTTGTCCTGCTTGCCGTCTCGCAGCTAGAGCCGCGCTGGGAGGCTGAGCTGGCCGGGATAGAGTTCGCCGTCGAGGAGATCCCGCCCGTTATCCCCGATGCCGGGGACCCCGAACCGGTGCCGCTTGGCGGGCTTGAGGCCGGGACCACGCCGCCAGGGCGCGCGCGCCCGGCGCCCATGCGGCCGGTTCCGCCGCAGACCAGCCAGGGGAGCCCGGCGGCGCCGCCGGATCCGCCTGAGCGCCCTGGTCTGCAGGCCAGAGCGGCCAGGATCGTGCTTTACCGGCGCCCGCTGATGGCCCGTGCCGACGGCGAGGAGGAGCTGGCCGAACTCGTGCTGGACGTCATTGTGGAGCAGTTCGCGCGCTGGCTCGGCGTTGATCCGCAGACCGTCGACCCCGGATACCCGGCCGAGGAGTAAGCAGCCAGACCATCCTTGCGGGCGATAGCCGCACCGCAGACCAGCTGTCAGCCCAGGATGGCTGACAGCGATTCCTGGACCGCAGGGAGCGATATCGAGGTGGGCGAAGCCGGCACCGGGAGAATCGACTGCACGCTCCGGCCAGCCGTGATGATCCGGCCGGCATAGACCGGGCCTGACCCGCTCAGCGGCGTAACAACCAGCGCGAACATGTCTGTCTTGGCACCGCGCGGCGGACCTGCTGGCAGGATGACCGAGGATCCGGCCTTGATCTGCACGACAGTGCCCTGCTGCCCGAGAGCCGAGACCGACGAAGTGGCGGTGGTGATCCGTACGCTAGCCGCCTTCTGAGGGGCCGAGAGAACCAGCTCGGTCGAGCCGGCTGAGCGGGCCGGATTGTCGGCGAGCACGCCCTGCTCTCCGATCGGCCCTCCGCTGACCGCGAATGCCCCTGGCGTCCCGGCCGGGCCACCTGGCACCTCCATGGTCGCTACTACCGGAACGCTGGCTGAGATCGCGATTGCACCCGACACGCCCCCCAGTGACGACAGCGGGATCAAGCTCGCCGAGCCGTTGAGAAGGTCGATTCCGGTTCCGCCGGTTGGCTGATAGGACCCCTTGTCCGTGACAGCGGTGATCTTTACCGCGGCCGACGCGGAGCCAGGTACCGCGATGTAGAGGTTGCGCGCTCCAGCGGCACGCGGCAAGCCGGGGATCACCAGATGCCGTGCGGGCGCCCCGGTGGGAGGCAGC
Organism: Streptosporangiaceae bacterium; assembly: GCA_035570295.1. Taxonomy (GTDB): domain Bacteria; phylum Actinomycetota; class Actinomycetes; order Streptosporangiales; family Streptosporangiaceae; genus JAJYUU01. Next base: position 18,578 of record DATMMA010000186.1, read on the forward strand.
CAGCCACCCTCATTGCTAGCGGACTTGCTCTCCCGGACGGCGGCGACGACCTGGCCGACGCTGGTAGTGATGTTCAGCGCGATGACCTTCGACGTCTGCAGCAGCCGGCCAAGCGACTGCACGACCATGCCATGCGGCGGCACGGTGATGCCGTTGTCGGCGTTGCCGAGCAGCGGCGGGCCCTTGGTGCTGTCAGTCAGCACCGAAACAGCGGCGTCAGCCGGCTGGCTGCCCGGGTTCATCAGGTACAGCTCAATCGTGCCCGCAGTGGCCTGACCAGGGCCCACGAACCAGAAGCTGGTGCCGGGAGCGCCGCACTGGGCGGTGACTACGCCGCCGGGGCCAGTCTGCTCGACTTCCAGGCCCTGAGCCATCGCGCCGACTGCGCTGACCTCGATGCCTCCCCGGCCATCTTGCGTCGTGACGCTCGTGGTGGAACCGGGTTGACCCGCCTGCTCTGATTTCGTCAGCGGGGGGGCCGTCTTGACAGCAGACACCTGCAGAACACCCGGGCGGCTGCCGGTATCGGCAACCGGGCCAATGGACGGGCTGCCGCCGGGGACCAGCCTAGTGATCACCGCGCGACCGGCCGCTGAGGAAGCAGGCATCGCGGCTAGCGCAACTGCGGCCGCGGTCGGCGCCGCCGAACCTGGCGCAGGGCAGAGCCGGGTGGCTGTCGATACAGCGGCTCGGGCGGTCCGGCCCAGCTGGCCAGCAGGGGCAGCCGGGTGGATTGCGCCGGCGCCGGCATAAATCCCGGCTAGCGCCACCAGCACAACCGCGGCGAAGATGACCCGGCGGTGACGCGGCCTCACCAGGCCTCTCCCTCCTCGTCCTGGGCAGGTGCCGGCCAGCCGCGGGCGGCCCGATCGCGCCTGGCCGACCAGTCATGATGAACTTCCTCGTCAGGCGGCAAGGCTTCCAGCGCGCCACCGGGACCAGGCTGATCTGGCCAGGCCTCCTCGCCCGTCGGATACCAAGAGCGATCAGCTGACCCTGGCCCTGCCGGGTGATCGCGCGGCCAGCCGTGTTGCTGATCATCTTGTGGCCAGCTGCCTGGCTGCTGATAGTCCTCTGGCCAGCCCTGCTGCTCGCCAGCCGACGACCACCCAGATTGCTGGTCGTCTTGAGCGCGGCCGCCGCTGTGTCCGGAGTAGCTGTGTCCGGAGTAACTATCCTGCCGGCCGTATCCGGCCGGGTCGGGGTAGCCAGGCTCGGAATATGCCCGCTCGGCATACCCGCCGCCGCGTCCGGCGTCCGGGCCGTAGCTGGACGGGCCGTAGCCGGCCGGGCCGTAGCCAGCGTCCCGGTTGTAGCGGGCGTCCCGGTCATAGCCGCCATCCCAGTCTGCAGGCGGCTGTCCTGCGGCCGGCTCGTCGTAGGGCGTTCCGGACGGCGACGGCACCATTCGCCGCGGCGGCTCGTCATATGGCGTCCCGGTGGCAGATCGCACAACCGGGTCGGCGCCAGCCGCGTACGGGTCTGCCGTCCGGCCATCGCCAGGGCGTTCCCGGGCGGCAGGCGGGTCACTCACGAAGCGGCTTACCGGCTGCCCAGCGGGCCAGGCCGCGGCTGCCTGCGCTGATCTGGTCCCGGCAGCGCCCGTGCCCGCGACGCCCGTGCCCGCGACGCCCGTGCCTGCAGCGCCCGTGCCCGCTACGCCGGTGCCTGCGACGACTGCCCCGGCGCCCGCTCTGACGGCGGCCGCCGCCGCTCGTCGGGATTCAGACCGCCCTGCTTCAGCCCGGCCAGCCAAGCGACCGGGCAGTGCTGTCCCGTTGCCCCTGCGCCCGGAGCGTTCCTGGCCAGCTCCGACCGGAAGCTCGGCGCCGTCGCGCTGGCCGACCGCTTCACCCCGGTCCCCACGGGGCGCATCACCACGGGCCGCATCACGACGGGAACCCCGGCCGAGCCTGGCCGCGCCCGCCGCGCGGTCTCGCCGCTTCCCGCTGGCCCGCACTCCAAGACCCGCCCGGCGAGCGCCTTGCCTGGCAGGCTGACGGTCCGCTGCGCCGCGGGCTCCGGCCACAGAGTCGGCCTCCTCGCCAGGCTCCTGGCCGGTATCTGCGATCTCGACCGCTGCGGCAGCCGCAGCTGCCTCCATCTCTGCCGTGGACCTGATGCCCGGCAACGCGAGCGCGGCCACGACCACGAACGCAAGCAGGTACAGGATCAAGAGCAGGTTGTGCACAAGCGCGTGGCGGCTAATCGTCAGCGTCCCGCCGCCGGGCGGCAGCTTGAACGCCTGAGCCCAGCTTCCGTCCGGAGACGTGACAGGACTGAGCGCGTGCCCGTTAACGGCAGCCGACCAGCCGCCAGCCGGCTCGGATAGCAGGACAGTCCCGCCAGCGGCAGGCACGTGGGCCCCGGACACGCCGACGGCACTAGAGCCGACGGCCACGACGGCACCCGACGGCTCGATGACGCTTACCCGCGACGGGAGGATGCTCAGCCGCCAGAGATCGAATGCAGGCGGTGACATGCTGACCTTCGTCAGCCCGCTGACACCGTCGAGCGCGCTGACCAGGCCCGCATCGATCGGAGCCCGGATCAGCACGAAGCCGATATCAAACCGGGCTAGCTGCTGGCTCTGGTTTACCGCCTCACCGCCGCCTGGCGCGACCAGCGCGGCGACCGCCTTGCTCAGCGCTGCCTGGGCGGACGGGACCTGCGAAACATCCGGATAACTGAACTCAGGGCTGTTGGCGCGCAGCAGCAGGAAGGAAACCCGGCCCGTCTGAGCGGACGCGGTCAGCACCAGCGTCCGCAGCTCCCGCCCGGCGCCGGCCGTGGTGGACACCGCGGGCGGCACTATCTCAGCAGGCGCCGCGCCGATCGGCCCGCTTACCCCGTTCATTAGCCAGTACGCGGCCGCGAGTACCGGCGCAGTGCAGGCCATCAGTCCCAGGATGACCACCGGAAATCTGCGGGCAGCGGGAGTCCGCCGCGCGCCCGAACGCCCCGCCGAAGCCGCCGACCGTTTGGCGGCCGCCACCGGGCGCAGCGCCGAGTCCGCGGCCGCTGCTGCGGCAAGCAGCAAGCCAGCGGCGGCCACGGCGAGCGGCACGCCCGGCCATGCGCTCACCGGCTGCCCGCTCGGCGCGACGACGGCTGACCGGCTGGCGAGCAGGGCAGCGGCGAAGCCCAGCAGGGCTGCGGTCCAGCCAGACATGACAAGCTTCAGCCGCCCGGCCGCGAGCAGCGCGGCCAGTCCGGCCAGCACCAGCGCGGCGCTGACCCAGTACGGGGGCAGGCCGGGCCCGCCCGGACTGAGCAGCAACATCGACTTGGCCGGCAGGTCGGGCGCCGCCAGCCCGGGCTGCTGCAATCCTGCCTCCAGCAGCAGCCGGGCCGGATGCGCGAGCACCTGCATCAGCCACGGCAGCAATAGCACCGGCGGCGTGAGCACCACGATCGCTAGGTTCGCCAGGCCCGACCGCCGGAACGCGATGGCTGCCAGCACGGCGCCGGCGGCGGCCATCGGCCACAGCAGCGGCACGAACGCGGCACCGACCGTCACCGCCAGGCCGGTCGCCCACGCAGCCCGGCGGGCGATCTTGGGCGGCTGACTGAACATCCGGCCCGCCAGCATCCCGATGACCGGGATCAGCACGAAAGCGACCGCACTGCCGAGCCGGCCAGCCGAAATGGCACCGAAAGCGACCGGCAGCAGGGCGTACGAGGCCGCTGCCCATAGCCGCACCGGAACCGAGAGCGTCACCCGGCGCAGCGCCAGGAATGCCGTGCAGCCTGCCAGCGGCACGCAGCCGAGCAGCAGCACGTCGATAGCCAGCCACGCCTTCCCCAGCAGCACTGTGGCAAGCAGGGCCAGCAGGCCGACATAGGGCGGGCCAGCGCTGGCCGAGCCAACCCCGACCGGGTGATAGGCCTGCAGGAACTGCCCCCACAGGCCGGAGGCGCCTTCGAAGGCCGGCACGAGTGCACCGCCGCCGAGAGTACCGCTGGTGATCACCGAGCGCTCGGCCGCGATCGCTACGGCAATCAGCCCGAGTACGAGCAGGACGCCCGGCCTGGTCAGCAGCCGCTGAATTACCCCGCTGTCAGTCAGCAGCGACTCGTCATCGTCGGGATCGTCGCTCGCGTGATGAGCGCCGGCCAGATCCTCATGCGAGGACCGGAACAGCACCGACGCCGCGAACTCGGCCGCCCGCCGGATTGACCGGCCAGGCAGCAGGTCGCCGCGCAGCGCTCCGTAGGCAGGCCGCCGGCCGCGGGCGCGCACCCTCCTGGCGTTCGCCATCCGGAGCGGGTGGCCCACCACTCCCAGCACCGCAGCAGATTCGTCGAGCGCCGCGGTCGGTCGCTTGGCGACGAGATAGAACACGGTCCGCAGCAGCGACAGCGTCAGGTTCCCGATCAGTGCCGCGAGCATCGGCCCGGCGGGCAGGTTGCCCAGGAGCGTGACGAGCCCGTTTCGGCGATCGAGTAGCCGGGCCCGCCGCCCGACCGAGATCGGCCGCCGTGCCTTGGTCGCAGCGCGGGCGTGGAATACCACGGCATCGGTGATCACCCGGACGCGCAGGCCCGCCGCGTGCACGCGCCAGCAGAAGTCGACGTCCTCGCCGAACAACGCCATGCCGGGATCGAACCCGCCGACCTGCTCCCAGACGTCTCGCCGGACCAGCATGCCGGCGCTGGAGACGGCAAGCGCGTCCCGGTCGCCGTCGTGCTGGCCCTGGTCGACTTCACGCGGCTCGATGCCGGTAATCCGCCGCCCGACCATATCGAGTGCCAGCCCGGCCTCGACGACTACGTCACGGTCAGTCCAGTCCATCAGCTTCGGGCCAAGCACACCCGCGGTCGGCGCCTCCGCGGCCCCTCGCAGCAACTGCTCCAGCGCGTCCGCGGCCGGCTCACAGTCGTCGTGCAGCAACCAGAGCCACTCGACCTGGTCGGACCCGCCCCGCCCGGGCGCCCCGTGCGTCCCGGTGCCGCGGGCCCCGGCTGACACCGGAACGCTGGCGGCCTTGTGCTGGACCGCGCGCCGCACCGCTGCCGCGTAGCCGGTGCTCCGGTCCATCCCGAACACAGCACCCTGGCCGAGCTGAGCTGTCAGCACCGCTCCGCTGCGGTCGCGGCTGCCGGTGTCCACCGCGACTACCCGCTGAACCGGCCTGGTCTGCTCGTTCAGCGCATCAAGCAGATGCTGCAGCCACGCGGCGCCGTCGTGCGCGACGATCACCGCGGTTACCACGTGCTGGGCGTAGGAGTCAGTAGGCGACAAGGAAGTTCGCTTGTATCCGGGTTCGCTCGCGGGCGGGTGGGCACGTGGCGTGCCGGCTGGCCCTGGTGGGGGTATCCGGAACAATACGCGAATCTGGCTCAAGCGGATGGGCAGTCGGACCGACCCGCTAAGCAGTGTCGCCGCGAGACACTGCCGCTACTGCCTAGACCGCCTGGCGCTTCAGCCGACGGCGCTCTCGCTCAGACAGCCCGCCCCAGATGCCGAAGCGCTCGTCGTGGCCAAGTGCGTACTCCAGGCACTCCGCCCGGACTTCGCAGCTACGGCAGACCCGTTTGGCCTCCCTGGTCGAGCCGCCCTTCTCCGGGAAGAACGCCTCCGGATCAGTCTGCGCACACAGCGCACGATCCTGCCAGCTCTGCTCCCCGGCATCATCTGCGCCGATGCCTAGCGAGTCGTGCACCAGCGAGACGATGACGTCTCCCACCGCGCACCTCCTGCCCTCGATCCCCGTGGTCTCGACCCCGCACGTTCCATGGACGAGAATTACATGTTTGAAATTACACGCGCGTGTCTTGCACCTCGTCAAGGGAGATACGTGGTATTGGTCACCCGGTTGCCCTGGGATGAGGTGAAAATCCGTTCAAGATTTTCCGGGGAACGCCCGCGCCCTGAGGTCCTGCGGCCCGTCCGCGCGCGGTTTTCGCAAGGCCTCGCCAGGCTGCCCGCCGCGAGGTGGGAGACTGCCAGCATGCGCATCACAGTTCTGGCCGGCGGGGTCGGTGCCGCCAGGTTCCTCCGCGGCTTGCGCGCTGCCGTTCCGGATGCCGATATCACGGTGATCGGCAATACCGGTGACGACTTCATGCCGTTCGGCCTGCAGGTGTGTCCCGACCTCGACACCGTCATGTACACGCTCGGCGGAGGCATCAGCGAGGAGCAAGGCTGGGGGCGGGCGGGCGAGAGTCACACCGTTCTCGGCGAGTTGTCCGCGTACGGCGCCGGGCCGGACTGGTTCAGCCTCGGCGACCTTGACATGGCGACGCACATCCTGCGCAGTCAGTTGCTGGCCGAGGGACAACCACTGTCTGCGGTGACCAGGAGGCTGTGCGAACGCTGGCGGCCGGGTGTCACGCTGCTCCCGATGTCGGACGACCCGGTGCGTACCCACGTGACCGTTCGCCTGGACGGAACTGAGCAAGAACTGCATTTCCAGGAGTGGTGGGTGCGGTTGCACGCGGGCGTTCCCGCCCTGAAGATCGAAGCAGTCGGAGCCGCGCAGGCGACCCCGGCTCCGGGCGTCCTTGACGCGCTCGCCGGAGCGGACTTCGTGTTGTTCCCGCCGTCGAACCCGGTGGTCAGTATCGGCCCGATCCTTGCCGTGCGAGGCATCGCCGACGCCGTGCGCTCACAGACGGTGATCGGCGTCTCGCCGATCATCGGTGGCGCTCCGGTGCGCGGCATGGCCGACGCGTGCCTGGCGGCGATCGGCGTGGCGACAACTGCCACCGCGGTCGCCGCGCACTACGGACCGGATCTGCTCGACGGCTGGCTAGTCGACGACCAGGACAAGGACGCTGTCGACTCGCCGGAGCTGGCCGGCATCGAGGTCAGGAGCCGGCCGCTGTACATGACGAACGTGGCCGCCTCGGCAGAGATAGCCAGGGCGGCCGTCGATCTCGCGCTGGCGGTCCGCAAGTGACCAGCCGGCACTTCACGCCCGGGCCGGCGGAGGTCAGCGTGCTGCCGGTCCCCGGCCTGCCTGAGGTCGAGGCCGGGGCAGACCTGGGCACGCTGATCTGCGAGGCCGCGCTAGCCGGGCCTGGCCTGGCCGACGGCGACATCCTGGTGATCACATCCAAGATCGTCAGCAAGGCTGAGGACCGGGTGGTTGCCGGCGACAGGGACAGCGCGATCCGGGCGGAGACGGTGCGCGTGGTCGCGCGGCGCGGCCCGACGACGATCAGCCAGACCCGCCACGGCCTGGTGATGGCCGCGGCCGGCGTCGACGAGTCCAACACTGCGCCCGGCACGCTCGTACTGCTGCCGGTGGATCCGGACGCGTCGGCCGAGGCGCTGCGCAAGAGCATTACCGAGCGGGCGGGCGCGCGGGTCGGCGTGATCATCACCGACACGATGGGCCGTCCCTGGCGGGCGGGCCAGACTGACACGGCGATCGGCGCCGCGGGCGTCATGCCGATGCGGGATCACCGGGGCCGGCAAGACACCTTCGGCAACGTGCTGGAGGTGACGATCGCCGCGGTCGCGGACGAGATCGCCGCCGCGGCGGACCTGGTGAAGCAGAAGACCACCGGCGTTCCTGTCGCGATCGTGCGCGGGCTGTCTGATCTGGTCACCGACGCCGCGGGCCCCGGTGCGGCGGCGCTGATCCGGCCTGCCGAGGACGACATGTTCCGGCTCGGCGCGGCGGACGTGCTGACCGCGCGGCGGACGGTGCGCGAGTTCACTGCGGCGCCGGTCTCGCCTGCCGCGGTGCGGCGGGCGATCGCGGCGGCGGTTACCGCGCCTGCCCCGCATCACAGCGAGCCATGGCGGTTTGCCGTGCTCGAATCACCGCAGGCACGGAGCCGGTTGCTGGACGACATGCTCGCCGCCTGGAAGGCTGACCTGGCCGCCGACGGGTTCACGGCCGAGCAGATCGCCCGCCGCGTCCGGCGCGGTGAGCCGCTGCGCAAGGCGCCGCTCATCATCGTGCCGTGCCTCGTCAGTGAGGCCGCGCACACTTACCCGGATGCGCGCCGCAATGCCTCCGAGCGCGCGATGTTCCTGGTCGCGATCGGCGCTGCTATCGAGAACCTGCTCGTCGCGCTGGCTGTCGAGGGCCTGGGTTCCTGCTGGATCTCTAGCACGCTGTTCTGCCGGGAAGTCACAGCCGAGGCGCTCGGGCTACCGGCCGGCTGGGAGCCGATGGGCGCTGTCGGCGTCGGGCACCCGGCCGCGCCAGCTCCGGACCGCCCAGAGCGCGACCCGGACCAGTTCACGCTGCGGCTCTAGGCTTCCAGCTTCCGCTCGTCCTGATGGGTGCTGACTTGGTGGGCCGCACGCGTCACTAGATCCGCACCCATCGCAGGCCGGCCGCGGCGAATGCGGCTGATATCGGCTGGCAGCTCCCCTCAGCGCTTCGTTAAGCTGCGCGAGCCCCGGCGAGCGTGCCCAAACGTCGGCGGGTGATCCGACGAGCGAGGAGCCGGTTGTGGCTGACCCTGTTGCGCGCGCACCGATGCGGGCGCTGCTGGCGGGCAATCGGGCGTTCCGCACGCTATGGACGGCGCGGCTGATCTCCTTCCTCGGTGACAGCGTCGGCCTGATCGCCTTGCTTCTCTATACAGCCACCCATTTCGGCACCGGCCTGGCCGTCGCGCTGCTGATGATCGCGGGTGACTTCGTGCCGAGCCTGCTCAGTCCGGTCGCCGGCGCGGCCAGCGACCGGTGGGACCGGCGCACCGTGCTGATCAGCTGTGAGCTCGTCCAGGGCGGGCTCATCGCCGTGATCGCCGTGACGCTGCCGTCGCTGCCGCTGCTGCTGCTCCTTGTCGCGATTCAGTCCTGCGTAGCGGCGGTATTCCAGCCGGCGGCCCGGTCGGCGGTGCCCAGCCTGGTGCCCGACGCCAGCCTGGAACGTGCCAATGCCGCCATCGGGTTCGGTACGAACGGGATGGACAGCGCCGGGCCGCTCGCGGGCGCGGCGCTGCTGGCGTTGCTGTCGGTGCGGGACATGCTGCTGGCTGACGCCGGCACGTTCGTGATCTCGGCGGCGCTGCTGGCGGCGCTGCCTGCGCTTCCTGCGCAGCACGGCCGCCGGGCGGCTGCGGCCGGGCCGACGAGACCGGCGGCGGGGGCGCTGCTGGCGCAGGCACGGGACGGTCTCCGCTTCCTCTGGCAGGACAGGGTGGTCCGGGTCATCACGCTGGTGTTCTGCGCGGTGGTTTTGTTCAACGGGGTCGATGACGTGGCCCTGGTGTTCCTGGCCAGGCACACCCTGCATGGCAGCAATTCGGCTGCCAGCCTGGTCTACGCCGGGGCCGGGCTTGGCCTGCTCGCCGGGTTCCTGTTGATCGCCAGGGCTGCCCCGCTCCTTTCGATGCCGCTGCTGATCGTGGCTGGCTACGCGATCAGCAGCCTGGGGAATCTGCTCACCGGGCTGTCCTTCGCCATACTGGCCGCGCTGGGCTTCCAGGTCATCCGCGGGCTCGGGATCGCGGCCATGGACGTCGGGCACAACACTCTCCTCCAGCGCGTCGTCCCGGCGGAGATGCTGGGCCGGGTGTTCGGCAATGTCTATGGCGCCGTCGGCGCGGCCGCGGGCCTGTCGTATGTCTTCGGCGGCCTGCTACTGGATGCCACTAACGCCAGGGTCACCTTCATCGTGGCGGGGGCTGGCGGCATTGCGTCGGCGGCGGTAGCCGCCGTCGTCCTCCCCCGTGCCGTGGCCGCCAGGGCCCCAGACCAGGAGCGTGCCGGGGCGCGCTGAGGGTAGATAGCAGGGATCACCAGCACTTCAGGCCTCGCGTGAGGAGTTGATCATGCCTGCTGCCAGCTCGATCGTCCTCGAGCCGCCCGCGCAGAAGGTAGCTGACGCGTTCTCGAAGCCGCCGTTCTTGTGGGAGATGACGCCGGCCGATGCCCGGAAAGTCCTGGAGGAAGCACAGGCCGCACCGGTCAGCAAGCCGGAGGTCGACGAAGAGTGGATCACGGTACCGTCCCCGATGGGGGATGCCCGGGTCCGCATCGTCAAGCCGAAGGGCGCGACTGGCATGCTGCCGGTCATCGTGTACATGCACGGCGGAGGCTGGATCCTCGGCAACGCCGCCACCCATGACCGGCTGGTTCGTGAGCTAGCTGTCGGATCTGGCGCCGCGATCGCATTCGTGGAGTACCCGAACTCGCCTGAAGCCCGCTACCCCACGGCGATCGAGCAGGGCTACGCCACCGCCCAGTGGATAACCCGCAACGGAGCATCCAAAGGCCTGGACGCGAAGAGGATGGCGGTGGCTGGCGAATCGGTGGGCGGCAACATGGCAGCAGCGCTCGCGCTGATGGCTAAGGAGCGCGGCGACGTCACGTTCGTGCAGCAGTCGATGTACTACCCGGTCACCGACGCGGCGATGAACACCGCCTCCTACGACCAGTTCGCCAATGGGTATTACCTCTCCCGCACCGAGATGGAGTGGTTCTGGGACGCTTACGCTCCCGACCTGGCACAGCGAAGCGAGATCACCGCCTCGCCTAATCAAGCCAGCAAGGAGCAGCTCAGGGGGCTGCCGCCGGCCTACGTCTGCGTGGACGAAGCCGACGTGCTCCGCGACGAGGGCGAGGCCTACGCCGCCAAGCTCCGCTCAGCCGGCGTCCCCGTAACGACGGTGCGCTACGACGGCATCATCCACGACTTCATGCTGCTGAACGCGCTCAGCGACACCAGGGCAACGCGAGCAGCGATCAGCCAGGCCTGCTCCTTCCTTCGCGGCGGGCTCGGAGCACGCTGAGGGCTCGCCCCCGGCCGCGCTGGCGCGCTGGCGTGCTGCCTCGATCGTTGTGACGTGAGCGGTGCTGTAAAGCCCCCGGGATCAACAACGATCAAGGAACCCCGTGCGGCAGCACGCCAGCCGCTAAGTTACTCAGGGCTTGCGGGCGACTCCGGCCCACAGGGCAGCCGGGCTGGCGGCTTCCTCCTCGGTCTCGGGCCGCCAGTCAGGAACGTTGGTCACGCCCGGCTCCACCAGCTCCAGGCCGGCGAAGAACGGGGCAACTTCGGCCTCGGCGCGGAAGGTGACCTTCTCCGCCATCATCTTGTTCAGCTGGGCCGCCATCGCTGCCATCTCGGCCGCGTGGATGTCCTTGGCCGGATGGGAAATAACCAGGTAGCTACCGGGTGGCACCGCGGCCATCAGCGTCCCGACTACCCGGTACGGGTCGTCGGCGTCGCTGAGGTGCTGCAGGATTGCCATCAGCATCACAGCGACCGGCTTGCTGAAGTCCAGTGTCTGCGCAGCCTTAGCCAGGATCTGCTCGGCCTGGCGCAAGTCGGCGTCGACGTAGTCGGTGGCACCGTCCGGCGTAGTGGTTAGCAGCGCTCTGGCGTGCGCCAGGACGACCGGGTCGTTGTCTACGTACACGATGCGGCTGTCAGAAACCACCGACTGCGCGACCTCGTGCGTGTTGTTAGCGCTCGGTATCCCGGTGCCGATGTCAAGGAACTGCCGGATGCCGGCCTCACGGGTCAGGTAGGTGACAGCCCGGCGCAGAAACGCCCGGTTCGCTCGGGCCGACAAGACGATGTCAGGGAAGGCAGCCATCGCCTGCTCCGCGGCTGCGCGATCGGCTGCGAAGTTGTCCTTACCGCCCAGCCAGTAGTTGTAGACCCGCGCAACATGCGCAACGCTCGTATCAAAAGTCGGCGCGTCGGCCGACCGTAGAACGGCTTCACTCGACGCAAGCGTGCCATCGCTGGCCATTGACCACGCCTTTCCTGGTTTTCTGCCTTGGGCCAATATCGTTACATTTGCCAGCGAGTTACCGCCAGATCGCTGCTGGCTGCCAGCCTGGAATCCCGCCGCGGTGCTAGATCGTGTTGATGAGCTGCTTGAGCTGCCGCTCACTCTCCGCTGGCGTCTCCGCCTCGGCGCTAAGGCTGTTCATGACCTCGCGATAGTGGTCGATCTCTTCCGGCCGGTCCAGGTAAAGGGCACCGGTCAGCTGCTCGATATAGACAATGTCGGGCAGGTCGGAGTCGGCGAAGCGAAGAATGGCGAACGACCCGCCTGCCGCCGAGTGGCCGCCGCGGTCGAACGGCATGATCTGCAGCGTCACCTGCGATGACTCAGTAATTTCAATAAGGTGCTCAAGCTGGGCGCGCATCACTTCCCGGCCACCGAGCGGCCGCCGGAGTGCGGACTCGTCGATCACCGCCCAGACCTTGGGCCCGGAGTCGGCTCTGGTCAGGATCTGCTGCCGGTTCAGCCGCAGGCTGACGCGCCGCTCGATCTCCTCGGCGGACGCCGCCCGGTGGCCGAGCACCGTGACCGCCCTCGCGTACTCCCGTGTCTGAAAAAGCCCTGGCACGAACTGCAGCTCGTACGTTCTGATCAGCGATGTGGCTTGCTCGAGTCCGACATAGGTTTCGAACCAGTCCGGCAGCACGTCGTCGTACCTGGCCCACCACCCGGGGCTGTTGGCCTGCTGCGCGAGCGCCAGCATGCGCTGGTGGACCTTTTCGTCGGTCACCCCGTAGAGGGTCAGCAGGTCGACGACGTCCCGCTCCTTGAAGCCGACCCTGCCGTGCTCAACCCGGCTGATCTTGGAGCGGGACGCCCGTATTTCGTAACCTGCACGTTCCGGCGTGATGCCAGCTGCCTCCCGGAGCTTCCGGAGCTGGCCTCCCAGCAGCATCCGGAGGACCGTCGGTCCGCCCGAAGAGCCGACAGCACTCAGCTCATCCGGCTGCTCCTCACCAGGCTGCTGCACGTCCACAATCACTCCCGCACGGCGCAATTGCGCGCCGCCCCTCCCCGCCAAGCCTGTCACCATGCTCCGCCCTGACTAGCGCACAGCCAATGGCCTGCGGAAATACCGAATCACGTCGGCGGCAGGTGAACTGCGCACTCAGAGCACGTTATCACCTGTTACGCCCGCGATCGGTAGTGCCGTAACCGTACTGTCACTATTTTCGCACGAGATCCGTCAGGCCAGGTCGTCAAACTCGCCATTCCGGACACCCGTCAGGAACGCGGCGATCTCTGCCCTGGTGTAGACGAGTGCCGGTCCCGCTGGCTGGCGCGAGTTGCGCACCGCGACGGAACCATCCGGCAGCGCTGCAACCTCGACGCAGTTGCCGCTGGGGTTGCTGAAGCTGGCCTTGCGCCACTCGACCGGGCCGAGGTCGCCGGCGTTCATGCCATTCGTGATCTGCATGTTCACTCCTCAGAACGGAAAGGTTCGGGCTGACTTTGCAAATGCACGTGCATACGGCACGTAACGGCAGCAGCATAGCGCCGTGCAGTCCCGACAACAAATGCAAATGCACATGCAGATGACACTTGCGACTGCGCCGTGCATGCGGCAGGATATGGTTCATACGGCATATTTCCGAAGGTCACGAGGTGGTTGTGCCCGGTCCAGTGCTCGTGACCCAGACGACCCACTTGGATCCTCTGATGACCACGCCATCAGCACAGCTGGCGCCCGTCGGCGGCACCGACTGGCCATGGTTGCAGTCTGCTGTCCAGATGGCCCGGATCTCCTGCCGGGATTGGCCGCCCGGGCTCGGCAGCCGCGGCAACTGGACAACGCCGCCCAGAGTGGCGACGAGGAAACCAGCTCCTGCAGCCGCGTCAATCGGACCGTCCCGTGCCTTCGCGTTGCGCACCATGCATCGCTGGGGCGAGGCCGATCGCGCTAACGATGTCGCGGCGGTCATATCAGAACTGCTGGCCAACGCACTGCGGCACGCGCTGCCGCAGGCAGGCGAGGACGCGGCGGCCTGGCCGATCCGGCTTGGCCTACTGCACGCGGGATCGTACGTGGTCTGCGCGGTCGCAGACCCGGGCGCAGGGATTCCGGTGCTCAGGGAGCCCGACTACCTTGAAGAGTCCGGGCGCGGACTGCTGGTGGTGGCCTCGCTCAGCGACCAGTGGGGCTACTGCCCCGCTCCCGCAGGCCAGAAGCGGGGCGCCGACGATGGCAAGGTGGTCTGGGCCGCATTCGCCGCCACCAGCCTCTTCTAAGACTGCAGCAGTGGCAGCGCCAGGTGCTGTTGCCTGACTGAGGCGCACACGCCGTCGCTGGCCGCCGCCGCTGCCATCCGCTCCGCCGATGGTGTCCCGTACAGCGTGGTCCGCTGCCGCAGCGGCCGGCCGGTGGGCGCCACTAGCGCTGCCATCTGGCTGATCGTCTTGTAGGACCCGTTCGCTGAGCCGGCCATCCGGCTGATGGTTTCCTCCATCAAAGTGCCGCCGAGGTCATTGACGCCGCCGCGGAGCACCTCCTCGCAAACGTCTGCGCCGAGCTTGACCCAGGAGCACTGGATATTGTCGATGGCGCCGTGCAACATCAACCGTGACACCGCGTGCACCGCCCGGTTCTCCCGCCGAGTCGGACCCGGCCTTGCCATGCCCGCAAGGTAGATGGGCGAGCTCGCGTGCACGAATGGCAGCAGCACGAACTCGGTGAAGCCGCCTGTCTGCTCCTGAATCCCGCGCAGTACCCGCAGATGCCCGACCCAGTGCCGCGGCGTATCCACGTGCCCGTACATCATCGTCGCGGTCGTGCGGATGCCTAGCTCATGCGCAGTAGTCATCACTTCGATCCACGCCGCGGCCGGCAGCTTGCCCTTGGTCAGCACCCAGCGAACGTCGTCGTCCAGGATCTCGGCAGCCGTTCCCGGCAGCGAGTCAACCCCGGCCTCCCTGGCGCGCACCAGCCACTCCCGTACCGGCAAGCCGGTTCGGGACGCGCCGTTCATCACTTCCATCGGCGAGAACGCGTGCACATGAATGTCCGGGCAGCGGCTCTTGACCTGGGCCGCGATGTCGAAGTACGCGGTGCCGGGCAGGTCCGGGTGAATGCCGCCCTGCATGCAGACCTCGGTGGCGCCGGCCTCCCACGCCTCGGCCGCCCGGTCGCCGATCTGCTCCAGGGACAGCGTGTACGCATCGGCGTCGGTGCGGCGCTGCGCGAACGCGCAGAACCGGCAGCCGGTGTAGCACACGTTCGTGAAGTTGATGTTCCTCGTGACGACATAGGTGACGTCGTCACCGGCTGTCTGCCGCCGCAGTTCGTCGGCCAGCGCCGCGAGCGCGTCCAGCTCGGGCCCGTCTGCGGCCAGCAGCGCCAGGGCCTGCTCGTCGGTGATCCCGGCCGGGTCACGCTCGGCGCTGCCCAGTGCGGCGAGCACCTCGGCCGGGGCCCGGCGCGCCGGGGCGGCTGAGGCGGCAGCGGCGGCCGGGTCGATGCGAGCTGCCACCTCCTTCCAGTCGCCGTACACCTCAGCGAAGTCGTCCCGGCGATCTGTGGTCCGCCCGGTTGTGTCGATGGTCGTGAACAAGTCAGTCCGGCCGCTGGACTCTCCCCAGCCGCCGTCCGGCTCCTGCCAGGGCAGACCTCGCGGCAGCACCCCGGTCGCCGCGAGGCCGGTAGCCGGATCAACAAGCGCCGCGACATGACTGGCTACGCGCGGGTCCAGCCACGGCTCGCGGATGTACGGCGGGTAGATGGTCAGCCGCTCAACGAGCTCGAAGCCGCCAGCCGCGGTCCGCGCTGCCAGGTCGTCGATGTGCGGCCACGGACGCTCGGGGTTAACGTGATCGGGAGTCAGCGGCGAGACACCGCCCCAGTCGTCGATGCCAGCGGACAGGATCAGCTGATATTCATCGCCGATGAGGTTCGGCGGTGCCTGGATCCGTGCCGCCGGGCCGAGCACCAGCCGGGTCACCGCGATCGTCGCGGCCAGATCGGCCAAGTCCGCATCAGGCGTTCCGCGCATCTTCGTATCGGGCTTGGCGCGGAAATTCTGCACGATGACTTCCTGGATCCCGCCGTACTCGCGCGTTACCTGACGGATCGCGAAGATCGAGTCAGCACGCTCCGCAAGTGTCTCGCCGATCCCGATCAGGATCCCGGTGGTGAACGGGACGCTGCTGCGGCCGGCATCCTGCAGCACGCGCAGCCGGACGGCCGGGTCCTTGTCCGGGCTGCCGAAATGCGCGCCGCCCCGCTGGGTGAACAGGCGCTCCGACGTTGTCTCGAGCATCATCCCCATCGACGGTGCAACAGGCTTAAGCCGCTGGAAGTCCTGCCAGCTCAGGACGCCTGGATTCAGGTGCGGCAGTAGGCCGGTCTCCTCCAGCACGCGGATCGCCATGGCACGGACGTAAGACAGCGTGTCGTCATATCCGGCGGCTTCCAGCCACTCCCTAGCCTGCGTCCAGCGGGCTTCCGGGCGGTCACCGAGGGTGAAAAGCGCTTCCTTGCAGCCGAGCGCCGCGCCGTCGCGGGCAATCTGAAGTACTTCATCCGGAGCCAGGAACGGAGCCGGCAGCCGACCCGGCACCGTGACAAACGTGCAGTAGGCACAACGATCCCGGCACAGTCGCGTCAGCGGGATGAAGACCTTGCGCGAGTAAGTGATAACGCCTGGCCGGCCCGCCGCCTCCAGCCCGGAATCGCGCACGCGCGCGGCATGCCCGAGCAACGCGGTCAAGTCATCGCCGCGCGCCTGCAGCAGCACGGCAGCTTCGGACGGGTCTAGCGTCTTGCCATCCCTGGCCCTGGCAAGCGCGCGGCGGATGGCGCTAGGGCCGGCCGGCACGCTCACGCCTGGCTCAGAGGTGCTTGGCTCGTGGGGGCTGATGGCATTACCTCTCTCGTCCTCAGGCATGCGCCTTGTCTCCACCCTAGGCAGCGGCACTGACACCCATCCGCGCAGGCCTGCGGGAGCGATAACCAGGGCTCGCCCGGCGTACTTCCCGTAGCGGCGGCCCGAAGTTCCGGCCCCGCTGTGCAACCGGCCATCGCATCACTGTCACAGGCCGCGATAGTCACGCACGCTCATCCTCGGGCCGCGGCGCGGCGGCCCGTTGCCGCCAAGCTCAATGAGCCGGGTGACGCGGTATCGCTGGCCCGCATAGGGCGCGAGCAACTCCAGCATGCCGGCATCGTCAGTAACTACACCCGCCAGCGTCCAGCCGACGAGGGCGGGAATGTGGTAATCGCCGACGCTGACCGCATCCGGATCTCCGGCCGCCCGCTGGCGGATCTCGGCCGATGTCCACGGGCCGATTCCGGCTAGCGACCGCAGCATGCGGTCCGCCTCGGCTGCGGGCAGCAGGCCTGCTGTCTCCAGTCTGCCCGCCACTGCGGCGGCGCCCGCTAAGGTCCGGGCCCGTACCGCCTCGGCCCCGGCCCGGTGCCAGTCCCACGACGGGATTGCCTGCCAGACCGCCGGCGGCGGGAAGACGCGCATCCCGGCTGGAGCCGGTCCAGGCGCTGGCAAGCCATGCCATGTGAGCAGCAGCCGCCATGCGCGGTGCGCCTCGATGCTAACGACTTTCTGCTCCAGCACGGCCGGGACGAGCGCCTCGAGCACCCGGCCGGTCCGGCTGATCCGCAGGCCGCTGAACCGCTGCACCAGCCTGCGCAGGCCCGGATGCAGCGGCTGCAACGCGGCCGGATCGTCCCTGGCGCCGAGCAGGTCCGGCACGCTGGCCAGCAGCCAGCGCGCGCCGGCCCCCCACGCCGCCGCCTGCACGCAGGTACCCGGCTGACGCTTCCCAGCGATGCCCGCTGGCGCCTGAGCCGCTGGAGCCTGAGCCGCGCCCGTGGCCCCAGCCGCGCCCGGGGCTGCGACCGGGCCCGCAGCCAGCCGGAGCGTGCCAGGGCCGGCCGGGGTCAGCGAGGTCCGCCAGATGGCGCCTGCCGGATCGACTCGGAAGGTGGGGTCACGAGGGCCGCGCCGGTGGGCGATCATGGTTAGCCGCATATCAACACTGAACGGGGCAAGCCAGTCACACCCCAGACCGCCATCGTCGAGCTGCCGGATAGCGAGTTCGGGTCCACTGTCGCGGTCTGGCAGCATCGTGCTGGCCGCCAGGTCCGATGGACTGGCCGGTAGGTCCGTCGTCGTACCTTTCGCGCTGACGACCCGGACTGCCACAACGGTCCCGCAGTCGGGCATAGTTGCTAGATGCTTTACTCCACGATTCTGGCAGGTGGCAGCGGCACTCGGCTGTGGCCGCTGTCACGTGCCTGCGAGCCGAAGTTCCTGCACCCGCTGACCGGCACTGACCGGTCCCTGCTGCAAGCAACTATCGACCGGATCGGCCCGCTCTCCGCCGCCGACCATATCTACGTCGTCACCGGGACCGCGCACGCCGCGGCGATCTCCGCCCAGCTGCCCGAAGTTCCGGCTGCCAACATCCTCGTCGAGCCATCCCCCAAAGACTCCTGTGCGGCCGTCAGCCTGGCGTGCGCGGTCCTGGCCAGGCGGGATCCCGACGCGGTCATGGCAGCGTTCTCCGCCGATCACCTGATCGGCGACCCGGACCGGTTCGCCGAGATAATCCGGCAGGCAGCGGCGGCCGCCGCGGACGGCTACCTGACGACAGTCGGCATCAGGCCCGGACACGCGGAGGTCAGGTTCGGCTACCTGAAGCTTGGCGGAGCGTTGCGGGGTGAGGCCAGAGAGGTCGCCGAGTTCAAGGAGAAGCCGTCTCTGAAGGTTGCCGCCGGTTACCTGGAGTCGGGCCAGTACCTGTGGAATGCCGGGATCTTCGTCTTCGGCGTCCAGGCCTTCTTGTCCGAACTCGCCAGGCAACGGCCGGAGCTGCATGCCGGGATCCAGCAGATCGCGGCTGCCTGGGGCGAGTCGGACGGTGCCAGCGTGCTGGCCGAAGTCTGGCCTGGCCTGGAGAAGATCTCTGTCGATTACGGCGTGCTGGAGGGCGCGGCCGCCGCCGGCAAGGTGGCCACCGTGCCGGCCGATTTCCCGTGGACTGACGTCGGCGATTTCGACTCCCTGGGCGAGTCGCTCCCGACCGACGAGTCCGGCAACCTGCTGATTGCCCCCGAGGCGGAAGTCATCGCCCGCGACGTGAAGGACGCGGTCATCGTATCGACGACAAACCGGGTGGTCGCCGTCGTCGGGCTCGACGACGTGGTCATCGTCGACACTCCCGACGCCATGCTGGTGTGCTCCCGGTCACGCGCTCAGGAGGTCAAGCAGGTGGTCGAAGAGCTCAAGCGGCGCGGCCAGCACGACAGGCTCTAATACTCGGACCGCCAGGCTGAGGGACGACCGCCGTCGCAATAGCCGCCCTCGCGGCGGCCGCTCCCGGCACGGAGCACAGCGCAGGCCGCTATCTATTCGGCGCCCTGCCCGGCCGCCCGCTCGTAGCTGATCATGTGCGCCTCCGCTGAAGCCGCCCAGCTGAACTCCGTCGCCCTGGAGTAGCCGGAGTCGCCGAGCGCGGTCCGGCGTCCTGGATCCTCCAGGAGCGCACGCAGCGCGGCGCGGATGCTCTCGGCGTCGGGCTCGGTGTAGGCCACCGCGTCTCCGCCTACCTCGGGCAGCGCGGTGCGATGCGTGGTCAGCACAGCCGCGCCGCATGCCATCGCCTCCAGGGCAGGCAGCCCGAAGCCCTCGCCCGTGCTCGGGAACGCGACAACCAGCGCGCCGCCGAAGAACCCAGGCAGGTCGTTGAAGTGCAGGTAACCAGGCCGGACCAGGTGCAGGTGCGCGGGCACCCTGGCCAGTGCCTCGTCAACTTCCTCGCTCCAGCCGCTGGCTCCGGCGAGCACCAGCGCAGGCGGGTCGGGCAGGTCAGCGACTGCCGCGGCCCAGCCGGTAATCAGGGCCGGCACGTTCTTGCGCGGTTCCAGCGTGCCGAGATAGGCGACGTAGCCCCTGCCGTGCAGGCCGAGCCGGTCGGAAACCCGGCGCCGCTGCTGCTCATCGGGCCGGTGGAACAGGTTGTGATCGACGCCGTGATACGCCACGTCAATCCGGGTCGGATCAGCCGCCAGCACCCGGACGAGCTCGTCCCTGGTCGCCTTGGAGGGGACGATCATGCGCGTGGCGCGCCTGGCAGAGGTGCGGATCGCCGCCTTGTAGAAGGTGGCGATGACCGGGCTGTGCGCGTCGGGCTCGGTGAAGAAGGTCAGGTCGTGGATGGTGACCACGACCGGGATGCTCGGTCGCAGCGGCATCGAGTAGTGCGGGGAATGGATGACACCCGCCTCGACCTGCTGAGCGACCAGCGGCAGCCCGCTCTGCTCCCAAGCCAGCCTGGCCGGCCGGTGGGCGATGGCAGGCGGCCCCGCCACGACCCTGGCATTCGGCACCAGGCGGCCATATCGTTCCTCGTCCGCCCGCTGGCAGGCCACAGCGAGATCGGCCCCGGCCGTATCGAGCGCGCTGACCAGGCCGTCTACGTATCGGCCAAGCGCGCCGCGGTCAGCAGGCACCGCGGTCGCGTCAACCAGCACACGAACCGCCACGACCAGTTCCGCTCCTTCCCTCAGCCGTAAGCCACTTACTCAAACCCGGTTCTCCGCTCCGGTTCATCCCCGTCGCGCTACCCGGTTTAGTTTTCCGTCCTTCGATCGATCCTGGCTGGTCCCCGCGCGGCGCGCCGGTGCCAGTCCGTGCAGTGCCGCACGTGTTTGCCGACGCGCAACCACGACGACAGCCAAGCCCGCATCCCCGTCCCGGATGTCCCTCTGATCCGAGCGTACGCCCTCAGCGGCGGCAACGCGCCGCAGCGGCAGGGCGTCTGGGCTCCGGCACCGGCGAGTTCAGCCGGGGCGGGCCAAGTGTTCAGCCCGAGCCCGCCGGACGTTCAGCCCGGCCCGCTGGCCAGGTCCCGTTAAGGCTAGCCACCCGCAGCCGCCGGCGAGGGCAGGCGCGCCCTAACCGGCCCGATTTCACGGGCCGGAACCAGACGGGAACGGGCTCTGCTGCGCTGGCCACCGGGCCAGCGCGCGGTCCCACGGGCCACTGCGGGGACGATAAGGCGCGGGCACACTTGGCAGGGCCCCGCGAGCCTAGCAGGACGGCACTGGCTGGCCGTGGCGTATGGCGGTCAGGTCCTTGACGGCGTCGCCGAGCGAGTTGACCTTCACCAGCCGCAGCCCGGCCGGCACGGCGCCAACTGTATTGGCGCAGTTTCCGGCCGGGGTCAGGAAAATCGTGGCGCCCGCCGCCCGCGCGCCGGCCATCTTCTGCTGGATGCCGCCGATCGGCTCGATCGCGCCGTTCGGCTGGATCTCCCCGGTCCCGGCGATGAACTTGCCACCGGTGAGGTTGTCAGGCGTGATCTTGTCGATGATCCCGAGCGCGAACATCAGCCCGGCGCTGGGGCCGCCGATGTCGGACAGGTTGATCTTGACCTTGAACGGGAACTGGTAGGTGGCCGGGGCCAGGCTGACACCGACGACGGGCTCGCCGTTCACGGCCTTGGTCGCTATCGTGACGGACTTTGTCTGGCCCTTTCGCACGATGGTGAGCGTGACATCCGCTCCCGGCTTGCGGTCTTGGATCATGCTGACGACGTTGTTGTCGCAGCTAATCGGTGTCCCGTCGACAGCCGTGATGTCATCGCCGGGGCGCAGCACGCCATGGGCTGGCGTGCCCTTGAAAGCAGCCGACACCGTGTTGATGGTCGTGAACTTGATGTTCAGCTCACACAGCGCGGCTGCCGTGGCGTCTTGCTGCGAGCCCAGCATCTGCTGGGTGTCCTGCTTCACTACCTGCTGCTGGGTTTGCCCCGTTCCGTAGATCTCGCTTTCCGGCACGACCGCATCGTGCGGCGTCAGCCAGGCGCGCAGCGCGCTGAAGATGTTGAAGTCGGTACCCGGCCCGCCGGTGTAGGACACCGTCACCAAGTTGAGATGGCCCGTTGTTGGATATGTCCGGCGGCCAGTGATCTGGATGAGCTCCGCACCGTACGGCTTAGCGAGGGTATTCAAGGTCGGACCGGGAGTGAGCGCCACATAGGGCACGGACACGAAGGCGGCGACCACCAGCGCCGCTAGCACGCACACCCCTGCTATTACCAGCGTCGCGAGCCGGCGCGGATCGCCAGGAAGCCAGCTGGGCACTCGCTCCCTACGCACCATCCACCCACTCGCTGTCGCCACCGGTGAAGAACTGGTGCTTCCAGATCGGCACGGTCGCCTTCAGCTCGTCGATCAGCGCGTGGCACGCCGCAAAAGCGACATCCCGGTGCTGAGCCCCGACAGCCGCCACGACTGCGAAGTCGCCGATCTGCAGGTCGCCGGTGCGGTGGGTGACTGCCAGGGACAGGATCGGATAACTGGCAGCGATTTTCTCCGCGACGCGGCCGAGTTCCGCCGTGGCAGTGGGATGGGCACTATAGGACAGGGCTGTCACGCCGCGCCCGTGATCGCGATCTCGCACCGTCCCGACGAACAGCGCGATAGCTCCAGCCGCCGGATCGGCGGCAGCAGCTTGAATCTCGTCGACCGACAGCGGCTCAGAGCGCACGTCGGTCAGCCTGACGACCGTCACCATGCCAAGTTACAGGCAACGATCTGAGTGCCGGACATTCAGTCAGGTTCCGCGGCGCCGCCTGCGGACCTGGCGGACGATGGCCGCGGTGCCGATGACCGCCACCGTCGCGCCGGCGGCGGTTATAGTCGCATCCTTTCTGTCCAGCCTGCGACCGGCCACAGCGTGATGGCCCGCTCGCTGCTCCAGCAGCACCGCGAGCGCGTCGGCGTTGTCGCGGCTCGGCTGCCAGCCTGCCTCCCGCAAAGCCTTGCAGTCGACGACCCACGGGTACACGACGTAACGCAGGTCAGTTACCGGCGCCGGGGTGATTCCGGCCCGGTACAGCCGCTGCGCGGTGGCGAATGTGAGACTCGCAGGCAGCTCGATCCGGCGGAGCCCGGCGATCTGCTCCAGCTCATCTTGCTCAAGCCAGCCATCGCTGCCGACCGCGAACGCGCCGCTGACGTGCCCGGCTGCCGCCAGCTCCAGCGCCGAGACCAGGTCGTCGACGTGGCAGAACTGCCAGACAGCGGCGCAGCCTTTGACGGCGAGCAGGCGCGGCGCCTCGAAGTGCCTGGTGATCAGCGTGTCGATGCCCACGCCTACGAGCGCGGCCGGGCGGGCGATACACACCTGCAGGCCCAGATGTGCGCGCGACGATCGCTCAGCCAGGTGCTCGATCTCCATCAAGTCGCCAACCACGCTGCCGTCGGAGTCCGCCCTCAGCGGCGCGTCCTCCGGGAGCGGCACCGGGTTGTCTGGCTGGGCACCGTAGACCATGGCGCTGGTCACCAGCACGACCCGGCTGACCCCGCCGGCGGCGGCTGCGGTGAGCACGGTCTGGGCACCGCGCACGTTGAATGCCCGCCTTGCCCTGGCGTCCGAGTCAGGCGACAGATCGACGTCGGTGTGCACGATGACGTCCACGTCGGCGAGCCGCCCCGCGAGCGCTGGATCACGGACGTCGACAATCCGCCAGGTGACGCCGCTTACGTCGCCCCTGCTCTCATCGATTGCGACAACCCGCCCGATCAGGTCGGACGCCGCCAGCCGCGCAGTCAGGGCCAGGCCGAGGCCGCGAGCCGCCCCGGTGACCGCGACAACCGGAGCCCCCGAAGGCACACCGCGGCTGCGCTCAGGGCGAACCTGGGCTACTCGGTTGCTCAATGCGGATCGCTCCTGGGATAGCTTGGCGAGTGTGGACCCTTCCATCCTGCCTGAGAGGCCGGGCAGATGACTGAACCTCCCTTCGGCTTCGGTCCGGGTGCTGGCTCTGGGGACGACCCGAGCGGACCCGGCGGTACCGGTTCCGGCGGTGCCGGTTCCAGTGGGGCGGGCGGCCCGCTGGGGCCATTCGGCGGCGCCGGACCACTCGGCCCGATGGGCGACCCGCAGCAGTTCGCTAACGCGCTGCGCCAGTTCGCTGACCTGATGTCCTGGCAGGGCGGCCCGGTGAACTGGGACCTCGCCAAGAACATCGCGCGCCAGACGGTTGCCCAGAAGGGCGATGCAAGCGTCCTGCAGGGCGATCGCACCAAGGTCATCGAAGCCCTGCGGCTGGCTGACCTGTGGCTGGAAGATGCGACCGAGTTCCCCAGCGGCATCCGGACGGCAGAGGCGTGGAGCAGGTCGGAGTGGGTAGAGGCGACCCTGCCGGTCTGGTCCAAGCTCTGCGACCCCATCGCCGCTCGCGCGGTCGAAGCAATGAGCGGACTGATCAGCGGTGACCCGGCAGAACTGGCGGCGGATCTGCCGCCGGAGATGCAGGCCCTGCTGGGCGGGCTCGGCGGCGCCGGCGGCCTCGGCGGAATGATGCGCCAGATCGGCGGCATGATGGTGGGCGGCCAGACCGGCGCGGCTGTCGGCGCGCTGGCCGAGGAAGTCGTCAGCTCGACCGATGTCGGCTTGCCGCTCGGGCCAGCGGGAACCGCGGCCTTGCTCCCGGCAGGCGTCGCGGCCTTCGGCGCCGGCCTGTCGGTGGACCAGGACGAGATACGGCTTTTCATCGCGCTGCGGGAGGCGGCCCATCACCGCCTCTTCGGGCACGTGCCCTGGTTGCGAGCCAGACTGCTCGGCGCGGTCGAGGACTACGCGCGCGGCATCAAGGTAGACACCTCCGCGCTGCGCGACGCTATGCCTCAGATCGATCCCACCAATCCAGAAGCCATCAACGAGGTGCTGTCCGGTGCGGCGCTGTTCCAGCCCGAGGACACGCCGGAGCAGAAGGCTGCTCTCTCCCGGCTTGAAACTGTGCTCGCCCTGGTCGAAGGCTGGGTTTCCACCGTCGTCGCGGCGGCTGCGGGCGACCGCCTGCCGCAGGCCGCTGCGCTCGCTGAGGCGATCAGGCGGCGCAGGGCTACGGGCGGGCCGGCTGAGCGGACCTTCGCGACGCTAGTGGGCCTGGAACTGCGCCCCCGGCGGCTACGCGAGGCGGCCGCGATCTGGCAGGGCCTGACATCCGAGCGAGGCGTGGCCGGGCGGGACAAAGTCTGGGCTCACCCCGACCTGCTGCCAACCGCAGACGACTTCGATGACCCCGAAGGCTTCCTGCGCGGCAGGCCTGAGCTTGATATTTCGGACCTCGGCGATCCGTCGAGCGGCCAAGGTGACCGGAGCGACCAGGGCGACCCGGGCGCCCGACCCGACGACGAGACCGGCCCCGAGAAGCCGCTGGAATAGCCAGGGACAAATCTCCGTCCACAGAAGGTGGACGCTGTTGTGCCAGTTCAGGTAGCTATCAGACGTTACCCGTCGCCCGAATCCACAGCAGCGCGCACAGCTATCCACAATGACACGCCGCGCGTTCCCCACGATCCGCACACAGCCGTCCACAGGGCGGCCTTGACCAGCCGGCCCCGCCGAGCCTAACTTCGCAGCCCAGAGATTCCTGGGGCCGGGCCCGCGCGCTGCTTCTGGGGAAGGGGGGCGAGCGGCCCGGTCCCGGGATCTTGTCAGCCGCCGCGCGCCCCCTGCGCATGAGCGAACTGTCAGTCCGCCGTGGCACTCTCCCGCTGTGAAGCCAGCGTTGAGACCAGGACTGCTGCCATTATGGCGAGACAACGACACAGTGCAGATCGGCGTCGACCCGCGGCGTGCGGTCGCGATCTCAGGCATGAGCGGCGCGGCCGAGGTAATCAGGTTGCTGGACGGCAGCCGGGACCGGGACCGGCTCGTCGCCGAGGCCGCACGGCGCGGAGTGCCGGCTGCCGTCACGGAGCGCATCATCGGGCTTCTGGCGGCGGCGGGCACAATCGTTGACTTCCCGTCCGAGGTCCTGCGCTCAATGCCGCCGGAGCTGCGCCGGCAACTGATGCCAGTGCTCACGACGGCATCGCTGTCGGCTCAGGACGGTGACGGTGGCGCCAGCATCCTGGCCCGGAGGTCGTCGTGCACAGTCCAGGTCCGCGGCCACGGTCCGATTGCCGAACTCGTCGCCGATCTGCTGACCCGCTCCGGACTGGCGGCAGCCGCGCCAGCTAGCGGCCCGCAGCGAGCCGGCCCGGCCGACTTGCTCGTGCTCGTCGGCCGCCCGTCGCTTGACGAGGCAACAGAACTGCTGCGCAGCCGCCAGCCGTATCTGGCGGTCTACGCCGACGAAGCCATCGGCGTCGTCGGCCCGCTGGTGCGGCCTGGCGCCTCCGCCTGTTTGCGGTGTATAGACCTGGCCAAGGCGCAGCGCGATCCTGCCTGGCCGCTCATTCTCGCTCAGCTGGCCGACCGCAGCGCCGACCCGTCCGGCTGCGACATGGTCCTGGCCACATCGGTGGCCGCCCAGGCAGCCGCGCAGGCACTCGCCTTCGCAGACCGCTCGCAGCTGCCGCACGCGACGGTCAACGCAACTCTCGAGCTAGTCCTGCCGTCTTGGCAATGGCGGCGCCGGAGCTGGCTGCCGCACCCCGCGTGCATCTGCGGCAGTCCCTGTGCCAGCTAGTACCGTGCCAGCTAGTACCGTGCTAGCTAATCTCGGGCCGGTCAGCCTCGGGTCCCGCCGGATGAGCGCAGTCTCCGGGCGCCGGCGACGACGGCCAGCAGTCCGGCCAGCGCGATGAGCGGTCCGAGAGCCGCCCACACTGAGCTGCCGGACATGACGCTGCCGCCAAGGACGCCGAAGCCCTGCAACGCGAATGTGACTCCGGCCACGATGGCGACAATCCCCACCGCGACAAGCACCCGGTTAATCATGACTGTGCGCCTCCTGGCGGCCGTTGACGTGCCCTGTTGAAGTGTCCAACGCCGTTAACGGCCCGCTGGCGAGCCCGGTTCAGCCGCGCGCGGCCCAATGCCTGGCAACAGTGAGGTAGAAGCGCTGCCTGGCTTAGCCGACAATAGAGATCATGAGCGATCTGCCGCAACGCGCTGTGATCAGGACGGCCAAGCTGGCCTCGCTGCCGGTGGGCGTGGCCGGCCGGGCTGCACTCGGGCTCGGCAAGCGGATAGGCGGCCGGCCCGCCGAGCTTGTCGCGCAAGAATTGCAGCAGCGGACCGCAGAGCAGATCTTCCGCGTGCTCGGCGAGTTGAAAGGCGGGGCGCTCAAGCTAGGGCAGGCGCTGTCGATCTTCGAGGCTGCGCTGCCGCCGGAGATCGCCGGTCCGTATCGCGCCACGCTGACCAAACTGCAGGAGTCGGCGCCGCCGCTGCCGGCTGCTACGGTGCACAAGGTGCTGGCATCCGACCTCGGCACCGAGTGGCGCACGCATTTCGCTGAGTTCAGCGATGAGCCGGCAGCTGCTGCGTCGATCGGCCAGGTGCACCGAGCAGTCTGGCATGACGGCCGCCAGGTCGCCGTGAAGATCCAGTACCCCGGCGCGGGGCGCGCGCTCAGCAACGACTTCACTCAGCTCAGCCGGGTGGGCAGACTGTTCGGCGTGCTGATGCCAGGGCTGGACGTTAAGCCGATGCTGGAGGAACTGCGGGCCAGGGTCGTTGAGGAACTCGACTACCGGCTTGAGGGCGAATCGCAGCAGGCGTTCGCTGATGCCTTCGCCGGGGACGCGGACATCGCGATTCCGCAGGTCCTGCTTGCCACCGATCACGTGCTGGTCAGCGAATGGATGGGTGGCACGCCGCTTGCGCAGGTCATCGCCTCCGGTACCAAGGAACAACGCGATGCGGCCGGCATCCGGCTGGTCAGGTTCCTGTTCTCCGGGCCAGCCAGGGCCGGTCTCCTGCACGCGGACCCGCACCCGGGCAATTTCCGGCTACTGCCAGACGGCCGCCTGGGCGTGCTCGACTTCGGGGCCGTCGACAGGCTTCCTGGCGGGTTGCCGCTGATCTTCGGCCGGCTGCTCTGGCTCATGCACAACGACGGCGAGACCGAGCAAGTCGAGCGGGACCTGCGCGAGCACGGCTTCCTGCGACCTGGCATGACGATCGATCTCGATGAGCTGCACGCGTTTCTTGCGCCGCTAGCCGAGCCGTCGCGAAGCGACACGTTCGCCTTCAGCAGGGACTGGATGCGCGGCGAGGCTGCCCGCATGACCGACATCCGCGCGGCCGGCGTGACCAGGCGGCTTAACTTGCCGCCCTCATACGTGCTGATTCACCGGGTCTCAACCGCCGGCATCGGCGTGCTGTGCCAACTGGAGTGCACAGGCGCGTTCCGGGCCGAGGTACTTCGCTGGGTGCCGGGTTACGGGCCAAGCGCCGACCCGGTGCTGAATGGTAGTGGCGTCACCCGCGCGCCGAGGGTCGCGGAAGCCAAGGGGGCCGCGGACGCCATCGGGGCCCGGGAAGCCTGTTAGCTACCCGGGCCCCGATGGCTAGAGGGCCGACACCAACTTCTCGAGCCGGCCCCTCAGCCGTATGGCCTGATCACGCTGACTGAGCTGCCGCCGCTCGGCCCGCTCAGCCTGGCGGAAGATCCTGCCGTAGAGCTGCGCCCGCTCCGCCTCCCGCTGCGCAGCAGCCTCCGCGAGCAGGCCCTGTTGTCGCTCGCGTGCCATTTCCGCATGCATATACACCGTCGCACTTCCCATCGTCGTTGTCGGTTCAGTGCGGGACCGGCCTTAGTCAGGCCGCAACCGCGTCCTTGCGCGGACGTCCCCGTGGCCGCTTGCGCGGGACGACCTCGCCTCTCAGGAACAGCTCGCCACCCCAGACGCCCCATGGCTCCGCGCGGGCGATTGCCCCGGCAAGGCAGACCATCCTCGCCGCGCAGCTCCCGCATAGCGACTTCGCGAATTCAACATCCTCCGGTGACTCCGCGAAGAACAGCTCCGGGTCATCCCTGCACGGAAGCTCAGCGCTCGCGAACACCTGGCTGTCGAATGCCTGGTTGCTGAGCTCCGCGCCACCGGGAACGTCGCCTAGTCCCTCCAGCACGGCGGTTGTGCCGGGCCACTGCATCGGTGCCAACCCCTCTCCACTACTCGTCGAGCTTCTCTTATGCCTCTGACAATCTGTGGCCTCGCATAACGAAGGCCGCGGACCCTTTATCGGGTCCGCGGCCTGGAGGGGATGTGGCCGGTCTTTGTTAGACCGGATCCGGTTCCCTCGCCGGATGCGGACCCAATCCACCCGGGGTAACCGGGTAAATGCGGGTCATCTGGTTGAGCTGCTTGGCGCTGCCATTCCTGGTGCTAGCCGTGCCGGCACCGACGGTGATCGTGCCGTTACCGACACTGCTGCCCCGGAAGGCACCAGCGAAAGCGTCAGCGGTCCGTGCATGAACCGGCCGAACGGCAGCGAAAGCACCCCGGATGCGCGGCAACGCCGGCCCAGCGGTCAGCTGGTTAGCGGACGAGCCAACCCGGGCGCCATCACACGCGAAGGCGCCCGCGCCGAACCCGGCGAGCGGTCGCATAGCGGCCTGCGCGGCATACACCTCGGCAACTGTGCTGGCTAGGACTGTGCCGGTCAGAACCGGGCTGGTCGAAACCGTGTTGCCTGGCGTCACCTCGGCCAGTGTGAAGTTCAGCATTTCGGGCACCTCCTCTCGGGCGCAGTAGGTCGGCCTGCGGACAAGCAGAAGCCTACGTAGGCTCCCTTGGCCGCGGCAACTCTTTTTCTACCTGCGACTTCTTTGTAGTCCGGCTGCCGCCGGACCGTTATCAATCGAGCTTGCGAGACCTCAAGTGGGCTGACGCAGGCGCAAGAGCCCCTCCTGAACCACAGACACGACGAGTTCCCCCTCGCGGGTATAGACCTCGGCCCTGGCCAGGCCCCGGCCACCGCTGGCAATCGGTGAGTCCTGGACGTACAGGAGCCACTGGTCAGCCCGGAACGGGCGGTGGAACCACATTGCGTGGTCCAGGCTTGCACCTGCGATAACGCCATCACTCCAGGACACACCGTGCGCCAGCAGCACAGTGTCCAGCAAGGTCATGTCGGACGCGTAGGTCATGAGGCAGACATGCAGCAGCGGATCGTCCGGCAGATCACCGTCGGCTCGCAGCCAGACCACGCTGCGCGATGAGATCAGCGACGGGTCTCGCGCCGCCTCAGCCGTTAGCGGGCCGACGAACCTGATATCGATCGGGCCGCGCCAGGTGTCCTCGTCGGCAGACGCCCCACGCAGCCGGCGCAGCCGGTCAGCGGTTGGCTCAACGTCCTCCGGGCCTGGAACCACCGGCATGGAGTCCGCATGCTCGAGCCCTGGCTCGGCATGGTGGAACGACGCGGAGAGCGTGAAGATCGTCTTGCCGTGCTGGACCGCGCTGACCCGGCGGGTCGTGAATGAACGCCCGTCGCGAACGCGTTCCACGATGTACACCAGCGGGACCGTGGGGTCACCGGGCCGGATGAAATAAGCATGCAGGGAGTGCACGGGCCGGTCTGCTGGCACCGTGCGACCCGCGGCGACGAGTGCCTGGCCGGCCACCTGCCCGCCGAACACGCGCTGCCGGCGCTCTCCCTCCGGGCTGTCGCCGCGGAAAATGTCCTGCTCGATCTGCTCTAGGTCAAGCAGGTCGATTACCTCATCGAGGGCCTTGGTCATGGCGCCGCCTGGCCGCCAGGGCTCACGGGAGGCGCGGCCGCTGCGCATAGCTCGAGCACTGCGGCACCGTACCGGTCGAGCTTGACAGCGCCCACGCCGGGGATGCCGGCAAGCTCGCCACGACTGGCCGGCCGCGCCGCGGCGATCGCCTGCAGGGTGGCGTCCGAGAACACAACGTAGGCCGGCACGCCCTGGTCTTTGCTGACTGCCAGTCGCCATTCCCTGAGCTGGCCGAAGAGCGGGTCGGCGGGACCCTGACCGGCACCATCCGGCCGCCCCGCGGAGGCGGGCGAGCCGGCGCGGCGGCCGGCCGCCGCGCGATCGCTGGCTCGCATACCCCGGCCACTCAGGTCCGCGAGGAATCTCGACGGTTTCCGGGTTCGGCGCCCGCCTGGCGTCCTGGCGAGTGCCCAGGAGAGGTACAGCCGCTCGCGCGCCCTGGTAATCCCGACATAGAGCAGCCGGCGCTCTTCCTCCACTGCCTCGTCGGTCTGCGCGTACACAATCGGTACCGTGCCGTCGGTGAGGCCGGGCAGGAAGACCGCCTGCCATTCCAGCCCCTTGGCCGAGTGCAGCGAGGCAAGCGTGACCCCGGCCATTGCCGGCGCATGACCGATCGCAGTGCGAACCGCCAGCTCAGCTGACAAGTCGGCCAGCCCGGCCTCCGGATTCGCGGCGAAGAAGGCGGCTGCGAGCTGCGCCAGCGCCTCCAGCGATTCCCAGCGATCGCGCGCGGTTCCGCGACCGCCAGGCGGCCGCGCAGTCAGGCCGATGCTCTCCAGGATCGGCCTGACCTCGGCTGCCGGATCGTCTTCCGCCGTGGCTGACCGGGCGGCGGCCCGTAGCAACCCGACCGCCTGGCGTACCTCGTCCCGGTCGAAGAAGCGCTCGGCGCCGCGCAACTGGAACGGCACGCCGGCTTCCGCCAGCGCTTGCTCGTACGCTGCTGTTTGCCCGTTGGTCCGGACCAGCACGGCAATCTCGGCGGCCGGCGTGCCGGCCTTGAGCAGCGTCTGTACCTGCCGTGCCACAGCGGCAGCCTCGGCCGGCTCGTCAGCGTGCTCAGTCAGCCGAGGAGCAGGACCGGCCGGCCGCTGGGCGACAAGTGATCCAGGACCAGACCACCCGGCGGCCGCCACCAGCTTGTTGGCGAGGGTGACGACCTCAGGCGTCGACCGATAGTTCCGCACCAGCCGGATCACTTTGGCAGCCGGGAACTCGGCCGGGAAGCCGGTCAGGTACGCCGGCGTCGCGCCGGTGAAGGAGTAGATCGTCTGGCGCGGATCGCCGACGACGCAGATCTCATCCCGGCCACCGAGCCACATGTCGAGTAGCAGCTTCTGCAGCGGGTTCACGTCCTGGTACTCATCCACGACAAAGCAGGTGTACCTATCCCGGACGGAACGAGCAGCGGCAGGATACTCGGCCAGGATGGCCGCCGTCAGCTCGAGCACTGACTCGAAGTCCACCAGGTGACGCTCAGTGCGCAGCTCCTCGTAGCCCGCGTAGATCCTGCCCAGCGCGGCCGCATCCAGCGGCGGCGTCCGCCCGGCCTTGACGCTCGCGGCGGCGTACTCATCTGGCCTGACCTGGGTAACCTTGGCCCATTCGATCTCGCCCGCGGCGTCCCGCAACTCCGGCAGCCCGGTCGAGATCCGCAGGCGGCGGGCCGCTTCAGCGAGCAGGCTGATCTTGGACTCGAGCACGCGCGGCGCCGCGCCGCCGACCGTGGCCGGCCAGAAGTGAGTGAGCTGCCGGAGCGCCGCGGAATGGAAAGTCCTGGCCTGCACCTTGTCAAGGGCCGTGCCGGGAACGAGCTGGCCGAGCTGACGCAGCCGGCCGCGAAGCTCGCCCGCCGCCCTGGTCGTGAAAGTGACGGCGAGCACCCTGGCCGGGTCAGCCTGCGCCGTCGCCGTGAGGTAGGCAATGCGGTGTGCCACCGCGCGCGTCTTGCCAGTGCCCGCGCCCGCCAGCACGCAGACCGGGCCCCGGGCCGCCAGCGCAACCTCTCGCTGCTCGGGATCCAGGTTGGCCAGTACCGCCTCGGGCCCGCCGAGGGATGCGGCAGGCGGCTGACTGCTCGCCGGGTCCTGCCCCTCGCGCATCTGCACCAATCTCCCGTCAGTCATGATGGTGGCCAGGGCCCACCCGAGTGGACCTGCCGGAATAGCTTCGTTTTACTTTTTGCTTGCTTTTCGCATGCCTGCGATGGGCAGGGAAGTGCACGACTGCTACCGGCGTTAGCCTAAATTTAGTTGGGAAGCATGGCGGAGAGGGAGAGCAAGGTGCCGCAGTCGCTAACGATGTACACCACAACGTGGTGCGCTTTCTGCCGTCGGCTTAAGAGCCAGCTGGCAGCGGAAGGGATCGAGATGACTGAGGTCAACATCGAGGAAGACCCAGCGGCTGCCGACTTCGTCATGTCGGTCAACGGCGGATGTCAGACGGTTCCCACCGTCGTGTTCCCTGATGGCAGCGCGCTCACTAACCCGTCTGCGGCCGACGTTAAACAGCGCCTCGGCGAGCTAGCTGGTACCAGATGACACGCAAGCGCGGCCGGCACGCGAGCTCGGCTAAGTCAGCAGCCCAGGTCACGCTGGGCGGGACCACGACCGGGCCCGTCCCGGCAAGGCCCGGCGCACCGGGCCCGGCTTCGGCCGATGCCACTCGCGGCGGCGTTAAGTCCGGTGTGATGAACAGCACAATGGCCGACGTGACCCTGCCGGATATCGCGGCCGTTGCCTCGTTCGTGCAGGACGACACCGTCGTGCGGCGGACCAAGGATGGCTGGCGCGTCGGGAGTGAAGACCTGCCCGACCTGACCTGCGCCATGATCCTTGCCGATCTGCTGGCTGCGGAGAACGGCACGGCCCAGGCGCCGCTTGCGAAGCCGTCCGGCCAGCTGGGCGCTGCAGGCGAGATGGGTCGGCTTCGTGCCACCGTGACCCAGCTTGAGCACGCGCTGGCTACCAGAATCCGGGTCGAGCAAGCCATCGGCGTGCTCGCCGAGCGTCACCGGATCAAGCCGCGCCAGGCATTCGAGCAGCTCAGGGAGGCAGCCCGGAGCCGCGGCCGTAAGGTCATCGACATCGCCGGTGATGTCGTCGCAAGCGCGACGAACCCGCTGCTGCAGTTGCCCGATGAGCTGTCAAGGCCGCGCTCGGTGCCGCGCCGCGGCGTCCGCCCGTCTCCTGGGGCCCAGCCGTCAGGCGCCCGGTAACGCGCCCTACGCCTGAGGGCTAAAGCAGCAGGCGTTTCCGCGGGCCGAAAGACCGCCCCGTAATGCGCCTGTATCCCAGGCGTAACCGTGTGCCAAGCCCGCAGAGCAGCTGGCGAGCCCGGCCTTGGGGTTGACGCTAAGTGACCTTGGGTAACACTGCGTCGTGGATCGCTCGGGTCCAACACGAGGCGGAGGACGTGGACGACGGGGACTCTCCAGGTCGGCTGCTCATTGTCGGTGGCGCTGAAGACCGTTGCTGCGGGGCCGGGCTGCTTGAGCGGTTCGTCGAACTCTGCGGCGGCGACCAAGCGCAGCTAGTCCTGGTAACGACCGCCAGCGACGTGCCGGAAGAGGTGCTCCAGGACTATCAGCGGGTCTTCAGTAAGCTCGGCGTGGAGCACACCAGCGAACTGAGGCTTCGCGGGCGCAGCGACGCCGACGGCCACGACGCCGCGGAATCGCTTTGCGCCGCCACGGGGGTCTTCTTCAGCGGGGGCGACCAGGCCAAGCTGCGCACCCTGGTCGGCTCGCGAACGAACGACCTCATCTCGCAGCGGCTGCAGCGTGAGGGCCTCGTGGTCGGCGGCACCAGCGCGGGAGGTACCGCGATGGGCCGGACCATGATTCTTGGCGGCGCCAGGTCCGACGTCTCGGCGGCGGCCGTAAGAACCGGACCAGGACTCGGGCTCGTGCCGCAGGCGCTGATCGATACGCATTTCGCCGAGCGCGGGCGGTTGCCACGGCTGCTGAGCGCGGTCGCCCAGGACCCCGAGCACCTCGGCATCGGCCTCGATGAGAACACTGGCGTGCTGATCGAGGGCGACTGCTTTGAGGTCATCGGCACTGGCGTTGCGACGGTGGTCGACGCCGACGATGCCACCGTGGTACACGCGGCCGACGACTGCGACCCGATCACGCTGTTCGGCGTGCGGTTGCACCTGCTGCCGGCCGGCTGCCTCTTCGGCTTCGGCTCACGGACGCCGGCGATCGGGCCGGCGCACGACAGGTACTGACGCGCGGGCTGCGCCACTAGGGAAGCGGATGACGTGCATTCATTGACCTGCGCTACCTGAGCGGGCCGAACGTCTTCAGTGCCAGCCCGGTGACCATCGCGCGGCTGGAGCTTGACGAGCTAACCGGCAAGGAGACGACAGACTTCGCTGGCTTCGCTGCCCGCCTAGCCGCACTACTGCCCGGGCTGGCCGCCCACCAGTGCGCAGCCGGACGGCCGGGCGGATTCCTGGATGCCATGGCTCGCGGTACGTACTTCGGTCATGTCACCGAGCACGCGCACGTCGACTCGGGCATAGAAACCGGCATGCAGGAGTCGATGAGCCACCTCGAGGAGGTTGCTCGCTCCCTGGCGTGAGCCGGGCACGCCCGGCAGCCATTCGCCCGAGCGATCTGCCGTTCCCGCTGGAGACCGGGACATGGCACGGAAATGGACTGAGCGCCGCTGTCAAGCCGCCATCAGCTCTTGGTTGTATTCCATCCGCCGCATCAGTAACGTCCTGCCTCGGTTGCTGACGTCCATTCTGGGGAGGGCGGATGAAACGGTTCGCTGTGGCTTGCGCAGTCGCGTCGATGTCGACAGCAACGTTCGTGGTCGGGTCGGCCGGCGCCGCCACAGCGGCGCCGGTGCTGCCTAAACCGACCATGGTCAAGGTCACTTCAGCGCCTCGCGTGCCGGCCGGAGCCCGACGGATCGGCGCAGTCAAATCCACGGCGACCGTTCAGGGCACCATCGTCCTTCAGCCGCGGAACGCGGCAGCCCTGGCCGCTTTCATCAGCCAGGTCAGCGCGCCCGAGTCGCCGGAGTTCCACCACTACCTGCCGACCGGAGCCTTCGCCGCCCGGTTCGGCCCGGCCAAGGCTTCTATCGCGGCAGTGCGGTCACAGCTCCGGACTGACGGGCTGCAAGTGACCAGCGTAGCCAGCGACGGCCTGCTGGTCCGGTTCTCCGGCACCGCGCAGCACGTCGAAAGGGCTTTCAGCACCGGACTGGCGAAATACCAGCTCGCGAACGGATCCGCGGGTCAGGCGACGACTAGCGCCATCAAAGTGCCTTCGTCGATCGCCGCGAACGTTACCGCGGTCATCGGCCTGGACAACCTGGTGCACGCACAAGCCATTCCGGTAGTCCGCGGCGCGAACAATGCGGGTCACCACGCAGCCACGGCGGCTCCCCGCGCAGGCGCGACGTTCCCGCCCGGCTCACCGCACGCGTGCGCCGGCGCGCTAGCCGCCGCTCAGGAATTCGGCGGCCTTACGGACGATCAGATCGCTCGGGCATACGGAGCTTTCGGTCTGTACGGTGCCGGCGACCTCGGTGCCGGGCAGAGCATCGCGGTGTACGAACTTGAGCCGTTCGTGAGGTCGGACATCAAGAGGTTCGACACCTGCTATTTCGGTGCCTCCGCCGCGGCGCGGATGGCGGCGCGCCTGCACCAGATCAACGTGAACGGCGGCGAGCCCGCTGGTCCTGGCAGCGGCGAGTCGGTCCTGGACATCGAGGACGTCTCCGCGCTGGCGCCGGGTGCGAATATCGACGTCTACGAGGCTCCGAACAACCTCATTGACGGCGTCGACGAGTACGCCGCGATCATCAACGCAGACAAGGACCAGGTCATCACCACGAGCTGGGGCTTGTGCGAGCAGGCCATGCAGCTCGGCGCACCTGGTGTCCAGCAAACCGAGAATGAGCTCTTCCAGCAGGCGGCGGCACAGG